>VBJI01000147.1 GCA_005880875.1 Chloroflexota bacterium
CAGCCACGCGCAGTTTCGGGATGCGATCAAGGGCAACGACGGCCTGGCGATGCAGGTGATCGCGGCGATGGCGCAGCGACTGCGCGCCAACGCCCTGGCCTAACTGGCTTCGGCGAGCGCGTCGGTGAACTGGCTGTTGTACAGCCTGTCGTAGAAGCCGTGTCGGCGGAGCAGGTCTTCGTGCGTGCCTTGCTCGACGATGCGGCCCTGGTCCATCACCACGATGCTGTCGGCGTTGCGGATCGTCGACAGGCGATGGGCGATCACGAAGCTCGTCCGCCCCTGGCGGAGTTGGGCCATCGCCTGCTGGATCAGCACCTCGGTCCGGGTGTCGACGTTGCTGGTGGCCTCGTCCAGGATCAGGATCGTGGGATCGGCGAGAAAGGCGCGCGCGATCGTCAGCAACTGCTTCTGCCCGGCAGAGATGTTCGAGGCATCGTCGTTGAGCACGGTGTCGTAGCCGTCCGGTAGCGTGCGGACGAACTGGTCGACGTGGGCGGCCTGCGCCGCGGCCAGGATCTCCTCGCTCGTCGCGCCAACCTTTCCGTAGGCGATGTTGTCCCGGATCGTCCCGGTGAACAGCCAGGTGTCCTGCAGCACCATGCCGAAAACCCGGCGAACGTCTTCCCGGCGCAGGTCCGCGGCGTTGATACCGTCCAGGCAGATCCGCCCTTCGTCGATTTCATAGAAGCGCATCAGCAGGTTGACGATCGTCGTCTTGCCCGCGCCGGTCGGTCCAACGATCGCAATCGTCTGGCCGGGCTGCGCCTCCAGGTTGAAGTCGGTGATAAGCGGCTTTTCCGGTTCGTAGCGGAAGGAGACATGCTCGAGAGCAACCTCACCCGCCGGTTGTCCGAGTGCTGCGCGGGCGTGGTCAGGCACCTCTTCTTCGGCCGCGAGGAACTCGAAGACGCGTTCCGCCGATGCCAGCCCCGATTGCAGCAGATTCAGCTGGCTGGCGAGCTGCGTGATCGGCATCGTGAACTGCCGCGAGTACTGGATAAAGGCCTGGACGTCGCCCAGCGTCATGGTGCCGGTCGCGACCCGGAAGCCACCGACCGCCGCGATCACGACGTAGTTCAGGTTGCCGATGAAGGCCATCGCCGGAAAAATGATGCCGGACAGGAATTGGGCGCGAAAGCTGGCCTCATAGAGCGCCTGATTCTGCTGATCGAAGTCGTCGATCGCCTTTTTCCGCTGGCCGAAGACCTGGACGAGGGCGTGACCCGTGTGCATCTGTTCCACGTGGCCGTTCAGCGTACCGGTGCGCGCCCACTGCGCCGCAAACTGCGTCTGCGACCGCCGCGCGATCAACAGCGTGACGACGATCGACAGCGGAACCGTGACCAGGGCGACGACCGCGAGCAGCGGGCTGATCCAGACCATGATCACCAGCACCCCGGCAATCGTCAGGATGGAGGTCAGCAGCTGGCTCAGGCCCTGCTGCAGGGTGGTCGTGATGTTGTCGATGTCGTTGGTCACCCGGCTGAGCAGGTCGCCGTGCGCGTGGCTGTCGAAGTATTTCAGCGGCAGGCGCGCCAGCTTGTCCTCGACGTCTCGCCGCAGGCCGAACACGGTGCGCTGCGCCACGCCCGCCACGACGTAGGCAAGCAGCCAGCTGAACAGCGAGGCGAAGATGTAGACCAGCGCCGCCAGGGCCAGGATCTGCCCGAGCATTGTGAAATCGATGCCGTGACCGGGCACCACGTTGGCGCCGGAGACCAGGTCCGCGATCTGCCCCTTTCCGTGGGCCCGCAGCTGGGCGACGGCCTGCTGTTTGGTGAGGCCCGCCGGCAACGCCTTGCCGATCACGCCGTTGAAGATCACGTTCGTCGCGTTGCCGATGATCTTGGGCCCGATCACCGACAGGGCGACGTACGCCAGGGCCAGGATGACGGAGACCGCGATCGGCATCCGCTCCGGCCGGAGCCGAGCGAGGAGCTGGCGGAGCGTCTTTCGCAGGTCCCTGGTCTTCTGGGCCGGCAGCATGCCGCCCATCCCGCCACCGAAGCCGCGACCGGCCGGCGGCCGGCCCGCTGGGCCGCCCGCGCCGCGCGCCATCATGCCACCGCCTCCTCGCCGAGTTGGGATTCGACGATCTCCCGGTAGGCGTTGGTGCTCGACAGCAGCTGCCGGTGGGTTCCCATGCCGACGATCCGGCCCGCATCCAGCACGATGATCCGATCGGCATGCAGGATGGTGCTGACCCGCTGCGCGACGATGACGACCGTCGCGTCGCTGGCCGCCTGCTTCAGCGCGGCGCGCAATCGCGCGTCGGTCCCGGCATCGAGCGCCGAGAAGCAGTCATCGAGCAGGTACAGCTGCGGCCGCTTGACGACCGCGCGCGCGATCGCCAGCCGCTGGCGCTGACCGCCGGAGAGGTTGGTGCCACCCTGGTCGACGGGCGCCTCGAGCTGCTGGGGAAGCGCCGTCACGAAGTCGCGCGCCTGCGCCACCTCGAGGGCGCGCCAGAGCTCAGCCTCGGTCGCCTCTTCGTTGCCGAAGCGCAGGTTATCCGCGATGGTGCCGCGGAACAGATAGGCCTGCTGGGGGACGAGCCCGATCGCGCTCCACAGCCCCTCCAGCGATTGCTGGCGGACGTCGACATCGTTGACCAGCACCGCGCCGGCGGTGACATCGAAGAACCGCGGAATCAGGTTCACCAGCGTGGTCTTGCCCGACCCGGTTCCACCGATGATCGCGGTGGTCTCACCCGGCCGCAGCTCGAACGAGAGCTCGTGCAACACCGGCGCCTCGCCACCCGGATATCCGAAGGTGACCTGGCGGAATTCGGCGGTCCCCGTCAGGTGGGCCGGCTCGACCGCGGTCGCCGGCTCGGCGATCGATGGCTGCGTGCTCAGCACCTCCTCGAGGCGCGAGGCGCTGGCGGCCGCCCGGGGAATGAAGATCGCCATCATGACCGCCATCATCACGGCAAAGAGGATCTGCAGGATGTAGGCGAGAAACGCGATCAGGTTTCCGACCGGCATCTGGCCGCTGTCGATCAGGTGGCCGCCGAACCAGACGACGGCGACGCTCGACAGGTTCATGATCAGCAGCAACGCGGGCAGCGCCGTGGCGAAGATGCGGTTGACCCGCAGCGCGGTGCCGGTCAGGTCCGCATTGGCGGCCTCGAAGCGATCCTTTTCAAACGGGGTGCGATTGAACGCCCGGATGACGCGCACGCCCGTGATCTGCTCGCGGAGCACCTGGTTGATGCGGTCGATCTTCACCTGGATCGCCTGGAAGAGGGGGATCGCGAAATACATCAGGGTGCCGATCACCGCCACCATCAGTGGCAGGATCACGATCAAGATGCTCGAAAGCGTGACGTCCTCACGGACCGCCAGGATGATGCCGCCCACCAGCATGATGGGCGCGGTCACCAGGATGCTCAGCGCCAGCTGGACGAAGAGCTGTACCTGCTGGACGTCGTTGGTATTGCGCGTGATCAGCGAGGGCGTCCCGAATCGATTCATCTCCCGCGCGGAAAACTCCTGCACCCGTTCGAAGACCGCCCGCCGCACATCACGGCCCAGACCCATCGAGGCTCGCGAGGAGAAATACACGGCGATGATGGCCAGCACCCCGACCACCACCGCCAGCGCGAGCATCAGGCCGCCGATCCGCCAGATGTACCCGATGTCGCCTTTGACGACGCCGTTGTTGATGATGTCGGCGTTGAGGTTGGGCAGATAGAGGTTGGCGATCGACTGCGCCAGGACCAGGATCACCACCAGGGCGACGGGGCCCTTGTAGGGGCGCAGAAAAGTCACCAGCAACCGGAGCAGGCCGCGCATGCCGTTCGATTATATCGAATGATTGAAGGAAGTCAAGTGATTGACAGAAGTCAAGTCATTCGATAAACTCCAAGCAGAACCGAAATGGTGGCATCTAGATCGCGGCTCGGTCTGCGCGGCCGGCCGGACCGACCCAGCCGGCCGGATTGGTCTGAGCATCCGGTCGACCCGGAGCTGCGCTCGATCATGGAGGCCATCCACCGGCAGCAGGCCGCGATAGCGGCCGATACCTCCGGTTTCTTCATGGACCTGGACCTGACGATGGCGCAGTTCCGGGCGCTGGTCACCATCCGCAAATGGGGCCGGATGAGCGGCCGCGAGCTGGCCGGCCGGCTGGGCGTGACGCCCGGCACCCTCGTCCCGCTTCTCGACCGGCTCGAGGAAGCCGGCTACCTGAGACGGGTTCCGGACACGGAGGACCGCCGCATGACCTGGCTCGAACTCACGCCGAAGGGCGATCGCCTTTTTGTTCGATTGTTCGGGCTCGGCGCCAGGAGGATGATGACCGCGATTTCCCGGCTATCGACCTCTGACCGCGAGCTCTACAAGCGTCTGGTCAACCAGATCGCCGAGCACCTCGAAGCGGGATAGTTCCCTCCCCCACTCGCGATTCGTTCACAGCCCCTTCACAAGTGTTGGGGATGATGAATCGCAGAGAACCAAGGAGGTTGGAAAACATGAATCGACGTTTTGCGTGGATTTGGGGACTGGTGACGGTGGGCATCGCGACCGTCGTGGGGCTGGTGGCCTACCACGCCGGTCAGACGGCGCAGATCGTGACGACCACGGGCGCTGACGGTCGGGTCATCTATCCCGGGTATTACGGGTTTGGATTCTTCCCGCTGTTCGGCCTGTTCTGGGTGCTCCTGATCGGCTTCGTCCTGTTCCGCTTCGTCTTCTGGCGGCCCTGGGGCCGCGGGGGATACGGCGGCTACTGGCACCAGCACCCCCACGAGCACGGTGAGTCGCCGACGGCGCCGACGACCGGTAAGTCTGACTCGCCGGCCAGCGCCTAGAGCGCTCGCGCAGGCCCCGTCCCTAACCCTCCCCCGTTCACGGGGGAGGGAATTGTCACTATCTCATGGGCGAGGGCCACTGGCGGCTTAAGAGCAACTATCCTTGTGCGGATGGCGGGCACCATCATCTTTCTGCTTCTGCTCGGCGGCGGCATCGGTCTCCTCCTCTGGTGGGGCGGCCGCTTACCGCCGACCCGTCCGCGACCCGGCAGCCGGCATCGCGGTGAGACGCTGATGGACGTCGACAAACGGCTCCGCGGGAAATCGCGTTCTCGTTAGGTACGTTCCTGCGGTGTTTCACACCGCCGTGACAACTTTGGCAGCGGATCGCGGCGGCCCGCTTAGCGAATCCAGCCCGACCCGTGGCTGACTTGCGGCAACGCGTGAAATCTTGCCGACGTTCGGGTGTGAGGGCCTAAACCGCCATATAGTCGAGGCACTCGACGGCCGGTTCAAAGGCCCCGAGTCGAACTCATTCGGCAGGAGGAATCGATGAGCAAGCGCGAGAAGCGGCAAGGCGATCAGGGCGGGCAACCGCAACCCCAGCAATGGCCCCAGAAGCAGGGTGGCCAGCCGGGACAGCAGTGGCCCGGCAAGCAGGGCGGACAGCAGCCCGAGCACAAGCCGAGCACCTGGCCGACGCAGCCGGGACAGAGCCGCTAGGCTTCGACCTTCGAAAGTCGGCGCCCCTCATCTTGATGGGGCGCCGATTCTTTTTCTTCAGCCGGCGTGGAACGCCGCCAGGCGCTGGGCCTCCTCGTCGACCTCCGTTCGGACGCGCCGCGGCAACGGTTCGAAGGGCTCTATCAGGATGCGGCCGCCTTCGTAGCGCCAGGAGCCGGCGACGGCGCCATCAACCAGGAACGTGGGTTTCGAGTGGGGGGTCCTGGTGTTGAAAACGAGCGGACGGTACTGCTCGGGAAGGATCTGGGTGCGTCGGGCGTGGACCAAGAGGGTCGCATCCCACGTGGGCAAAAACCGAACCGGCGCGCGCGTGGCGGCATCGGGCAGCGGCGCGCGCGGCAGATCGAGCAGCTCTCTCCCCTGCTCGTCGCGAAACCGCCGCAACCGGATTCGGCTCAACGCTGGAAGAAGACTCGCGTGCGGGATGCCAGCCCAGTCGGCGATCTCGCGAAGGGCTGCCGGTCCAAAGCCGGCCAGGTATCGGCGAATCACGTGCTCGAGTCCGGCCGCCTCCGTCGCTTGCTTCGCGCCCACCCAGGTCTCGGCCAGGCCGTAGAGGTCGGCGCGTCGCTGGTCCCAGGTGCCCGACGGCGGAATGCGGACCAGGTCGACCCACTGCGCTATGCCGTTCCAGGCAATTGCCGGGTAGCCGTGCGCCGAGAGCAGCTCCTTCAGCTCGGTGGCGCGTCGCGGTCCGCCGCTGAGGTGCTCCTGGAAGACGACGATGGCGGCCTCCATGTCGATCGTCCCAAACTCCTTGCGGGTTCGTCGCCACCATTCCTGTCGAGCCTGCTTTACCGCGGCCAGAAAGAGTGGATAGTCCGCAGCCGAGACCATGTGAATCGTGCTGCGAAGCAGGGTGCCCTGGATGACCTGCCGCCGCTCGAGGGCGGTCGTCAGGGCCTCGCGCCGGAAATTCCGCAGCCGCGACCACAGCCCGACATATCCCGAGGGGGCGTATTGGGTCTGCAGGCCGCCGATCCCTTCGAGCGTCCGCACCAGCGACAGAGAGGACCGGTCGAGCAGGAACTGACGGGCGAGCAGGGCGCGATTGAGATCGCCTTGGGTAAGCACGCGCAATGCTGGCACCGACTGACGGCTTCACCATTGGGGTAGAAAACCCGAGTGACCAAGGTAAAGGCGCGGGTCCAAGTCGACCCGCTGGTATTGAGCGCGGAAGCGCTGATCCTCAAGGGGAAGGATCAGGGCTACCTGTCCCCTGACGACGTGATCAAGGCGTTTCCCTCGATCGAGGGCAATGCCGACGGCTTCGTCCGCGTTGCGGCCGCCTTCCAGGAGATGGGCATCTCGGTGACCGCCGATGCCGAGGCGGACCAGGACGACGACGAGGAGGAGACCCTAACCGAAGTCGAGGTGGTCAGCTCGGTGGCCCTCGACGACCCTGTCCGGATGTACCTCAAGGAGATCGGCCGCGTCAACCTGCTGACTGCCAAAGAAGAGGTTGAGCTGGCGAAGGAGATGGAAGCGGGCTCGGAAGAGGCGCGCCATCACCTGACCGAGGCGAATCTCCGCCTGGTGGTCTCCGTCGCCAAGAAGTACCTGAACCGCGGCCTGTCCTTCCTCGACCTGATCCAGGAGGGCAACCTTGGCCTGATGCGTGCCGTCGAGAAGTTCGACTACAAGCGCGGCTTCAAGTTCTCCACCTACGCGACCTGGTGGATTCGCCAGGCGATCACCCGCGCCATCGCGGACCAGGCCCGGACGATCCGCATCCCGGTCCACATGGTCGACACCCTCAACCAGCTGGCGCGCGTTTCGCGGGCGCTGCTCGAGCAGCTCGGCCGCGAGCCCAGCGAAGAGGAACTCGCCTACGGCATGGGCATCACGGTTGACAAGGTGCAGGAGCTGAAGAAGATCTCGCAGCAGCCGGTGTCCCTCGAGTCGCCGATCGGCGAGGAAGAGGATTCGCATCTGGGCGATTTTGTCGAGGACAAGATGGCCGTGGCCCCGCTGGAGGCGGCCTCGGAGGCGATGTTCCGCAATGAGGTCGAGGACATCCTGGCGACGCTCCGTCCGCGCGAGCGGCGCGTAGTGCAACTGCGCTTTGGGCTGGTCGACGACGAGCCGCGCACCCTCGAGGAGGTCGGCCGTCGCATGGGCCTGACCCGCGAGCGGATCCGGCAGATCGAGGCGACCGCGCTGCGCAAACTACGCCATCCGAGCCGGTCGAAGGTGCTGCGCGACTACACCGAAGACCGCGAGCGCACCCGGGAAGCCGAAGCCGTCTCCTAACCGCGCGAACTATGCCGCTTTCGCTTGGACGGCTGGGCGCGTGATTCCGAAGTAGGCGCGGGCTGAGCGCTTCAGCAGCACGCCAAACACGATCAGCGGCAGCAGGCCGTTGAACAGGTAGACGTCCATCACGGTCCAGGCGCCGATGTGCTGTTCCGGAATCACGGCGATCGCCACGGCGATGTTGACAAACCCCAGTATCGGCGTGCAGAGCAGCACCCACCAGTTCAGCCGCGCTCGAACCCCCGCCAGGAAGAACGCACCGACGCAAGCGAGCAGGAAGGATGCGCCCACCATGGCGACTAGGGCGACCCCAACAATCTGCGGCATTCCGTCGGTGATCCCGAACTGCTGAACGATCCCAAGCCGACCGAAGGTGTTGAGGGCCAGAAAAATGGCCATGACGAGAAGCAGAGCCCTCGCAACCTTGAGCGATCGCGGCAGTTCAGCTGGCAGATCAGTGGAACGCTGGTCGGGATTCACGCTGCCTGCCGCAGTCCCCGGCAACGAGGGTAGTCGGGACAGCCCCAGAATTGGTCGCCCTTATGGGGACCCTTTCCGGCGGTTCGCCACACCATCGGCTTTTGACACTTCGGACAGGATGGCGCCTCGGAAACCGGAAGCCAGCTGATCAGTGTCTCGCCGTCGACCAGCTCGATGGGCAAACCATTGGCAAATTGCCGTGCCGCCGGAGTAAACGCGCCGGTCGTCACGAAGACGCCGCCAGTCGCGCCAACCTTATGCATCGCCCCGGCGAGCTCACGCACTTTCGGCACGCCGACTTTGTAAACGAGCCAGTGCTTGCACTGAACCAGGATCGAATCCTGCTCCTTGAGCAGGACGAGATCGTACCCGCCATCCGCGCGTCCTCGCGGCGTCTGCTCCACATGAAACCCCTTGCGCCGGTAAACCTCTGCGACAAGGTCCTCGAAGGCACTCCAGCTAAGCCGTTTCACTCGCTCGAGCACCGGGAGCTCCGAGGCCGGCAGGATGATCAGTTCGTAGGGAGTCGCCGCCTTCCGTGGCATAGCCTGGAGATACAACTAACGAAGCGCACCGAGTTTGCTAGGACGCCGGCGCGGCGTTCCGGTCGGTGGCGCGCCAGGCATCGGGGTGGAGTGGCACGCCACGATCCGTGAGGATCATGGTCTGGCGCGCTTCCACGAGCAGATCCCCGGTCTCGGAGAAGATCCCGGCACCGGCTATGACCTTGCGACCGTCGCGCCGGATTGGCCAGCCAACCACGATGCTGACGCCCTCGCCCGGCACCGGCGCATGCTGATCGAGGGACAGCCGGCCGCTCACGGCGCGGTCATCCGGCTCCGAGCCACCATGAACGACGTGGGCCCAGATGGCCGGACAATCCAGAGCCGCCCACAGGAACTCGGAAGCCACCGTCCGATCGGCTTGCCACACCATCGGCGGCGGTCGCCAGAGGGTCGCCACCAGCGGCCTGCCATCGACAGGACCGGGAAAGACCCGGAGGCCTTCACCAACCAACCGGCTCGGACCGCACGTGAAGCAGTTTGGAAAGAAGTGGCGGTCGAACCCCGGATAACGCTCGGAGGCGGTCTCGGCATCTCGAGCGGTGACCGGTACCGGTGCCGTGGTTTCAAATTGCGACCGTTCGGCCGTTGCCGCCAACTCATCGTCAACGCGCAAGAGCACCTGGGAGTCGCTCCGCTCGAGGGTGACGATCGATCCGGGCGCCACAACCCTGGCAAGCGCGACAGTCACCGACGCGCCGAGCTCTTTGGCCGCGACGCCGGCCACGTATCCGCCCAGAGAGACTCCGGGGATGCCCTCGTAGCGCTTGTCGATGACGAGCTGCGCCAAGTTCAGGCATTCCAAGGTCCGTGGCTGGTCCGCTCGATTCCGCGTGGACGACGATCTACGAGACGAGGTCGGCCGTGGACGCCGACCTGGTGCGCACGACGCTCGAGGTCGCCGGCTACCGCGTCTCCGTTGAGAACGCCACGGCGGCCCCATCGTTCATACCGGTCTACGGAGAGCCGGCCACGCTAACGATCGCTGTACCAGCCGAGGATGCCGACGATGCTCGGGAGTTCCTCCGGCAGAAGACCAGCCTGCTCCCAGTCGATGCCGGGCGCCCGGATGCCGCTGAAAGCGATGCCAGCCAACTGGAAAGTCTGGCGGACGTATCCGAGGAGATGCTGGCGCTGCGTCGCCAGCATGAGGTCGCCGCGTGTAAGTACTGCGGCATCCCGACACTGCGCCGGGCACGAAGTTACCTGCGATCTCTGTGGCCGAGTCCTCGACGCCTTTCTCGATGGGGGCGAGTATCGGCGGGCGAACGACGACGAGGCCTACGTCTGCAGCACCTGCCGGGGCCAGCTGGACGACCAGCTGCAACCGGCTCGGGATTGGTGAACAGCAGCCGTTATCTGAGCTTCAGGTCGGCCTTGCAGCAGAAGAACCCCATGTCGGGCGCCCAACGTAAGGTCAGAGGCGCAGCTGTCGAGGCTGGCCGAAAACAGATCGTCAACGGCCCCAATTTCGCGCCGTTATTGAACTCGGTGCGCGCCCAATGGCTACAGCCCGGCGCATCCTGGACGGTCGGCGAGGTTTGGTGGTTCGCA
>VBJI01000148.1 GCA_005880875.1 Chloroflexota bacterium
CAGTTCCCCGCCGAGATGATCGACATGAATTTCAGGGTGAACGGCAAGGTGGTTGAATTCGCGCTCGTCCTCGCCAACGGTAAGCGGTTGCCGATCGATAGCAAGTGGCCGTCGCCCGAGTTGCTCGACCGGCTCAGCGATGAGCTCCAGGAACCCGCGAAGGAGGCAGCGATTGTCCAGGACATCGAGCGCGTTTTGCGGCTGAAGGTCCGCGAGGTCCGACAGTACATCGATCCGGGAGCGACGCTGGCATTCGCGGTGGCCGCCGTTCCCGACCCCGTCTTCAACGCCTGCCGGCGGGCGCACCTGGAGGCCTACCGAGAGGGTGTGATCCTGATGCCGTACAGCATGACGATCCCGTATGTGCTCGCTCTCTTCAGGCTGCATCTGCAGTACGCGCGCTCGATCGATATCGAGAACCTCGAGGGCTACCTCCAGCAGATCGACGACAACGTCACCGCGCTCGATCGCCTCCTCGAAAACAGCATCGCCCGCGGCAGCACGATGATCCAGAACGCGTTCAACGACGCGAAGCGCAACCTTGGACAGGTACGTGGCGCGCTGGCCGCGATCCGGGTGGTGCCCCAGGCAGCCCTCGGTCCGGAGCCGGAGCCGGAGCCGGATCAGGTTGAGGAGCACGACCTGGCGCTGTTGATGTCCGGTCCTCGCCGGGGTTAGGAGAGCCCGGGGGTCCGCGCCAGCCGCATGACCAGCACCAGGAAGGCGAGGAAGCCACCGCCCATCAGGTAGGTCAGGGTGCTCGGCTGATCGCCCGTGTTGTCCACCACGAGGCTGTCGTTTGCCATGACGCTGCCGGCCTCGTTGGTGACCTCGATTTGATAGGTCCCGCCGGAAAGATGGTCGGGAAGCTTGACCAGCAGGTGATTGGCGTCCGGCACCTGAACGGTGGTTGCCGGCCGGGTGCCGACCTGCACCGTCGTGGCCGGCGTCAAGAACTGGCCGACGATCATGATGTTCGGCTGCACGGTCGGGTTCACCTTCGTCGGGTTGACCTGGAACACCTCGGGCGGACGGACGCCCGATACGCGAGGCGCCGCGACCGGGGGCAACGCCTTGGGAGCGGAGGCCGACCGTGTGCCGGCAAGCGCGGGCGCAGCGGTCAATCCCAGCGCGAGCAGGGTGAGGACGCCGCCTGCCAGGATCCGTGCTGCGTTCATGGAGTTTCTCTATCTGAGAAAACGTCGGCCATCCTGCCACAGACGCGGCGAAGTGGACTATTCGGACTGCGCAAGCGGACGTAGTTGTAACCCTGGCCGAAACAAAAGAGCCCCTGCCAGGCGGCAAGGGCTCTGGGTTTGCTGATCGGTTACGAGCGGTTGCCGCCTCCCGGCCAGGTCTGCTCGGGTGGACGTTCGCCGATCTTGATCCGCTCAGAGCTGCCGCCGCCCAGGGAACCGGACTCGGACTCGCTGCCCATGCCAGACTCGCTACCAAAGCCACCATAGGACGGCATGCTTGGGGGCGGCGCTTCGGGTGGACGGGCGACCGGGCGGCCGCTGCTGAACGAGGTCGAGGGCTTGGCAGCCACCGGCTGTGCCGCGCGGGCGGCGGGCCGGGCGGCGGCTTTCCGCGGGGCTGCCTTCGCCGCGGTGGTCCGCTTGCTGCTGGCGCGCTTCGCGGTCGTCCGCCGGGTCGCCGTCTTCTTCGCCGGGGCCCGCTTCGCCGTGCTGCGCTTGGCGGTGGTGCGCCTGGCAGTCGACTTCTTGCCGCCAGCCCGCTTCGCGGTCGATCGCTTGGCTGTCGCCTTCTTCGATGACTTCTTCTTTGCCGGCATTTCTCCTCCCTTCGGGTACGCGACTCTCGATCGCGCGTGGTGTGTTAAGCGGATGAGGACCGCTGCTGTTACCTGCGAGTTATAGCATCGGCTTCCCGCAAAGACAAGCGTCTCGGCGAAGCGTCGCCGAGATCAGTAGCCGATCACGCTGCTCGTTCCCGGCCGCGGGTCGCCGGCACCGACCAGGGTGGCGTCGTCGAGCTGAATCAGCTGCGCCGACCCGCCTGCTTCCCAGTCCCCGATCAGCCCCACCTCGTGCCCGAGGTGGCGGAGCGAGTCGGCGGTCGCCTCCGAAAAGCGCCCTTCCAGCTGCAGGCTGGCGTCGCTCCAGGAGGTCTGCGCACCCATCCGCCAGCGCGGCGCATCGACCGCGGCCTGCAGCGGCATCTGGGCATCGACGAGGTTATTGATGAGCTGGAGATTGGTCTGCACCTGCCAGAACGAGCCCGGGGTACCCCCGACCGTGTGGGGGCGGTCGTCCCGGAGCAGCATCCACGAGTTGAGCGTATGAATCGGCCGCTTGCCTGGCGCGAGCCGGTTCGGACTGTCGTCCTCCAGGCTGAAGCATCCCATCCGGTTGTTCAACAGAATCCCGGTATCGCCGGCCACCACCCCGTTTCCCGCATACAGGCTGTGGATGTAGGAAACGACGTTGCGCGCCTCGTCGACCACGCACAGATAGGTCGTGTCAGGGTGACCGGCGGGCTCGGGCTGCAAGGGGGCGGCTCGCCGCCGATCGATTCGCCCCTCGAGTGCCCTGGCGCGCGGCCGGGAAAGCAGCTGGCCGAGGTCAACTGGACTGGCCCGGGGATCACCGACCTGGCTGAGCCGCTCGCGAAGCGCCAGCTTGTGCGCCTCCACCTGGAGGTGGATCCGATCCGCGGGATCCGAGGGGAGGCCGGTCGCCTCCAGGATGTTCAGCGCGATCAGGAGAATCAGGCCCTGGGAGACGGGGGGCTGCTCCAGCACCGTCCATCCCCGGTAGGTGGTCTGGATCGGTTCGAGGACCTCCGTGCGGTGGTCGGCGAAATCCCGACTGGAGAAAAGGCCGCCACCTCGGTTCGAGGCGGCGACGATCGCCTGCGCGATCTGACCCCGGTAAAAGGCCAGCGGCCCGTCCGCCTGAAGCGTTCGCAGCGTCCGCGCAAGGTCGGGCTGCCGCAGAAGGTGACCGACCGGCGGCGGATGCCCATCCGGGAAGAAGATGGCCCGCG
The DNA here is from genome assembly GCA_005880875.1 of Chloroflexota bacterium. Classification (GTDB taxonomy): domain Bacteria; phylum Chloroflexota; class Dormibacteria; order CF-121; family CF-121; genus CF-13. Next base: position 3,010 of record VBJI01000148.1, read on the forward strand.
TCTCCTTGAATGGAGCAGCGATGCTCGCCATCTCGGCGTTGTTTCGCGCCTGGCGAGCGGTCAGCGGGAATCCGCGGTCGGCGTAGTGGATGGCGTCCTCCAGCAGGGCGCCAAGTGGCATGGTCCCATGGTTGTCGAGCGCGACGCGCCAGGCATCGACCAGGCCGGGGACCGTCGCCGCCAGCCAGCCTGATTCGGGAATCCGTCCCGCGGACCGATACCGGTCGATGCTGGCGGCCAGTGGCGCCGCGCCGCTGCCGTTGATCGCGGTGACCGTTTTTCGCTGAGCGGACGCGACCAGCAGGAACGCGTCGCCACCGAGCTGGCCGCTCCAGGGCTCGACGACCGTGAGGACGGCCCCGGCGGCAACCGCCGCGTCGACCGCGTTGCCGCCGGCCTGCAGCACGCGCAGGGCCGCGGCGCTGGCCAGCGGGTTGACGCTGGCGATCATGCCATGGGGCGCTCGCCGCGGCTCTTGGGCGGGCCAGCTACCGCTCAATGCGCGTCCATCCACTCGAGCATGGTCTGGTAGACGGCGTCGTGCTCGAGGTCGACCGTGATGGCGTGGCCGGAGCGATCGAACCAGACGATCCGCTTATCGGCCGAGCCGAGCCGCCCCAGGATGTACGGCGCATTCGCCACCGGGACCGTTCGGTCGCGGCGGCCGTGCATGATCAGCGCCGGCATCCGGATCTGCGGCAGCTCACGCTCCACCAACCGGCCGAGTTGCATCGTGCTCTCGATGCAGACCGTCGGCCGCCGGGCATAGCTGTGCAGCAGGCGCATGGCGCTCGGGTCGCCCAGGTCGCAATCGTCGGGTGGAACGTGCCAACGCACCACGTACTTGATGCCACGAATCCACGTAATCCGCCAATCTCGAAAAAAGCTCGGAGAGGTCAACGCGCCCAGGGTGATCACGCCCTTGACGTCGGGATGGGTGGCGGCCAGATGCAGCGCCAGGGTCCCTCCCAGCGACTGACCGGCGACGAAGACGTCGCGGCAATCGCGACGCAGGCTGGCGAGGGCTCCTTCGGCGGATCGGACCCAATCTGGCCAGCGCGTCAGGGCCATGGCCTGCGGGGTCAGCCCGTGACCCGCGAGTAACGGTCCGATGACATCGTACCCTCGGGCCGCCAAGAATTCGCCGACGCCACGCATCTCCGGAGGCGTGCCGGCGAAGCCGTGAATCAACAAGCAGCCCCGAGTTCCGCCCCGGATGCGAAAGGGTTGCAACTGCTCCGGCTCGGCGGGCGTGCTCCAGACGGAACGGGTAACAACCGCCATGAATTCGAAGTCTATCGGCCCGCAAGTTCGATCCTCTTTGCCCGGTTATACGAGCCGGCGAGATGTCGCCACCGGTCCCCGAACTGGGTGACCGTAACTGGGGGTGAACTACCGCTTGGCGATCGTCGGGTGGCTCGTCGCGCTCCTGCTGGGCATTGTGCTCGCGCTCTTTTCGGTGGGGAATCAACAGACGGCGACCATCAACGTGCTGGGCGCGAGCTTCCGCGAGATTCCGACCTGGGGCGTGATGCTCGCCTCGGCGGCCCTGGGCGCGCTCATGGTGCTCGTTATCAGCCTGGTCGACCGGGTGCGCTGGTTCATGACCAGTCGCTTCACCAAGAAAGTGCTCACGGAGCACAAGCGAATGATCATCCAGCGGGATAACCGGATCTCAGAACTGGAGCAGGAAGTGCTCCGGCTGAGGGGCGCCGCCTGAGGCAACGATGCTGAAAGCCTGCCCGCAGTGCGGGTATCGCTACAACGCGCCCGAGAACCAGACGTGCGGCAAGTGCAAGGGCTGGTTGGGTGGCGCGCCGACGGCGGTCGCAGCGGCCGCACCAGCGGCGCGGGCTTCACTGGTTCCTCGGAGCCTTCCGGAGTTCGCCTGCTACCTGCCGGTGCCGATTGGCGCGTTCCTCGGTTTTCCCAACCCGATCGGGGCGGCCTTCGGCCTGCTCATGAGTGCGCTGCTGATCAAGGTGATCCGGCTCGACATGGAGCGGTTTTCCAAGGGACTGCTGATCGGCATCGTCGTGGCGGGCGTGTTCTTCGTCTACCTGATCTTTCTGCTGATCTTCAGCTTCCTCTTCAATTTGCTTGAACCCGTCCTTCAACCGCTGGTAGGGCGCACCTTCAAACACTAGGCGAGGGCGTCCGTGAGGCCGCGCCGCCGGCCTTCGAGCTCGCGCTCAGCCGGCGCTGATCGTCAGCGCGCGATCCGGTCGATAACCTTCGCGAAGCTGTCGAGATCCCGTTCGAACACGGTGATCGATGAGATCCCGAGCTGGTCACGGCGTCGCTGAACGGTGGTCGCGATTTCGTCGACGCTGCCGATCAACACCAGCGGCGATACCAGAAGTTGGTCCGCGGCCAGGTCCTCCCCCGGCTGCTTCCATTGGGCCGCCAGCGTACGTGCGGCGCTGTCCCGGTCGTCGCTGATGATGACGGCTTGCACCAGCGTGTTCAGCTCGAGCCCGGGGAAGCGATCGGCGGCAGCCGATTTGATCCAGCTGAGCTTGGTGGCAAAGGCCTCTTCGGTCGCGTCCGTAAGATCCAGCCCGCTCCCGTCGGCGCGTGAACGCGGCATGATGCTGACCTCGTCCGCTTCCTTGGCCGCGAGCGTAAGCAGTCGACGCCCACCGCCACCGATGGTCAGCCGTGGGTGCGGCTGCTGTACGGTCTTGAACCCCGCGGTCAGCTTCTTCACCTGGTAATGCCGCCCGCTAAACGTCAGCGGCTCGCCGGTGAGCAGCTGCTTGATCAACGGCACGGCCTCGGCCAGCCGGTCGACCCGCGTGCCGCCGGCGTCGAAGCGAAGACCGGCGGCGTCGTATTCACTTTTCAGCCATCCCGCGCCGATACCAAAGTCGAAGCGGCCATCGGTGAGGAGGTCGATGGTGGCGACTTCCTGCGCGAGCAAAGCCGGGTGCCGGAAGTCGTTGTCGTAGACAAAGCTGCCGACGCGCAGCCGGGACGTCGCCTCCGCAGCCAGTACGAGGGCCGGGGCGATGGCGGGGCGGGCGCCGAAATGATCGGAAACCTTCAGGGTTCCATAGCCCGTGTCCTCGACCCGCCGCGCGAATGCCATCCAGTCGGCCTTTGGCCGCGGCTGATGGGTGCTGAGCGCGAACCGAAACGGACGGCTTATTGCGGAACGGTCTCCCTCCCCCGTGGGGGGAAGGTCGAGGAGGGGGTTCCTTCAGGCCGCGCCAGCCAGTTGAGCGCATTCACATAGGCATTCGCTGCCGCCTCGATGACATCGAGGGCAACCGCCCGGCCGACCACGACGTGGGATCCCTGGCTGAGGGTCACCACGGCTTCGCCGAGCGCGTCGCTGCCCTGCGTTGCCGCGGCCAGACTGAAGTCTTCCAGTTCGGCCGCGA
>VBJI01000239.1 GCA_005880875.1 Chloroflexota bacterium
TCGAGAGGCCATCTCGGCCTGCCAGCAGCGCCAGGGCCCCGAAGTCACCACCTGGATGCGGGCGTCGCTGGACGACCTTCCGGCCGTCCAGGCCACCGGGGTGAAGGAGACCGGCATCCTGGTCTCGGCCTCCGATTACCACGTCTACCTGAAGATGAAGCGCACCCGCCGGCAGGCCGCCGACGACTACGCCAGGGTGGTGCACGCGGTGATCGATGCCGGGTTGCGGCCTCGCTGCCATCTGGAAGACCTGACCCGGGCGGACCTGGACGGTTTCGTGGCGCCGTTGGTGACGTCGCTGCTGGAGCTCGGCCGCACCGCGGGCGTCCCGGTGAAGTTCCGCCTCTGCGACACCATGGGCTTCGGCCTTCCCTGGCCGGAGGCGTCGTTGCCGCGCGGCGTCCCGCGCCTCGTCCGGTTCTTTACGCAAACCCTGGGAGTCCCGGCCGAGCAGCTCGAGTGGCACGGCCACAACGATTTCCACCGGGCTGAGGTCAACACCGTGGCCGCCTGGCTGTATGGCTGTGCCGCGGCGAATGGATCGCTCTTCGGCTTTGGCGAGCGAACCGGCAACCCACCGTTGGAAGCGCTCGTCATCGACTACATCGGGTTGACCGGCGACGGTACGGGGCTCGATACCACCGCGATCACCCGCGCCGCGGAGTATTTCCGCGATGTCCTGCGCACCCCGCTCGCGGCGAACTATCCCTTCGCCGGCGCCGGCTTCAACGTGACCAGCGCGGGAGTCCACGCTGACGGTCTGCTCAAAAACGAGGAGATCTACAACATCTTCGACACGACTCGCATCCTCGACCGCCCTCTGGGGATCACCGTCAACGACCGGTCCGGCCTGGCCGGAATCGCCTACTGGATCAACACCAGGATGGGGTGGCGGGGAGCGCAGCAGGTCCGCAAGGACGACCCTCGGGTGGTGGCCATCCACCGCGAGGTGGAGCGGCAGTACGCGGCCAGCCGGACCACCGGCTTCTCCCCCGACGAGATGGAGGCCCTTACCCGGTTCCATTTCGGCAACGCCCCCGCAACGACGACGCGCAGCTAACAAGTTGCTCGGATCGCCCGAGTTGATGCTGCTGAGGCATCCCGGCGATGAACCACGAAGACGAGCTGACGCCACCGCAACCAGATCCAACGCCTGGGGCCTCGCCGCAGCCGGACGCGACGTCCGGAGGCTCTCCGGATCCGGCGCCTGCCGGTTCAGGCCTCTCACCGGCACCACGCCCCTCCTGGTTTTCTCGCTACCGGATCGCCGTAATTTCGGCGGCCGGCGCCGTGGTGGTGGGCGGCGTGGCAGTCGCGGCCGTCCTGCTGCTGTCGCAACCGAACTCCACCATCGAGAAGATGGTCCCGGCAACGCACGACGTCCTGGTCATTGCCAACCTCAATCCATCGCTCGCCCAGAAGGTCAATCTGTTGCGGGCGGTGCACAGTTTCCCCGACACGACGACGGACGGCGCCATCTCGAAGAAGCTCGACGAGGCCTTCAAGGACACCGGCCTGTCATTCACAAGCGACGTGCAGACCTGCTACGGTCCGGCACGGTCGGCAAGAAGTACCGCTGGCGCGACGAAACCTACAACGGAATCACCATCGCGTCGGGCACACCGACCGCGACCTCTGAAAAGCCGGTGGCCTACAGCTACGTCGATCATGTCGTCGTGGTGGCGAGCTCGGCGACGGTGATCCACGAGATCATCGATAGCGATCAGGGCCGCGGTGCGCGGCTGGTGGATTCGTCCGACTTCAAGGCCACCATGACCCTGCTGCCGTCGGATCGGGTCGGGATGGGCTATCTCGCGGGTAAATCGCTGGTCGCCGGTGTCAAGCAACAGATGGCCAAGCCGTCCACCCTGGGTCTGCCGGCGCTCAAGACGGTCGACGACCTCAACGCCCTTCAGGGGATCGGCGGCGCCCTGTCGGCCACCGGCAACGGGATCGCGTTCGACCTCGCCGTCAAGCTGGACGCCAGCAAACTCTCGCCGGCGACCCGTCAGGCGTTCACCGCCACGGGCCACCCGGACACCGTCCTTCGGTGGGTCCCGAAGACCAGCGATGGATTCCTGGCGATTGCCAACGTTGACAAAAGCATCAAGTCGCTCCTGGACCAATACGGCACCGATCCGAGCCTGAAGGCCGGCACCGACGCCGTCGGCCTGACCGGCCCGACCGGGATCCTTCCGCACCTGACCGGCGAGCTCGGCCTCGAGATCGAGCTGGGCAATAACACCATCCCCTCGGGGGCCATTCTGCTGGGCACGAATGACACAGCAGCGATGAATGCCTTCCTCGGAAAGGTGGTCGGCATGGCATCGGCACTCGGGGTTGGCAGCAGCCAGGGCGGCATCCTCTCACCGGGCTTCGATCCGCACTCGATTGACACACTCCAAACCAGTACCTACCGGGGCACCACGATCACCACGTGGCACACGCCATCGTTGCCGGGCTTTGCCCCGTCGTACGCGGCGCTCGACCGTATGGGAGTGCTCGCCTCGAGCCCGGCCGAGGTCAGGGCCGTGATCGACGCCCACCTCAGTGGCTCGACCATCACGACAGATCCGACCTACCAGGCCGCCAGCGCCGCCTCGTTGCCGCGGCCGGCGGGCATCATGTACGTCAACCTGGCTCGGGTGGTCAGCGTCATCCAAAAGCTGCCGACCAGCTCCGCGGTGGACACGAAGGCCGTCGCCTACCTGGCTCCGCTGCAAGCCTTGATGCTTACCGCGAGCAGTGAGACTGGCGCCGCCCTGGAGCGGTTCTTCGTCGCCATTAAGTAAACCGCCTACCGGCTGAAAGCTCGAAGCCTTCCGCAATCCT
>VBJI01000177.1 GCA_005880875.1 Chloroflexota bacterium
TTGGCGCTCACCCTGCTGCGATCGGTCGGCTGGCTCTCGCGCGACGATCTCAGCACCCGAACGGGGCACGCCGGACCGGGCCTGCAGACGCCGGGGGCCCAGATGCCGGGCGTGCATCGCTTTCGCTACAGCCTCTTCTTTCACGCGGGCGACTGGGCCCAGGCGAGCGTCTGGCGGGCGGCCGAGTCTGCCCTACTGCCTCTGGTTCCCGGGCGCGGGCCGGCCCGCAACACTCCTCCGCCGATGATCGAGCTGGAGCCGAGCTGCATCCAGATGACCGCTTGTATTCCGAGCCCGGCTGGCTACCACCTCCGAGTGCTAAACGCGTCGGACGCGCCCACCGCCGGGCTGGTGCGTATCGCGCCGGTGCCACGTGAGACGGCCTGGGTCACCCTCGCCGGGGACACCCGTCAGGACGGTTCCTCGAGCGATGGCATCGTCAGGCTCTCGATGCGACCGTGGGAGATCGCCACGCTGCGGGTGAAACGCTAGATTCGCGCCGGGCCGTCGATCAGGCCGCGGCGAAGGCCTTCTCGCGGTTCATCCAGCGGGGCAGCGCATTGAGCAGGGCCGGACCTTCGACCTGGGTCTTGATGACGTACTCGAGCGCGCCAAGCTGGAGCGCGCGCTTGATCAGCGTGGGCTCGCTGAAGTTCGACATCACCACCACCGGCGTGTTCTTCGTCTCGTCGGAGGCACGCAACGTTTGCAGCACCAGGATGCCGTTCTGGCGCGGCATCATCACGTCGAGGAGGATCACCTGCGGCTGGACGCGGGCGCAGAGGTCGACGCCGGAGACGCCGTCGTTGGCCACGTCGACCTTGTAGCCATTGCCCCGGAACAACGTGGCGTAGTAGCTGGCCGCCGTCTGGTCGTCCTCGATGATCACAATCGTGCCGGCGCCGGAGCCACCCGCATCGTCCTCGACGGGAGGCTGCGGATTCTGGGCGGACGCTTCATCCGGTTCGGCTGCAACCGCATCGCCGACTGGCTCCTCGAGGTCCGAGGTCGCCTTCCAGGGGTCGAATGACATCGTGCTGGCGGGCTCATTGACGGGTTCGGGCGCCGGCTCGACGGCGGCGTCGTCGCCGGCCGACGTCGATCCTGATTCGGTGGAGGTCGATCCCTGGTCGCGCGCCCAGGGATAGGCCGGCCACGACGAGGCTGTTGACTCGGGTTCGGACTCGGGCCCCACGCCTGCCGGTTCGGGCTCGTGCGGTTGGGTAGCGGGCGAGGGGCTGGGTTCTTCGCCGAAGAGCATGGAGCGCATGGACCTGCGGGGTTCCGCCTTCGGTTCCGGCTCGCGCTCGGGCTCGACTTTCGCTTCGGGCTCGGCGGTCTCGGATTGCGACGCCGCCGCGTTCTGATCCGCTTCGGGTGTAGGGCCCTCGGCCGGTTCCTCGGCGACCACCGCGGGTTCCGCCTCAGCGGCCTCCGGCGTCGGCGCAAATTGCAGGGGCAGGGACTCGGCCTCAACCGGCTTGGGCATGCCGGCCGGCTCGAATGCGGGTGCGGCTGGATGTGCGGCTGGCGGCGCAGCGGCGGCGGGGGGCGGCGTCACCGGCGGGGTCCAGCCGGTCGACGGAGGCGCCTCCGCGGGCCTGGCCTGGACCATTTTCTCGAGGTTCTCGAGTACGTTGAAGTTGAAGCGCCGCCGCTTCGGCTTGCCCCGTCGCCCACCATCCGGGCCCGATGGCTCGCCGCCGGACGGTTGTGGCGCCGGCGCCTGGAAGGGTGGCGCGCCGGCTGGGATCCCAGGAGCACCGGGTGGAGCAAATGAGGGGGCCGCTGGTCCGCTGGTCGGAGCCGGGAAGGTTGGCTGCGCAAATGGTGCCTGCGGCGGCCCATAGAGGCCGGGCGCCTGCGGCTGTGGCATTGTCGGCTGCGGCATCGCGCTCGGCGGCTGCAGCTGGGGTGGTGACGGCTGGTAGTAGGGTGCCGGGGTCGGCGGTTGACCTGGGATTCCGCGTCCGGCTCCGGCCGGGTACGCCCAGGGCGCCGGCGGCTGCTGCTGCCCGGGGGTGGTCCATGGAACGTTGGGCGTGGCATATGGCGGTGCCATTCCAGGCTGCTGCGGGCCTGGCTGCATCGGATTTGCATTGGGTGCCCAGCCCGCCGGCGTCGGCGGCGAGTAGATCTGGGGGCCTGACATGCCCGCCTTGTGGAGGGCCGAGCCGAGGTTGCGAGCGTAGGTCCGGCCACCTTTGACGGGCGGCAGGGCACCGCTTTCGGCGGGGGTCTCCTCAACCGCTGGGCCGGTCACATAGCGGCGGCCGGTGGTGGTCGATGCCCCCGACCGTGCGGTCGAGAGGTCAGTTTCGAGCCGCGCCGCGCGCCAACGATGAATCAGCGCGTCGAGCGCAACCCAGAAAAGGCCTGCGCACAGCAGGACGATGACGATATTGCGGTTGGCGAAGAGCAGGTGGCTAAAGGGTGCCAGGAAGTTCTGAAGACCGCTCATCGCGCGCCGCCACCTGCCGCAGGGCGGCCGCCGACGGCAGGGCAGGAGCGATGGCTGGCCGCGGGCACGCTAATAGAACGGTGCGTGGCAGAAAGGCTGTCACTCGATCAAGGCGGACGTTACCGGACCGTCACGCGACCCGTCCTCAGCTGCGCTCGGCGAGGCGGCGGTAGCCCTCCTGAAGCCGCGGCAGCAACTGGGCGAAGTTAATTGCCCACCCGATGCCGACCACTCGATCGGTGAAGATTCGCTGGTCGTCCGGGTTCCAGTAGGCATCCCGGAATCGCTTCGGGGTGGGAAAGCGAAAATCGTAGGGAACGCCCGCGACGCGACCATGCCAGCGCCGCTCAGTCTCCGGCTTACTCAGCTCTTGGGCCACGGCAGCCAATGTCAGGAACAGCGCTGCCGCTCGCAGGAGGCGAGCGAGACGCACGATCAGCCGGCCTTGCGGCCCTGGAATCCCAGGTTAGGCAGATCGTCGCGGAGATTCTCCATCGACTTCGCGTACACCCAGTAATCCAGCGCCGCTTTCGAAAAGATGACTCGATCGCCGACCTTCGTGTACGGAATCAGCCGCTTGCTGACCAGGTCCTCAATCACGTCGGCGGGTACGCCCAGATAACTTGCCGCCTGCAGCGTATTCATCACGAAATTGACGCCGGTCGGATCGTAGATCACGATCGAATCCTCCGGTTACTGAATTTGCGCCTACCTATAATAGGGTTCGCTTTCCTGCCGCAAGGCCCGTTCGTCTAGCTGGTCCAGGACGCTGCCCTCTCAAGGCAGAAATCAGCGGTTCGAATCCGCTACGGGCTACCACCATAAACTGACTCGCCCTGTCTGCCGCTCATTCCTCGACGAAGCGCTGGCCCTAGACTGCAGTGAACCGCATGAATCGACACCTACGGCGCTGGCCTCCGTTTGGCATCGTGGGCGTTCAAGTTTCAGGGTGGCTGTGCAAGATCATCGGCCATCATTACGAATTCAGGCGCTGGGGGACGTTCGGGCCCGATGGGCCACGAGTTGGGCAGCGTCAATGTTCGCGGTGCGGTCGTGATGGTGGAGTCGGAATCCTGAAGCGCTAAGCGTCTCACAGCGGATAAAGCGGCCGGATGCCCTGAAAGGGTTGCCATGAGCAACTCGATTGCTCGATTAGTCTCCGCTACGGGCTACCTTCCGAATCGCACATATCTCAGACCGAAGTCCGGCAACGCCAGCTCTAACTATTCGGGTTTGTTCCTTGGCCCGAATTCAGTCCGCTCGAAGCCATCCTCTTGGCCATGTAAGACCCGTCGCCGCAGCCAGCCGCTGCACGCGGTCGGGCGAGGCACCGCGACTTAGCGCCCACCGCCTCCACTTCGGCACTGTCCACGACCACCATATCCAGGCCACGCCGCAACCGACCAGACCTCCTATCAGCAGTCCAGGCAGCGCAAACCAAACATAGCCGCCTAATCCGACTATGGCGATGATGGCAAGCACGGGCCCCGTGACCACGAGGTGGCCGACTACTACCGCTGTGGCGGCGCTGAGGCCCTGGCCGTCACTGGACGAAGCGTCCAAAGGCACGCGTGGATGCTAACAATCGCGCAGAAACGACCCCCTGCTGGCAGGGATCCAATTCGATTGTTCGATTAGTGTCGCCACGGGCTACTCCTTTCGATCAACCCCACCTCAATTGCGCTGCGGGTTACCGAGAGTCGGCGAAGTCTCGCATAGCCGAGAGAAGTAGCGCTGGGGTTTCGATCTGCGGAACGTGGCCGGTTTCGGCCAGTAGCTGGAATCGCGCGGTTGGAATAGCGTCAGCATAGGCGCGGCCGTAATCCGGGTCAGCGATCCGATCGCTTTCTCCCCACAACACCAGGGTCGGGATGCTAATGGCCTTGAGGCGCTCGCGCAACGTGGGATCGACCATAGACGGCGTTCCGCCGTAGACGGCGAGCGCGGCTCGGTTGCCGGCCATGGCCGCCCGTTGAGGAGGGGACATCTTGGAAACGTCGATTCGGTACGAATCCGGAGTGTGGTAGCTGAACTCGGCGACCTGGTCCATGGTGAGGGCAAAGAAGTCCGCGACGGGGTGACCCGGCACCTCGATGCCGACGGCGTCGACCAGGATGATCCTGCTGATGCGCGGCGACCCAAGCAGCGCCATTTCGGCGCCGATCCAGCCACCGACCGAGTTTCCAATGACGGCGACGTCGGTCAGATCGAGCTGGTTGAGTAACTCCACGTATAGCCTGGCGAGCCCACCAATCGTGTCCAGAGCATCGGGCCGAGAAGTGCCGCCAAAGCCGGGGTGGGTCGGCGTGATCACCCAGACGTGACCGAGTTCAATGGCCCCGACGCCCTCGACGGTCAGGGATTGCGTGGCCAACGTGACGGTGTCAGCTTAGTTCGGCTTCGCGCCCGGGGGCGAACCCTTGAAGTCGAGCAGGATGACGGTCTCGTTGCCGACCGTCCAGGCGTCGTGTCCGGGCGGGATAACGAAGGCATCGCCGGCATTGATCTCTCCCTCCGAGCCATCGCGGCCGACGATTTTCAACCGTCCCTGGACCACGTACCCCACGTGTTGAGCCTCGCAGCGATCCGTCTTCGCAATCGGCTTGACGTCCTCGGACCATTTCCAGCCAGGCTCATGATGCGTGCGGACGATGGTCACGCCGTCAATGTTGACGATCTCGAGCTTGCCCCTGCCGAACGGTCGCGTTTCGTCCGGAGCGTCGAGCTGCTTCTTGTGAACCGCTGCCTTCTTCTCCGCGGTACGTGCGTCTGCCATAGCGACCTCCTTCTTAACCTCGCTTCGGTACCTGCTGCAGTGCCGATTTGTTGCCATCGGGGTCACTGAAGTACACAAATCTACCCCACGCCAGGTCCTCGATATGGCTCACGTCAACGCCGCGGCCGGCGAGCTCTTGGTGCGCCTTCTCGATGTCCGGCACCACCATCTGCAGCCCCTCGAGCGATCCGGGTTTCATTTTCGTCAATCCGGTGCCGATACAAATGGAGCATGCGGAACCCGGCGGTGTCAGCTGCACAAACCGCAAATCCGCATTCACCTGCTGATCGTGATCGGCATGAAGGCCGACCTGCTGCGTGTAGAAGGCCTTCGCCCGATCAACGTCCGAGACGGGCACCGCGACAAGTTCGAGTTTCCAATCCATGAGTCGCTTCCCTCCTAAATTTTCTGCCCAGCGTTTGCGACGGAGGACTCATGTGCCTCCTTTTCCGCCAGACCGGGCTGCTGGTACATGCCGATCAGGTTTCCGGCCGGGTCACGAAAGGTTGCCACCACCTCGCGCGCACCGGGGTCGCTTTGGTCCACGATTTCACCGCCGGCCGACATCACTGCCTCAGCTGCCGCGGCCGCGCTCCCGACCATGATGTACAGCATCAACCCAGCCTCGCTCGCCGGAGGCCGCCCGAGGACCCAGGTACCGCTGACCTCGTTAACAGTGTCGTCGAAAGCGGTCGAACCGTCGCCGCGCTGCCGGATCTGCCAGCCAAAGGCCCGCTGGTAGAACTCGGCCGACCGGCGGATGTCCGTTGCTGGAATCTCGATGTAGCAGATCTTGCCGCTGCGCATCGTCGGCGAATGTGCCGCTGCGGTCATGCCGGTCCTCCCCGTTTGGCCCGAGTCTACACGCCGATGTCTTTACGGACAAACCGCAACGCGCCAAGACTCAACGCCACGGCCGCGACCGCGATGATTCCCAGCATGGACGTCAGCTGCAGCCCGTTCAGCAAGGGCGTCCCGTAATAGTAGAAGGGCGAGAGGCGGAGGGTCGCCTCCGGCCACGCGAGCTCCGGTCCGATGAAGCTGATGAAGAACCAGATCAACAGCAGGAAGCTCAGCAGCCCGGTGTCGGCCGCCGTGCGGAGCCAGCCCGACGCCAGGTAACCGATGGCGGCTGTCAGCAGCCCGAGTGGAATCATGCCAAGAGTCGCCGCCGCCAGGTTGCCGGCATCGAGCGTGAGACCGGTGGCCGCGGCCGCGCCGGCTGACGCGAGCAGCGTCACCAGACCGACGACGACGGTGGCGGAGGCGATTGCGGCGAAGCGCCCCAGCAGCACGGTGAGGCGCGGCTGCGGCGCCGCAAGCACCAGGTCGAGGCGACCATCCTGCTCATCGGCGGACCAGCCATTGACCTGCGTGACCGCGAAGGCCATCAGGAACAGCGGCAGCAGTACGAATATCGCGCTCAAGAACCCGGCGTTGAGACTCGCGTCGCCGCCGCCGATGTTCTTGATCAGGTGGCTCACCGTGGGCGAGCCGGACAAGAGGGCCGGTAATCTCGTCTCCATCTGCTGGACGGCGACGACGATCCAGGCGGCGAAGCCGGCGATCCCCAGCGTCCACCAGAGGGTGGGCAGCGCGATCGTCCCAAGGCTGCGCGCGTAGACCGAGCGCAGCGACCAGTCGCCGACCGGGAGCGCTCGGGTCGCTGGACGCTCGGGCAGCCGGAGCCAGCGGGGCAGCGGGACGGTCCCTCCCACGTCGCGGCGGGCGAAGAGCCAGACCGCCGCGCCGCTGAGGACCACCGCCAGGGCGAGAAGAAAGAGCATCGCGCCCACACTGGCGCCATAGCTCGGCACCAGCGGCTTGCTGAGGTTGTAGTAATAGATGGGCGACAAACGCGAGAGCCATCCGCCGCTGGGAATGACGCGGCGAACCATGTCCAGCACGATGAAGATCAGGAGGAGACCTGCCGTCCAGCCCGCTGCCGGGCCGCGCTCCTGGGTGAACTGCGAGATCAGGAGGGCGACGCCGCCAATCACCGCGCAGACGAGCGCGAGGTTGACGCCGAAGAGGAGGGCGTCGGCGAAGCCGAAGTCGCCGCCGAACTGTCTGCCGCCGGCGAACACCAGCAGTCCGATCAGGAGCCCCATTGCGAGCAACGCCGTCCATAGGGCCGCCAGCTTTTCGAGCGCCACCGCCAGCCGGGAACGCGGAAGCGAGAGCAGCAGGTCGAGCGAGCCGCGATCCTCCTCGCCCCGAAGCATGCGGCTCGCGGCCAGCAGGGGCCATACCGCGGTCAGGAAGATGAACACGCCGATCTTGAAGGTCGCGTAACCACCGATCGTGTCGACCGCGACCACATCCGCATTCCAGGCGAAGGTCGCGGCCAGGCTGACCAATTGTTCTCGCGCTTGGGGCGTCGTGAGCAGCGTAGCCACACTCGCCATTGGCGAGACCACCACCAGCCCCATGCCGATGCCCCAGCCAACGATCGGAATCCGGTAGTCGCGGAGGGTCTTGAGGAAGACGCTGCTAAGCCACATCGTGGGCTTCCCTGGCAGGCGGGCTGTCCTCGTAATAGCGCAGGAAGATGTCTTCCAGGCTCGGCTCATAACTGGTGAGGGCAACCACCGGGTAGTTCGCCGCCGCCTTGATCACCGCATCCGCCGGGCCCTGCATGGCCAGGCGCACCCCATGCCCGTGGGTCAAGAGTTCCGCCTCGACCACGCCGTCGAGCCGCCGGAACGCCTCGACAGGAACCGCAGCCGCGAAGGTGATGACCACCTCATACCGCTTGATCGCCTTCACCTCGGCGACATCCCCAATACGGACCAGACGCCCATCGCGGATGATGCCCACCGAGCTACAGGTCTTTTCGACCTCGCTCAGGATGTGTGACGACAGGAAGACGGTGCGCCCTTGATCGCGCGCCTCCTTCACCATCAGGTCGAATTCCTGCTGGTTGAGTGGATCGAGGCCGCTCGTCGGCTCATCCAGGATGAGCACCTTCGGCCGGTGCATGAAGGCCTGGATCAAGACCACCTTGCGCTTGTTACCCGTCGAGTACTGGCGGAACTTTCGGCTGGTGTCGAGTTCGAAGCGGTCGACCAACTGCTTGAGGTAGGCGTGATCGACGCCGCCGCGCAGGTGCGCGAAGTATTCCAGGATCTGGCCGCCGCTCAGATTGGGGTCGAGGGCGGGCTCGCCGGGCACGTAACCGACAAGGCGCTTGACCTCCAGGGATTGCCGCCAGCAGTCGAGCCCCGCGATCCGTGCGTTGCCGTTGTCGGCGCGCAATAGGGCCATCAACAGCCGGATGGTCGTGGTCTTGCCCGCACCGTTGGGACCCAGGAAGCCGAACACTTCGCCTTCCTCGACCGTGAAGGACACGTCCGCGATGCCGCGCTTGCCGCCGTAGCTCTTGGTGAGTCGTTCGGTCTCGATCATTGCGGCCATTGGTTGCCCCTACCCGAACCAGAAATGCAACGTCGCCTGATCCTGGAGCGTCAGTGAGCCGGTTGGGATCCCCAGGATTCGCTCGAACGCCTGGGTGAATCCCGCGATCGTTCGCTCGACGACTTCGAAGGGAGTGGTGCCGGCCTGGCGGGCGATGAAGAGATGCGTGGCCTGCTCCTGGAAGCCCAGCATCAGCGAGACCAGGACGGCAGCCGTCTCGTCGGGCGAGGCCACCCGGAAGACGCCCTCGTCGACACCCTGCCGGACGACGGCGGCCAGGAGCGGCACCATCAGCCGCACAGTCATTCGCCGAACCTTCTCCCGGACGATCGCATTGCTGTCCGAGTTCCAGACCTCGATGATCCCGAGCACCAGCTCCTTCCGCTCCGCCTTCCAGCCGGCGATGCCGGCGAACACCCGCTCGAGTTTCTTGAGAGCCGGCAGCGCTGGATCGTCGATGATGGGTTTGATGGCCGCCATCCCGCCGTCGGCGAAGCGTTCCACGACAGCCTCCAACACCGCCTGCTTCGACACAAAGTAGTGGTAGAAGGCTCCCTTAGAGACGTCGAGCGCATCCAGGACGTCCTGGACACTCATCGCCTCATAGCCCTTGGTCTCGACGAGGCGCTGGGCCGCATCCAGGAACGCGTCGCGGCGGACGGTGTGGAGCGTCGGATTGAGGGTTCGAGTCACGGGCCGCAGTTTAGCATACCGACGGTCGGTTTACTTATCACGCGTAACTTCCGGCTGCTGGCCGAGCGTCAGGCCACCGAGGGCCCGTCAGCGGTTGGCGAGTGGGCCGAGGCGGCGCGCGTAGCGCGGGATTCCCCGGCCAGGCTGCGCCTGGAGCAGGGCCTCGACGGCCCGCTGGATCAGCGCGCCCTCAGAGGTGTTCGCCTTCTGCGCGAGCTGCGCCAGTTCTACCCGCAACGGCTCGGGAAGGACGATCGTGCCGTCCACCCTTTGCGATCGTTCGGGTGTCATCTCTCCTGCTCTCGCCGTGGCGGTTGGGATCGCCGGGGGATGCTCTTGCGTTCGGCGATCCACTGAAAGTAGCGAGCGATCACCCGGGCCTCGTCATAGTTGACACGCCACTGCGCCAGGCGCGCGTCGCTGGCGGACTCAGACGCCGGAGCTCCGAACCATTTCGATAAACTAGCCATAACCTGCTTATAGGTTACACCGGTGCGCGTAACCTGTCAAATCGCTTTGGTGGTGTGCTACCATGAACGCGATGGCTGAGCTCAGCGACAAACGGCCGCCGGCCCCGGCGCCGCTCGATCTGGTGCAGGCCTTCATCAATACGGCCGACCAGGAAACCGGGTCCGACGTGCTCGCCACCCCCCAATCCCTCCGCGCCTGGTTCCTCGACCATCGTCTGATCTCGAGAACCGCGTCTGTGGGCGATAAGGACCGAAGCCAGGCGATCAAACTCCGCGAGGCGCTCCGACGAGCCACGCGGGCCAACAGCGACTCGACCATCGACGATCGAACCATACGAGAGCTGAACCAACTGGCGCTTAAGGCTCAACTGGTCGTCGCCTTCGCTGACGGCGGCGCGGCCCGCCTCGACCCCTCCGCCACGGGCGCTGACGCCGGGCTGGCACGCATTATCGCGGCTGTTTTCGTGGCGATGCTGACGGGCCGCTGGTCACGGCTCAAGAGCTGCGGCAACGATTCCTGCCAGTGGGCTTTTTACGACGCGTCGAAAAACCGTTCGGGGCGGTGGTGCGAAATGGCGGACTGCGGAAACGACGCCAAGGGTCGAGCCTACCGAGCGCGCCGCCGGGCCGTGGCCGGCACTCGGTCCAGCTCCCACTAGACCAGGCTCGGCTAGGCTCTTCATCAGATGTCGTCGAGCACGCGCCTGCTGTGTCTGATGGGCTCGGGTGAGACCGCGCCGCCGTTGGCGGCTGTTCATGCCGACCTGATGCGCCGCGTCGATTCCCCACCGGGCCTCGCCCTGATGCTCGACACCCCCTACGGATTCCAGGAGAACGCCGACGAGATTTCGGCTCGAGCACGGTCCTACTTCCGGGTGAGCGTGGGCCACCCGCTGGAGATCGGCTCGCTCCGCGACCGGGACACCGCGGACCCGGTTTCCGTCGAGCGACTGTACAACCAGCTCCGCGACGCGCGCTACATCTTCGCCGGCCCCGGAAGCCCGTCCTACACGCTCCGCCAGTGGCGCGGATTGCGCGTCCCGGAGCTGATCGCAGCGCAGCTCACTCGCGGCGGCTGCAGCACCTTCGCCAGCGCGGCCGCGATCGTCCTGGGCAGATTCGCCCTACCCGTCTACGAGATATATAAGGTTGGCGAGCCCGCCCACTGGATCGACGGACTCGATCTGCTCGCGCCGCTGGGCCTCGACGTCGTCGTCATTCCTCATTACGACAACACCGAGGGTGGAACCCACGACACCCGCTACTGCTACATGGGTGAACGTCGCATCCGTCAGCTCGAGCAGCAGCTTCCCGATAGGATCGCCATCCTCGGGGTGGCCGAGCACACGGCCGCCATCATCGACCTCGAGGCCCAGACGCTCGAGGTGCGAGGGCGGGGATTCGTCGCGCTACGGCGCCACGGGATCGAGCACCACTTTGAGCCCGGTCCCCCAATCCATCTCGACCAGCTGCGCCGCGGCGCTGGAGGCATCGAGGTCCGACCCGGACCCGGTCCCATCCAGGCCGCGGACCGTCATCGCCAGTCATCGACCGCCATCACCCCCTTTGAGGCGGCGGAGCACCAACGCCGCGCATTTGAACGAGCCCTCGAACGCTCTGACGCCGACGCGGCGCTGGCTGCCCTGCTGGCGCTCGATGACCAGCTGATGAGCTGGACCGCCGACACGCTGAGCAGTGACGCCTTTGAACGAGCACGTTCGATCTATCGAGGGATGCTTGTCCGGCTGGTCGAATCTTCGCGCCGCGGCCTGGCCGACCCGAATCAGGTCGTGGCGCCATTCGTCGAGCTCGCTCTTCGGGTACGCGACGAGGCCCGCCGCGAGCAACGGTACCTGGATGCCGACCTGGTGCGCGAGGCGCTGGCCGAGCTCCAGGTCGAGGTCCGCGACACCCCATCAGGCACCGAATGGTCGCTGACCGCCCGCCCTGACGGATTCGACGCCTAGTGCGCGGGTTTGCCGTACAGGCGGCGTAATTCGTCCTTCGCCTTCTCCAATTTCTCGCGCCGCGTCTTGGGAAGCGTCTTGCCGGCTCGATTGAGGTAGAAGGTCAGCATCGACATCGCTGACCGATAGGCATCACTCTTGCGCCGCCGGCTGTGCTCGGCCGACCGCTGGAGCGAGCGAGCGATAGCCCGCGGGTTCGGTTTGGTAAAGACCTCGGGCTCCAGATCGAGGGCGTTGCTGGTCTGGGTCACTCGCTGCGACCAGCGGCTGCTGTTGGTCTTGGCCATGATTCGCCACCTCCGTTGAGAAGCTAGGCTCAAGACCAATTTAGGTCGAACGGCACTCGAGACGCCAGATATTACACGCGGCGGGTCCCGGCCAGAACCCGCTGGCGAATCCCGTAGAGCGCCACGATCCCTGCGCCGGCAGCCAGGGCGACCGCGATCAGCCCGCCACCGGCGAGCAGGCCCTGCCGCGTAGCCAGTCCATATACGATCCCGCCCACGCTGGGAAGGCCGACCAGCCCGATAGCAGCGATCCCGAGCCAGATCGTCGCCGGCGTCACCCACGTCGATCGCAACGACAGGCCCCCGGGCCGTGACCACATCAACCCCATGAAGAGGTCGGCCACCGGCAGCAGCCGCCGCTGCCAGCGATCGAGTGGCGGCGTGCCGTCGGGAACGCGGGTCAATGGATTAGCCATCGATGCTGCAACGCTGGCCGCTCCCTGACCTTCTCGTCGAGCAAGCCCAGGTCTCGTCGAAACGTGAGTATCCGGCCGATTGATTCGGGGCTTCGGCGCACCTAGACTTCCCCAGCGCTGATGCGTCTATCTCGTCGGATCATTGCCCCGCTGATCACGGTCGGCCTTTGCGCCTGTGGTGGTCCCGCGCAAACGACCCTGTCCAGTGCCAACGTTGCCTCGCATCAGACGGCGCCCTCGGGAGCTGCCCGGCCCACCGCGACTCTGTCACCCGCCACGACCCCAAGGGCCCGGGTCATCGTCGTGGATGCCGAATACGTCGCCGGCGAGCTCGATTATGTCGAGACGACCATCCGATCGGGCGATACTGAGGCCGTCGAATTTGCTGCGCTTGGTGACCGCCAGCAGCGCGCCTACCACCTGCTGGCCGCCCACCCGGACTGGGTGCCGGCCGTGCTGGCGGACATTCCGGCCTCGGTTCGATCGGCCGTGCAGGACAACCTGTCGGCCGCGCAACAGATCGACACCCTCAACGGCTCCCGCAGCGCGCTGCCCCACTGGCGAATCGTCGCGCCGCCGTCGGCTGAGGTCTTGATGGGGTACTACAACGAGGCGCAGCAGGCCTCCGGGGCGCCCTGGCAATACCTCGCCGCCATCAACCTGATCGAGACCAACATGGGGCGCATCCAGGGACTCAGTTCCGCCGGGGCGCAGGGTCCGATGCAGTTCATGCCGGCCACCTGGGCCTCCTATGGACGTGGGGACGTGAACAATCCCCGTGACGCGATCCTCGCCGCCGGTCGCTACCTGCACACGCACGGGGCGCCCGGTGACATGAATCGGGCGGTCTACGCCTATAACCCGAGCTGGCTCTACGTCCGAGCGGTCATGCTCTACGCGAAGCAGATGTTCGCCGATTCTCGCGCCTACCTCGGCTACTACAACTGGCAGGTCTACGTCCAGACCACGAACGGCGAGGTGCTGCTTCCCGAAGGTTTCAGCGGCTGAGCGCGCTCAGCCCGCCGGCGTCAACACCCGACTGAAAAATCCGTAAGTCCGCTGCAGGGCGTCGTCGATGGCGGCTTTGTGCTCAGTCGCGCCGTAGCGCAGGAAGCCGTGCGGCGCACCCGGGTAGGTGACGACCTCCTTGTCGGTGCGCAGCGCGTCGCGAAACGCCGAGATCTGATCCGCAGGAATCCCGGGGTCGGCGCCGCCAAAGATGGCGAGGATCGGAATCCGGATCTCCTCCGCCAGTTCGAGCGGCGCCAGCCGCCCGGGCGGCGCCTGGAGATGGCCGTAGTAGCCGACCACGGCGGCCAGGCCGCTCCCCCGAGCCGCCGCTACGTACGCCAGCCGTCCACCCATGCAAAATCCCCAGCAGGCGACCCGCCTGGCGCCGCGCGCCCGCAGGTCATCGACCGCGGTCTGCATGTCGGCGATGAACCGCTCATCGGATAACTGTTCAGCTCGCTTCATGGCGCGGGCCATCGCCTCGGGCCTGGTTCCGGTGCGCTCGGGCGCGCGCATCGACTCGGGCAGGTCGCCCTGGCGACCGAAGAAATCCACAAGCGCAGCCGCGTAGCCGTGCTCGGTGATCCGGCGCGCCAGGTCTTTGTAGAACTCGGTGTAGCCCCAGATGTCGTGAATCATCAGCACCGCGCCGCGCCGGAAGCCGGTCGCCGGCTGGGCGATGAATTCCCGCAACGCGGCGCCGTCGCCCGCAGCCAACCGCCGCTCCTCTTCCTTGAACGCGGCCGTGGTCCGCGCCCCATTGTCATCGTCCGGCGCGGTGCACATCCGGCCAGTCTAGCCAGCCCGTTCGCGAACGAACGCCGCCACCCGATCCATCGCCGCGTCGATCACCGGGAGCAGACCGTGTCCGATCCCGGGGAAGGTGACGAGCTCAGCCCGCCGCAACTGCCGCACCGCCGTCCGAAGCAGATCGACCCGCGCAAACGGGTCGGATTCTCCAGATAACAGCAGCACTGGACACATGATTCGCGGCCAGTGTTCGGTGCGCAGTTCTTCGGGATGTCCCGGCCGGTGCAACGGATAGCTCAAGAGCAGCAGGGCCGAATAGCGCCCTTCGGTCGCAGCCATGCTGGCAACCCGGCCGCCATACGAGTGTCCGCCGGCGATCGATCCCGCCGGTACCTTCGCGACGAACGTGGGAATAGCCTTCTCGGCCTTGACGACCGAACGTCCCGAGCGGGGCAGGTCGATCGCCACCGCGGGAAGCCCTCGCGCCTGCAGCGCTTTCACGTAGGGGCGCATGCTGGTCGCGTCCCCGGACGCCCCGTGCGCGAGAAAAATCGATGGAACGTTGGATGATGACGGCGCCACCCGCTAACATTAGTGCCGCGACTCATGGCACGCGTCCTGCTCGTCGAAGACGAGTCCAACATCGCCTCCATCATCGTTTTCAAGCTGGAGCGCGAAGGGCACGAGGTGCACTGGGAATCCCGCGCCGTTGAGGTGGCCGGGACGGCCGAGGCCTTCATGCCCGAGCTCGTGCTCTTGGATTCCAGCCTGCCGGACGGCGATTCGTTTTCGCTGCTGAGTCTGCTGACGGCGCGTGGCCCGGTCGTGATGATGACCGAATTTCGTGATGCTACGACACCGGACCGGGCTCGAGCGGGTGGCGCCGTCGCGACGGTCGAGAAGCCCTTCAAGCCGACCCAGCTCGCCCGGCTGGTTGCCCAGCTGGCACCAGCGGCAACACCCGCCCGCCCATGATGCGGGTGCTGGCCCGCAAGCAAGGCGCGGCGCTCGTGATCCGCGACCGCACCCTCGGCATCTTCACTGACAAGGGATTCACCCCGGTCGACTTCAAAATCGAGCTGGCGATGAAGCTGGCCACCCGCCTGAAGTACACCCCTGTCCTCCCCGCCCAGGAGATGGACGAGCCTGACCTGCTGCGCTTCCTGGAGACCAGCGGCCGGGCGTAGGAGCCGTCGCCGCGGTGCGTTACTTCTGCGCGATGTCGGCGGAGATGGAGCGAGTGCTGCAGAGTGGCCGGCTGGCCGAATCGGAAGGAAACGTGCGCGAGGCCGTCGTCCGGTACGAAGCCGCGGTCAAGCTGGCGGCGAACGATGCGCGGCCCCGGCTCCGCCTGGGGACACTCTGCCACCGGATCCGCGATTACGCGCGCGCTCGCGAGGCGCTCGAGGAAGCCAGCCGGATCGACCCCGATGATGCCGATGTCGCCTTCAGGCTCGGCCTGACCTGCGATGCGCTCGGCGACCGGGAACTGGCGCGAGCGGCCTATGCCCGCACGATGATGCTGGCGCCGACCTCCTGGCGTACCTGGTACCTGATCGGCCGTGACCACCGCCAGCTGGGCCACGCCGAGGTGGCGCGACTCGCCTACCGTCGCGCGCTCGAGGCGGCGCCCGACGAGCCCGAGGTGCTGGCCGAGATGGGAACGCTCCTACGGGAAATGGGTCGGCACGACGACGCCTATCCGCTCCTCGAACACGCCGCCAGGATGTGCCCCGTCGATCCGGGGCTCGCGCTGCAGCTGGGGCTCGCCGAGCTCGAGCGTGGCGACCTCAGCGCCGCGCAACGGTGGCTGACCGGCGCCAAGCACCTGGATCCGTCGGATCGGCGGATCGACATGAGCCTGGCAGAATTGGCCGTCCGCAAGGGCGAGCGTCGAAAGCAGCGGCGAGCCGCGTGAAGGGGAAAAACAAAAGGCCGCTGATGAAGGCGGCCTCTTGTTGGGGAGGAGGGGGACGCTGGTGGATCGAACCTGAACGCAGCCTAGCAACCGCGCATTACGGCGCCGCTAACTGCGGCTGCCCTGGCCCTGCCCCCGGCGAGCCGGGGAGGGATATCACGCGCCTTGCGGGGCTTCCGCGTCGGCCCAGCGGGGCGTCGCAACGTCTGTCGTAAGCACCTGCTCCTGCGCCAGGATCCGTCGCAGGATGGCGACCGAGGAGGCATAGGTCGAGTCCATGCCGTAGTAGGACAGGCCGCGGGCACCCAGGGTGCGGGCCTGCGTGTACGGGGTATCTGAGGCGTAATGCAACACGCCCAGGTCGAAGGGGAGCTTGGTGAAGTTGATGTTCTCGCGCACCGGATAACGCGACGATTCGGCGGCCTCGTAGAGCGCGTCGAGGTACGGCCCAGCTTCCATTTCCACCACCGTGAAGCTCTCGCGGTGGTAGAAGTCGAGGTAGCCGCGATTCTGCAGGAATGTTCCCCGAACGGTCACCGCGCGCTGGTTATCGAGGGCCGAGCCGTACACCAGGAAAGGCGCGACGCTGTTGAAGCTGAAGCAGTTGTCCAGCCAGTAGGTGTTCTCGGAGTGTTCTTCGTACACGACGTTGGAGATCATGATGTCGCCGATGCTGCCATTCAGCGTGGCCGCTTTCCCCAGCACGTAGACGCCCCGCAATGTTCCCACGCTCACCGCGACCTCGCGAAGCACGTTATAGGCTCCGAGCCCGAGCGGGTAGTTGACATTGATCAAGACCGCGGGGCTGCGCTTCAACCGATCGGCGGCCGGATTCCCGAGTCGCGCATCGAGGTCCCCACAGACGAGGCGGTCGAGGATGATGACCTGCGCGGCCACGTCGAGACCGGCCTGGCTGGGGAGGAAGAAGATGCCACGCTCCTCCTCCTCGCGGGTGCGCTGGGCCCGTCGCTGCTCGGCTTCCGCTGACTGGCCGTAATAGGATCGAGCCGCGTAGTAGAGGAAGTTGTCCCAGTTGCCACGCGATTGGCCTTGCCGCAGTTTGCGCAGCTCGGGGACCAGCTCGAGGTTGTTGCTGCGCTCGATGTAGTCGACGATCTCCTGTTGATGGCGGCGCGCCGAGCCGCTCAGCAGGTTGACCAGGCTATGGGTATTGCTCGAGATGAAATACACTGGCCGGTCGCTCACGCCTTCGCGGTGCATCAAGGATTCGATGGGTTCCCACCAGCGAAGCGTGGCTTTGATGTAGCCGACCTGCGTGCCGCCCAGCATGCGAACGCGAAAGTCTTTTTCCTCAGCCTGGATGCGACGCAGGGGGCCGAGCAAGTCGCCCCAGATTTCCACCAGCCGCAGCGCGTCGTCCTCGGAGATCCCCAGCCGTTCCAGCACCTGGAATTGCTGCGCCACGGCTGGGTTATGGCTCAGGTCCTCGACACTCAGCAAGGCATGCAGCTTGTTCCACTCGATCTGCAAGGCAACCAGTTGCGGAATCACATCGTCGATGTCGGAGGGGCTGGCGATGTAGACCGCGAGGGTCTCGTTGCCGTCGAAGTAGTACCGGCGGCGGCGGCCGGGCGCGCTTTGCATCTCCCAGCGCTCGACGTCGACGTTGAGCATCCGTTTGAAAACCTCGGCCGATTGACCGAGCACGATCCGCCGGACCGCGGTAATGGACGGCGGCAGCCGGCGCAGCGCGTAGATCAGTGCCCCGGTATCGGGCTCCGCCGACCCTGCCTTCGGGTGCAGGCTGGACCGCATCCCGATGTGCGATTGCTCCAGCACCTTGAGCTTGGTTTCCCCGGAGCTGCGCAGCAGCGTCCCGTAAGTCCGGGTATAGAGCTCGACCGCGTCACGGCCCGGTCCACGATCGTCCCCAAGGTCGTTGTACGCCATTGTGGGTATTATCCCGCGGGTTTTCGAAAGCCTGCCGGTGACATGGGGTCGCCTATTTACATCTTTTAACGAAAGTTATTTGCTGCGCCCCCGAAGAGGCTCGTACCGTGGGCGCTGGCCGCAACAACTGCAAGCGTCGGAGGAACCACCTATAAGAATCTACGAAGCGATTCAAACCGAGACCCAACGCACGACGCTGCGCGTGATGGCGACCCGTGCCGAGGAGGCCAAGCGCAAGCTCAGCCTCTACGCGCTCGACCGTATCCTCTGGACCCTGGAGGAGATGAACCTGGCCGAGCGGACCATCGTGCCGCGCGACGTCGTCGGTCAACTTCGGGCGTTCGGCGTGCCCTACACGTCTGACCTGCGCATTCCCGACCTGATCGAGCTGGTCTTCACGGCACAGGAACAGTTCATGAACGTCGAGCCGGAGGAGATCAACCGGGTCCCAACCATTGAAGAGCTGGAAGCCTACTTCGAGCAATCCCGCGTCGCCTGATCGCCGAAGCTGCTAATGCAACGCCGCCCGGGTTCGGGCGGCGTTTTGTTTTCTCCGCGGTCATCCTATAATTGCGGTCACCTTTTGGGGGAGGTGATGCCGGCCAGGCGCCTCGACAAGTAAAGACGCCGACAGGTGGCTCGAGAGAGCTGAAAAGACAAGCCGGTGCGAATCCGGCGCGAACCCGTCACTGTAACCGGGGAGCTGTGGACGAGATCCACTGAGGCCGTCGCCTTGGGAAGGAGTCCAGCGGCAACGATCCGGAGCCAGGAGACCTGCCTGTCGGGGATCACGACCCTCTTCGAGGCTGAGAGGGAGATGCCAGGCATCTTCACCCGATCGGCCTCCAGCTGCGCATTCCTGCTCTGGAGGTTCACATGAAACGACTGGCGACCGCGAATAGCGTTGTGCTCGCGCTGCTCTTGCTGGCCCCCATCACGGCCGGCGCCCAGAGTCCACTCACCGCCAATGCCCAGCGCGCCCTGCAATGGCTCCAATGCACCCAGCAGCAGGCCAACGGGCAGATCGGCAGCGGCGGCAATCCGATCGCCCGCTCGTCGGAGGTCGCCGTCGGCCTGGCGGCCGCCGGTCAGGATGCCTCGGCGATGAAGGCCGGCGCGGTGTCGCTGGCGGACTACCTGAAGACCGCCGTCAGCACCGATGTCGGAACCAACGGCGAGCTCCTGATCGCCCGCGCGTCACAGCCGCAGGCTGGACCAACCATCACGGTCATCGCGCAGCTGCAGGCCGCCAAGGGTAGCAACGGCGAGTACGGCAGCGACCTCTTCAGTGACGCGCTGGCGATGCTTGGCCTGCGCGCCGCCCAGCAGGCCGTGGGCCAGGACGCGGTGACATTTCTGAAGGACCATCAGCAGGCGGACGGTGGATGGGGATTCGGTGGCGACCAGTTCACCGACTCCAACACGACCGCGCTGGTCATCCAGGCTCTGCGTAGCGACGGCGTGGCATCCGACGATGCCGCGATCACCAACGGATTTCTCTACCTGCAATCGGTGTTCGGGCAGGGCGGCTTTGCGGACACGCCGGGGTCCAGTCCGGACGGAAACTCGGATGAGCTGGCGATCCAGGCGATCATCGCGGCCAACGAGCAGGCCGACCAGACCTGGCGCTCGAGGCTCGACCAGGCGCTGATGCACCTGGCCGGACTGCAGGTCGGCAGCGGAGTGGACGCCGGCGCCATTTCCAACCCCTTCAGCAAGCTGTTCGCGACGACCTTTGCGCCGGCCGCGTTCCTGTTGCGTCCGCTCACCGTCAGCGGGCTCGCCCAAACCACGCTGCCGCTGCTCGCCTGCCCGGCCACGCCGACGGCGACCCCGACAGCGCAGCCAACGCCGGCGGGCCCGGTGGCCACACCGCCGCGACTGGCACAGACCGGGACCGCGGTGGACATCCGGCCCTTGCTTGCCGGATTTGCCGTCTTGCTGCTGGGAACCCACCTCCTGATGAGGCCTCGCCGACGCGCGCGCCGTCGTTAGTCCGCTCGACCATCGCGGTGGTGCTGGCGCTCTCGGGCGCGCTGCTCTGGCACGCACCCGCGCACGCCGCGACCCACCGGGTGGCCCTCACGATTCAGCACGGAACCGGCTGGCCGGGACCGCGGGTGCTCTGGAAATGCGTCGAGTTCGCGCAAGATGCGATCACTGGCCTCGCGCTGCTGGAGCTTGCCGGCGTCAACTCCGGCCAGCCGCCCCAGGTGTATGACTGGGGCGGCGGGAACGACACCGTCTGCCAGGTTGATCATCAGCCGACGCCGGTGCCCGACCGGTGCTTTGGTCCCACCTCAGGCCCGAACTGGTCCGACTGGTCGGCCACGCCGTCGGGATGGGTCGCGCGATCGACCGGCGCCAACGGCTACGCGCTCCACGACGGCGATCTCGAGGGCTGGACCTACACGCCCGCGTTCGGCGCGCCGCCCCCGGCCACCCGTTTCGGCCAGGTCTGTGGCACACCGGCGCCCACCGGCGCCGCGACCCACGCGGCGGCCGCGCCGGCGACCGTTCGTGCCGCACCCGCAGCGACGGCGGCGCCGAACCCGACCTCGACACCGATAGCGGGGCCAACCAGCCTGGCGGCGGCAGCCGCCAGCGCCTCGGCCAGCGGCCGATCGGCGCTGGCCATCACGCGTGCCCTCACCCAGCCGCCGAAACCACCCCCCGTCGGACCGTGGCTGCTGCTGGGCGGGGCGGCCTTGCTTCTGCTTGGTCTGGGGGCGATCAACCTGCGGCGACGCGGGCCATGATCCGAAACCCACTGGCCTGGTGCGCCTGGGCGATCGCCGCGCTGGCGGCCGCGTTCATCGACCGCAACCCGTTTCTCCAGGGTCTGCTGCTCCTGGTCGTGATCAACGTCTGGCTGGCCCAGCGCGGCCGGCGAGGCGCGACCTCCTGGAAAGTCGGCGCGGCACTCGCCGTTGTCCCCATCATGTTCAGCGCGGCGCTCAGCCGCTTCGGCCATCACGTCCTGGTCAACCTGCCACCCATCCCGATCATCGGCGGGGCCTGGACCTGGGAGGCCATCCTCTATGGAATGTCGACCGGCGCGGCGCTCCTGCTCACCGTCGCCATCTTCGGGATCGTCGCGGCAACCGTTCGCAGCGCCGACCTCCTGTCGCTGCTTCCGCAGCCGCTCTACCGCGCCGGGACGGCGGTGGCGCTGTCGCTCGCCTTTGCCCCCAAGACGGGAGCATCCTTTCACGCGATCCGCGAGGCGCGAAGGCTCCGCGGTCATCGCAGCGGATGGCGATCGGCGCCCGGGTTGCTCGTGCCCCTCTTGCTGACCACGCTGGAGCAAGCCCTGCAGTACGGCGAGTCGCTGGACGCCCGCGGCTATGGCAGCGGGCATCGTTCGCGTTACCGCCCCCTCCAATGGTCAAGGCTCGATGCGGTGGCCATCATCGCGTTGCTGACGGCGGCGATCATCACCCTGGGATTTCCGGCCATCCCCTACAACCCGTATGTCGATCTGGCGCCGACGGCGCCGACCGCCCTGAACCTGATCGCTGTCTTGCTGCTGGCCACGCCGGCGGTGATGGCGGCGCGGCCTCGAGGAGACCATGCCGATCATCACGCTTGACGACGTTCGTTACCGCTACCCGGAGGCGGTCGCGCCAGCTCTCCAGGGAATCAGCGCGCAGGTCGAGCCCGGCGAGGTCATTCTGTTGCGCGGCCCGTCGGGCAGCGGAAAATCGACCTTGCTTCGCTGCCTCAACGGCCTCGTGCCGCACAGCACAGGGGGAGCGTTCAGCGGCCGGGTCACCGTGGCCGGGCTGGACACGCGGACGCATCTCCCCCGGGAGCTGGGCGCGCGCATCGGTTTCGTCTTTCAGCATCCCGATGCCCAGTTCGTGCTCGAGGATGTCGAGGCCGAGCTCGCCTTCGGCCTCGAAAACCTGGGCCTGCCCCGCCCGGTGATGCGAAAACGGATCGAGGAGGTGATCGACCAGGTCGGCATCCATGCGCTGCGCCATCGCCGGATCGCGACCCTCTCGGGGGGCGAACGGCAGCGGGTGGCGATCGCCGCGGCACTCGCCATGCATCCGCAGGCGCTCGCCCTCGACGAACCGACGTCCCAACTCGATCCGCAAGCGGCCGAGGACGTTCTCCAGGTCGTGCTGCGGCTGGTCGCGGAGCTCGGGATGACGACCGTGATCGCCGAGCATCGGGTGGAGCGCATTGCCCCGTTTGTCGACCGCATCTGGACCCTCGAATCCGGCTCGATGCGAGACCAGGCGCCCCGGGCGGCGGTCCTGGACGGCGGGGCCCGCCCGCCCGTGGTGGACCTCGCGATTCGTGCCGGCTGGGCGCCGATTCCGCTGGGATTGCGCGATGCGCGGCGGCACGCCCCGCGGCTGCCGGCGGCGACGCCCGGCGCGCCCGCGGTCGACGGGTCCGGTGAGGTGATCAGCCGGGTCGGCGGCGTCGGCTTCCGCTACGATGGCCGGCGCGCGGTCGATGGCGTGTCCCTGAGCCTGCGCCGCGGCCAGGTGACGGCCCTGATGGGTCGGAATGGTTGCGGAAAGACCACGTTGCTGAAATTGATCGCCGGCGTCCTCCACCCGCAGCGCGGTCACGTCAAGGCGGACGTGGCAGCCGCCTACGTTCCCCAGGATGCGGATGCGTTGCTTTTTGCGCCGACGGTGGAGGATGAGCTTCGCGGCCTCGCCGCGGCGTCGATGACCCCGTTCCGCGATTGGCGCCATCGCTATCCACGCGACTTGAGCTCCGGAGAACGCCAGCAACTCGCCATCGCCGTGGTCGCGGCTCGAGCCGACCTTCTCCTGCTCGACGAGCCGACCCGCGGACTCGATCCGACCGTCAAACGGGCGCTGGCCAGCTTCCTGCGGACACGCGCGGAAACCGGGGCGTCGATTCTCGTCGCGACCCACGATGTCGAATGGGCGGCGCGGACCGCCGACCGCGTGCTGCTGATGGCCGACGGTGAGATCTATGCCGAGGGCCCGCCCCGCAGCGTCCTCAGCGACTCGCTGGTCTTCTCCACGCAGATCAACAAGCTGCTCGGCGGCCAGTGGCTGCTGCCCGAGGAGGTTCCAGTTTGAGTCGCGCAGGTCCGGTTTGAGTCGAGGCTTCGGCGCTCACGTCGAGGACGTGGTGCTGCTAAGCATCACGGCGGCCGGGGTGATGCTCTTCATCGCTCCGTTGCTGCTCGGGGCACGATTTCCGCAGGCCGTGCTGCTATTCAGCGCGCTGATCGCCGTCTCCGCGCTGGTCGCGCTGGCCGTGGCGGTGCAGACGCACCGGCTTTCGACCCGCCTGCTGGCGATCCTCGCGGCGCTGGTCGCGGTCGATGCCGTCATGCGGCTGGTGATCGTCATCGGCCTGCTCGGCTTTTCGCCGATCTTCTTCCTCACCTGGTTGCCGTACCAGATGCTGGCGGCCGGCTGGGTGGGAATGGGGGCCGGCTACATTGGCCGGTTGACGGGTCGCTCGACCTCACGCCTGGCCATCGGGGTCCTGGCGGTCTACGGCGGCGCCGCCGGCTTTGCCTACGGCATCGTGCTCGACCTGTGGGAGTGGCCGCTGGTGCTCAATCCAGCGGCCTCGACCCTCAGTTGGGCGCCGGGGCTCGGGGTGGCCGCGCTCGCCCGCCGATTCGCCGGCTTCTACCTGGCGACCTCACTCGTCTACGACACGTTCCGGGCCGCCGGCAATCTGCTGCTGATGGCGGCACTCGGGACCCCGGTAGTGGTGGCCCTCACCCGATTCCGGCGGCGCTTCCTGGTCGACTGGAGCATTCGCGAGCCGGCCGTGGAATCGACCGCGGTTAAGATTTCGACAGATGTCGGATCTCCCGCCTGAGATCGCGGTCGAGCCCGAGCCGACCGACGCCGATCCACCACCCGAAGCGGTTCGCCCGGATCGGCCGCGGATCTGGCCGGAGGAACCACGAGCTCCCCGGCCACAGATCAAACGACCCATGGAAGAGTGGCTGGCCGAGTTCGAGGAGCGCGTCAAACAGCAGGATGCACGGCCACGAGAGCAACCGGGCCGCCGCCGCCGCCCGCGTGGCCTGGCCCGGATTCTGCCGGCCGTCCCTGCGCCACGCGCCGAGCGTCCGCGGCCGGAAGCTGTCCCCGCCGAACCCTCCGACCAGCGTCGCGGCCGGCGGCGCCGCCGTGGAGGGGGCCGCGGTCAGGGAGGCGGTGAGCCGATGGCGCCATCAGGCCAGGCCGGCGCGAAACCGGGCCAGCGGCCGCCGCGGCCGCGCGGCCCGCGCGGGCCCGAGCGCGGACGTGATCAGGGACGCTCCCTCCGCCCCGGCCCGCCCGCCAAGCGGGACGGAGATGCCGGGCCGAAGGCGGAGGGAGATGTCAATCGCAGGGCGGAGGGAGGGTTCCCGCAGCGCCGGCGGCGCAGAGGTCGAGGGCGCGGCCGCGGGCCGCGACCCGGAGGGCCGCCGAATCCGGGCGGACCGCCGAACCCGGGCGGGGGTTCGCCGCCGGGCTGACCCACGGCGATCGCCCGAACTCGCCGGAATAGAATGGACCAGCGAGGCGTTGGCATGAGTAGCGACTTTTCGCTCTTTGAGAGACACGTTGATGCGCTCTATCGAAGCGCGCTGCGACTCACGAGGAAGCCGGAGGACGCCGAGGACCTGGTGCAAGAAACCTATCTGCGAGCCTATCGATACCGGAATCGGTTCAGGCCCGGCACAAACGAAAAAGCCTGGCTCTTCACGATCATGACCAACGTGTTTCGCAACCGGCTGCGCCAGCGACCCGCGCCGGAAGATCCGATCGATGCACCGGGTACCGACTTCTCGATCTACGACCAGTTGAGGCGCGAGGGGATGCCGGTCCACCTGATGTCCCCCGAGGAGATCATCGTGGAGCGCGGCTTCGGCGACGAGGTGAAGCGTGCGCTCGAGGAGCTGCCGGTCCCGATGCGGATGGTGGTCGTCCTCGTCGACGTGGAAGACTTCTCCTATAAGGATGTCGCCGCGATCCTCAACATCAAGATCGGCACCGTGATGTCGCGGCTGCACCGCGGGCGGCAGGCGCTGCAGAAGAAGCTCTGGGAATATTCGGGCCGGCCCAAAGCACGGCCGGTTGCGGTGGGAGTGCACTGATGGGCGATCATTGCGAGCAGACGATACGCAACCTCTCCCGGTACATCGACCGGGAGCTGACCGAGGCCGACGTTCGCAAAGTCAAGGCCCACCTGGACGATTGCCCGCCCTGCGACGAGGTCTTCGAGTTCCAGGCCGAGATGAAGCGTCTGGTCCGCAAGGAATGCTGCACCGACGACGCACCCGCACGCCTGCGCGCGTGGGTCCGTCAGCTCGCGACCGAGAAACCTAAACCGGCGGGATGATCCTCGACTCAGCGCTGGCGTTCCTCGCCGGCCTGCTGTCGTTCGCCTCGACCTGCGTGCTGCCGCTGGTGCCGGCCTACGTCGCCTATATGGGAGCGGCGGCGAGCGGGAGCGAGATGACCGTGCGGCAGCAGCTCAAGGTGGTGGGCAATGCCGGGCTGTTCGTAGCCGGCTTCGCTACCGCCTTCGTCGCGCTGGGCGCCTCCTTCGGCCTGATTGGCGCCGACCTGAAGGCCTACCGCCCGCTGCTGCTGCAGATCGCCGGGTTGGCGCTCGTGGTGATCGGGATCGCGCTCCTCACTCTGGGCCGGATCCCGGGGTTGATGAGCGAGAAGCGCTTCGATATCGCCCACCGGCTGCCACGCGCGCCGTGGGCCTCCTACGTGATCGGGCTCGCGTTCGCAATCGGCTGGACGCCCTGCGTCGGCCCGATCCTCGCCGCCATTCTGCTGCGCGCCGGGAGTAGCGGCACCGCCGCCCAGGGCGCCACGCTGCTCGCGTTCTATTCCGCCGGCCTGGGGCTTCCTTTTCTGATCGCGGCCGGGCTGTCTGGCATGCTGACCCGGCTACTCGCCAGGGTGCGGGGGGCCTACGCCACCCTGAACACAGTGGCGGCCGTCT
>VBJI01000243.1:0-1355 GCA_005880875.1 Chloroflexota bacterium
GCTGCGCTTTTCCGCCTCCGCCGGCCGGCAACGGGCCCTGCGTCAGCGGCATCATTCCGTCGGGCAGCACGAAGGTCGTCGTCGGGGGGATGCCGGTCCTGCTCGCGCTGCCGCCGGTCGGGGGAACCTGCGTTCCGACCGGCACCCCGATGATGATCGCCTCAGCGGGACAGACGAAGGTGATCGCGCAATGAGCGAAGAGTTCATCGGTTCGGGATGGGCCTTTCCACTGCGAACCGACGCCACCGGACGCATCGCCCTGGTGTCGCGGGAGCAAGAGGTCGAAGAGAGCATCCGCCTCATCCTGGGGACCGCGATCGGCGAACGACCGATGCGACCCGAGTTCGGTTGCGAAATTCACGACTACGTCTTCGACAGCGCCGATACGGAGACCGCCGCCCGGGTAGCCGCCGCGGTGCGCGCGTCCCTTCGGCGCTGGGAGCCGCGGATCGAGGTTCGCGACGTGATCGTGAGTTTCGACAGCGCGGATTCGAGCACCATCTACATCGATATCCGCTATGCCGTCGGCGAGACCAACGACCCGCGCAACCTGGTCTTTCCGTTCTACGTGATCCCGGCGGAATCGACATGATCGACCACATCGCAACTAGAGGAGGGTGAGCATGGCACTTCCGGTCCCGAACCTCGATGATCGGCGCTTCCAGGACCTGGTCGACGATGCCAAGCGCCTGGTCCAGCAGAAGTGTCCCGAATGGACCGACCACAACGTGTCCGACCCTGGCGTCACCCTGATCGAGACCTTCGCCTGGATGACGGATCAGGTGCTCTACCGGCTCAACCGGGTCCCCGAGCGGAACTACATCAAATTCCTGGAATTGATCGGTGTGCGGCTTTTCCCGCCGACCGCGGCGCGGGCCCCGATCACGTTCTGGCTCGCCGGTCCGCAACCGGCAACCGTCCACATCCGGCCCGGCACCCAGGTGGCGACGCTGCGAACCGAGAGCGACGAGGCGATCGCCTTCACCACGATCGGCGACCTGCCGATCGTTCCGACGTCCCTGAGCTACCTGGCCTCATCGCTGGCGGGCGAGAAGGAGGTGCGCGACCACACCGAAGCGCTACTGGCCAAGACCTCGTTCTTCTGCTTCGACAAAGTCCCGAAAGCGGACGACGTGCTGCTGGTTGGCCTGTCCGACGCCGCGCCATCGTGTGCCGTCACCCTGCGATTCAAGTGCGATATCGAGGGCGTGGGTGTCGACCCGGAGAATCCGCCGCTGGTGTGGGAAGCCTGGGACGGCTATGCCTGGGCCGCGTGCGATGTCGATCGCGACGGCACCGGCGGCTTGAACCGCGACGGTGACGTGGTGCTCCACGTGCCCAAGAGCCACACCGTC
>VBJI01000243.1:1363-3060 GCA_005880875.1 Chloroflexota bacterium
ACGGAGGCGGTGAACGCGGAGCTGGTGGAGAACGAGCTTCTCGGCGTGTCCGAGGGCGTGCCCGGACAGCGATACGAGCTCAAGCGCCGGCCGGTGGTCCCCGGAGGGTCGGGCGCGATCCTGGAAGTGAGCGATATCGACGGCTGGCAGGAGTGGAAGCAGGTCCAGGATTTCGTGGAGAGCACGCCGGACGATCACCACTTCGTGCTGGATGCCGTCACCGGGGAGGTCCATCTCGGCCCAGGCGTCCGGGAGCCAGACGGGGTGCTGCGGAACTACGGCGCGGTTCCGCCCAAGGGCGCCCGGCTGCGTATCCGCTCCTACCTGATCGGCGGCGGCCGCCGCGGCAACGTGGCCCGCAACGCGGTCAGCGTGCTCAAGTCGTCGATTCCCTACGTTTCCAAATTGCAGAACCGCCGCGCCGCCGAGGGCGGTGTCGATGGCGAAGACATCGAAAACGCCAAGGTCCGGGGACCCATCATGCTCCGCACCCGGGACCGTGCCGTCACGATGGAGGACTACGAGCAGCTGGCCCGTGAGGCGGCGCTAGAGGTCGCCCGCGTCCGTTGCGTCACCGCCGGCGACGGCGCGGAGGCGGGCGGCGTGCGGATGCTGGTGGTTCCGGCCGCGGGCAGCCAGGACGGCCGGCTTCGATTCGAGCAGTTGGTCCCCGCCGAGGAGACGCTGCAACGGATCAGCCGCCGGCTCGACCAATCGCGTGTGATCGGAACCCGGGTCCTGGTCGAGCCGCCGGTCTACCGCGGCGTCACCGTGGTGGCCAAGCTGCGCCCGCGTCCAGGAGCCAACCCGGCGCGGTTGCAGGCCGACGCGCTCGACGCCCTCTACCACTATTTCCATCCGATCAGTGGTGGCCCGGACCGAAGCGGCTGGCCATTCGGCCGCCCGGTGCATGTCGGCGAGGTCTACTCCGTGTTGCAAGGATTGCGAGGCACCGAGCTGGTTGAGGACGCTCGCCTGTTCGGGGCCGACCCGGTGACGGGCCAGCGCGGCCAGGCGGTGCAGCGGTTGGTGATCGAGCCCCACGCGCTCGTCTTCTCCTATGAGCATCAGGTCCTGGTGGAAGGCGCATGATCGCGACCGCCACCGCCGTGAGCCGCAAACGCGGCCTGGTCCGCACCCTGGTCAGTCCACATCCGCTGGGGCAAACCCTGCCGGCGCTCTACCAGGAGGATGACTTCACCCAGCGCTTCGTTTCCGCTTTCGATGCGGCACTGGCTCCCATCTTCGCCGCCCTCGACAATTTTCCCGCCTACCTCGATCCGTGGCTTTCGCCTGAGGACTTCCTGGAGTGGCTGGGAAGCTGGCTCGGCATCGCCCTCGACGAGAGCTGGTCGCTGACGCGGCGCCGGGCGCTGGTCAGCCGAGCGTTCGAGTTCTATCGGATGCGGGGCACGGCGAGAGGCCTCCAGGAGCAGGTCGAGGTGCTGACGGGTGGCACCGTCGAGCTGCACGAGACCGGCGGCGTGGCGAGCTCGACGACGGCCGGCGGCGCGCTCCCCGGATCGCCGAATTTCGCGCTGCTCGTACGGGTCAGCGTCGACGACCCGGCCACCATCAACCTGGCCAGGCTCGACCGTCTCGTCATGGCGGCCAAACCGGCCCACGTCACCCACAAAGTGGAGATTGTCAAACGCGCCGAAATCAAAAATGCCGTGGAGGTGACCACCGGGTGATCG
>VBJI01000149.1 GCA_005880875.1 Chloroflexota bacterium
GCCTCGGCAGTCTCCTGACCCGCGAAAAACGCGAGCTGGACCGTGTACAGGGCGGCGAGCAATCTGATGAAGGACGGCGCCGCCTCCCTGTCGATCCGGCGGCCCGCGACCACGCGAGCGAGGCCGATCACGAAGAGCGCGGCGATCAGCACCATCGCGGCGGCGCCCAGCGCGGTCTTGGCGAGCGCCGGGAAGTAGGTGTGTACGCCTGAGCTCTGGACCGCATGGGCGGCGTCACCAAAGCGAAGCCAGTAAGCCAGGACGTGCCCGGCCTGCGAGCCCAAAACCGCGACTCCCAGGACCGCCGCCAGCGTCCTCCGATTCACCGCTCGATCATAGGGGCCGTCAGATAAGAATCCCCTCAGCCCGGCCCCCCTCCGATTACGCCCCGTTGGATCCAACGGCCCCTAATTAACGCGATTCAAAAGCCTCGCTGGCGCCAGCGGTGCGGAATTGCGTGCCGCTTCGCGAGAACCAAGCAGCGCCAGGGCGACCGACCCGAGCAGCTCGGCCCGCTCCACGAACACCGCGGCGCGGACGTCGACCGTCTCGGCCGCCGCCTGGACCGCGTGCCGCCGAATCGATTCGCGCAAGGGCCGCAGGAGCACCTCGCCGGCGCGGCTCATCAAGCCGCCGACGATCACCCGCTCAGGGTTGATGAGATTGCAGAGGCCGGCGACAGCGACGCCGATCTCCCGGCCCGCGTCCGCGAGGGCACGCCGGCAGCGCAGATCAGCGCCTGATGCGCGCTCAACGATCTGGGCCAGGGTGAGGTTCTCGCCGTTGACAGGGCCGACGAGCTGGACGATTGCCGGCCCCGAGGCGACGGTCTCCAGGCAGCCGCGGTTGCCGCAGTAGCAAAGCGGCCCGCTTTCGTCGAGGGTCGTATGGCCGATCTCACCCGCCGTCCCGCTCGCGCCTCGCAGCAACCGGCCATCGATCACGATCCCGGCGCCGATCCCGGTCGCCGCCTTGATGTAAGCGAAATTCGAGCAGTCGCGGCCGGCGCCCCACGTCTGCTCGGCCAGCGCGCCGAGGTTCGCGTCGTTCTCGATCTGGACAGGGATGCCAAGGCGATGTTCCATCTCCGCCCCGATGCGCAGCCCGACCCAGCCTGGGAGGATCGTGGCCGACCCGGCGGTCCCGGTCCCGCGATCGACAGGGCCGGGGACGCCCATGCCCACGCCCACCACGCTCGCCCGTTCGACCGCGACCTCCGACAGGACCTCGCCGAACATGCCGGCCGCGACATCGAGCGCTCGACCGGCCTCGCGATTGACGTCGAGCTCATAGCGGCGCTCTGCCAGCACGTTGTGGCCGAGGTCGGCGACGGCGATGGCCACGTGGCTGTGCCCGAAGTCGATGCCCACGACGACGTGCGCGGGATTCCGAAGCACCAGCTGCACGCCGGGTCGTCCGCCACGGGCGTGAGCGGACTTCGCGTCTATGTCTGCGACCAGGCCCGCCTCCTTGAGCTCCGCGACCAGGGTGGACACCGTCGTGCGCGAGAGACCGGTGGCACGCGATATGTCGGCCTGGCTGATCTGGCCGTGCATGCGGAGGATCTCCATCACGCGCTGGCGGTTGCGATCCCTCAGCCAGGCGAGGGTCCCGTCACCGTTTTTCGGGCTCGGCATTCAATCCGCCATGATGGCCCCCCTCCATCGTTTGTCAAGAGCCCGAACAAATGGTTTGGATCCCGATGACGATAACTTGACAAACTCATGGTCCTGAGCAATGCTCTTGCCGGAAAAGCTCATTCCCTGAGTAAGACCTGTCTGCCGGCGCACTCTCGCCCCGCCGCCTAGCGGGAAGAAGGCAGCAGGGATTTTGGAATTAGAGGTAAGTGCGCATGAAGCTAGCCCGTCTATTACCTGCTGTCGCGATCGTGGGCGTGATCATCACGGCCTGCGGCGGCAGCAACAACCCCACGACGACCACGTCCACCGTGCCGTCGGACCTGAGCATCAGCTCGTTCGACGCCAACTTCACCTACATGAGCAAGCTCACCGACCTGACCAAGGCCGGCAAAGGCATGGTGGGAGTGATCCTCCCCGAGACGAGTACATCGGCGCGCTACGTCGATTACGACCAGCCGTACCTGAAGAAGGCCTTTGAGGCTGCCGGTTACACCTCGTCGCAATACAAGATCGACAATGCGCAGGGCAGTGTCCAGTCGGAAGTCGCCATTGCCCAGGCAGACATCACGGCGGGTGCAACCGTGCTCCTGATGGACCCCACGGACGGCCCGACAGGGCAACAGATTCAGAGCCTCGCGGCGTCCAAGGGCGTGAAGGTCATCAGCTACGACCGCGCGACCTTCCAGGGCACCAACACCTACTACGTCAGCTTCGACAACGTCCAGGTCGGCAAGCTGATCGGCAAAGGCTTCATGGACTGTGTCACTGCGTGGAAGGTCAGCAGCCCGAAGGTCTTCACGCTCGATGGCGGTGAGGACACGGACCCGAACGCGTTCTCGTTTGCCCAGGGATACAACTCGGTCGTCTGGGGCGACACGACAACTCCAGAGCCCAAGGGCAAGACCAACAGCGCGGGCTACACCCTGATCGGTGACCAGGTCGCCCCGGGCTGGGACAACACCAAGGGCGGCGCCGTATTCGCGGCGGCATACGCCATCAACAAGAACATCAATGCAACCATCGAGGCCAATGACGGTCTCGGCAACGCCGTCATCCAGGTGCTGAAGAACAACGGTGTCAAGGCCAACACCATCCCGACCACCGGCCAGGACGCGACACTTCAGGGCATGGCCAACGTTCTCCAGGGCTACCAGTGCGGATCCGTCTACAAGCCCATCTACCTCGAAGCTCAGGCTGCGGTCGCGCTGGCGACTGTTCTTCGAGCCGGAGCCACGCCGCCAACCGCTCTGGTCAACGGCACCACCAAGCCGCCGTCAGGCCAGACAGGCACCGAGGAGCCGGCGTCCCTCCTCGTCCCGATCTGGGTCGACAAGTCGAACATGGCCGCGACCGTGATCAAGGACCAGTTCGTCAAGGCGTCGGCACTTTGCGGACAGGTCGGAGCGGCCGTCTGCACCGCGAACAACATCCCTACTTCGTAGACATGAATGACGCCGCCGCAAGTCGCGGCGGCGTCACCTTTTGTTCGGGGTGATAATGCAACTGACATGACGGCTGCGGTCGCTGAACCACTCGCAACGGACGAGCCGCTGTTGAAAGTACGCGAGCTGGACAAGCACTTCGGTCCGGTTCAGGCCCTGTATCACGTCGACCTCGACATTCCGTCTGGTCAGGTCACAGCACTGGTCGGTGACAACGGAGCCGGCAAGACGGTCCTGACCAAATGCCTCGCCGGCATCTACGTGCCCGACCACGGGCAGACGTACTGGGAGGGCCACCCCGTCCACGTTCGGAGCGCCAGGGATGCCTCCCGCCTGGGAATCGAGACCGTCTATCAGGACCTGGCGCTGGCCGACAACCTCGACATCGTGCAGAACATGTTTCTCGGTCGCGAACGCACCACCAATGGGCTGCTCGACGAGGACGGCATGGAACGGGCCGCCAAGGAGACGCTCGCCGGCTTGCGGGTCACGACGGTCAGGTCCATCCGCCAGCCCGTGGCATCCCTGTCGGGCGGCCAACGGCAGTCCGTGGCGGTGGCCAAAGCGGTCATGTGGAACTCGAAGCTGGTGATCATGGACGAGCCGACTGCCGCGCTCGGCGTCGTGCAGACCAAGATGGTGCTCGACCTCATCAGGCGCCTGCGCGACCGCGGACTCGCGGTCATGGTCATCTCGCACAACCTGAACGACGTCTTCGAGGTCGCCGATCGCATCGCGGTGATCTACCTGGGACGCCTTGTCGTGCAGGACAAGGCCTCCGTATTTGACCGTCAGAGCGTCGTCGAGTACATGACCACAGGAGGGCTGAGCCGCACCGGTGGCGCGCGCGCATAAGCAAGGCTTGAGCGACGCCGAGGCCGCGGCCGACCTGACCGCGGCGCCTGAGGCCATCGCGGCCGAGCTTCCGCCCGCGCTCGCGGCGCAGACCCTGGGGGAATACGTCCGGGCATGGGGTTCGCGAATTCGCAGCGGGGACAGCGGCGTGCTCCCGGTCATCGTCGGCCTGGTGGTCATCGCGCTGGTGTTTCAGGCGATCAGCCCAGGCCACCTCTACCTGTCTCCAGGGAACCTGGTCAACCTGTTCCAGCAGAGCGCCGTGTTCATGGTGCTCGCGATGGCCGAAGGGTTTGCGCTCATCCTGGGTGAGATCGACCTGTCTGTCGGCTACATCGGCGCTTGCGGTGCGGCGATCACAGTCCAGCTGGTCCAACCGGTCACCACCAAATGGCCGTGGTGGGCGGCCATCATCGCAGGCCTTCTCTTCTGCGCGATTTTCGGAACCATACAGGGCACCCTGATCACTCGCCTGCGGCTCCCGTCGTTCATCGTGACCCTGGCGGGTTTCCTGATCGGCAACGGTCTGATGCTGATCATCCTGTTGCTCGGCCCGTTTTCCGGGTTCCCGAGCATCTCCGGCATCGATGAAAACCAGCACGTCCTGTACAACCTGATGTGGGCCGCGATCGACCCCACCCTGTCGTGGATCGGCGCGGGCGTCCTCGTCGCCGCGTTTGGCGCCTGGATCTGGCTGAGCGATTCCCGGCGGCGACGCAGCGGACTGGTCGCTCCCCCGCCGAGCCTGACGTTGATCAAGGTCGGCTTGATCGCGGTCGCCGCCCTCGTCGTGGTGGCCATCTGCAACATCAACCGCGCGAACCTGGGAACGCTGGAGGGCGTGCCGTGGGTCATCCCCATCGTGCTTGGGGTGCTTGGTGCGTGGACCATCCTCTTGACGCGTACGAAATATGGCCGCTACGTCTACGCGATCGGCGGCAACCCTGAGGCTGCGCGGCGCGCCGGTATCAACCTTGGGGTCATCCGGACAGTCGCATTCGCCCTCTGCTCGGTGACGGCCGGCATCGGGCTTCTCCTCTACGCGTCATACACCGGTGCTATGTCGAGCAGCGTCAACGGCGGCTCGCTGGTCCTGTATGCCGTGGCTTCCGCCGTTATCGGGGGCACGAGCCTTTTCGGCGGCCGGGGCAAACCGCTTCATGGAGTCATCGGCGGACTCGTCATCGGCGCCATCTACAACGGCATGTACCTCCAGGGCCTGGCCGTTCAGTACCAGTTCATCGTGACCGGGCTCGTTCTGATCGCAGCCGTGACCATCGACTCGCTTTCGCGTCGTGGATCACTTTCCGGAAGCGTCGGGCGAATTTGATCGCCCCTTAGGGGGTTGCTCGTAGGGGCGCTCAAGGGGTAGCCTTCACGGCGCAGCAAACGTTTCACCACACGCCACAGCAAATCGAGGTAGCCCAGATGAATCTCAGCAAGTTCGCGGTCGCGCTGCTCCTGATGGGGCTCGGCGCGGCGGCATGCGGCGGCGGCACCGCCGGCGGCGACGTCACCCCCGGCAAGAAGATCGCGTTCCTCCTCCCCGATGCCGCGCCACGCTACGAAACCCAGGACGTGCCGCACTTTCAGGCCAAGGTGCGGTCGATGTGCTCGGATTGCCAGGTCGTATACCGCAACGCCGGTGGCGATGCGGCGGTGCAGCGGCAACAGGCCGATGCGGCGCTCGCCGCGGGCGCGAACGTGATCGTCCTCGACGCCGTCGACACCAACGCCG
Source organism: Chloroflexota bacterium (assembly GCA_005880875.1). GTDB lineage: Bacteria > Chloroflexota > Dormibacteria > CF-121 > CF-121 > CF-13. Next base: position 5,676 of record VBJI01000149.1, read on the forward strand.
CGTCTGTGATCGTGGCGGCGGCCGCCAAGCGTCACATCCCGGTGATTGCATACGACCGGTTGATCCGCAACAGCCCCGAGCTCGCGTACTACGTGTGGTTCGACGACGCGACGGTCGGCGCGCTGCAGGCGAGCGCCCTGCTGAACGCGATGAAGGGCGGCGCCAAACCAACCGTCGTGATGATCCACGGCGATCAGACCGATCTCCAGGCCAGGATCCTGAAGACCGCCGCGCATCTCGCCCTCGACGGCAAGGTGACCATAGCCAAGGAGTTCGACACTCCGGCCGGGAGCGCGGGAGGCGCCCAGGCGGAGATGGCCCTGGCGCTGTCTGCCCTGAACAACAAGCTCGATGGCGTGTACGCGGCCAACGATGAGGTCGCGAGCGGCGCCGTGATCGCGTTGAAGGCGGCCAAGCTGAAGACCCTCCCGCCGGTGACGGGCGGAGATGCCGAGCTGACGGCGGTGCAGCGAATCCTCAGCGGCGAGCAGTACATGACGGTCTACCGGCCCGTCCGGCAGGAGGCGGAGGCAGCAGCCACGCTGGCCTATGACCTCGCCTTCGGCGTCAAGGTGCCCTTCGAGCTGACGGCCGGCAAAGCGGCCGACAATGGGGTGCAGGCGGTGCCCGCCGTGCT
>VBJI01000150.1 GCA_005880875.1 Chloroflexota bacterium
TCGGACCCCGTTGACGAGGGCCCAGCCGGCATCGTCGAGCAGCTTGGCCGCGCCGGCCAGATCGTGGGCGGGCTGCTGGGTGGCGCTGTCGTAGGCCCAGCCGATGGACCGCGGGATCGGCCCGTCATCGGCGACGGCCTGGCCGCCGAGCACGTCGTGGATGATGGCGCTCCGGTCGATCACCCTGGCGATCGCCTGCCGGACGTTGATGTCCTGGAAGTAGGGCTCGTCGGCCTTGAGATTGATCAGCAGCTCGGCATATTGATAGGTTGCGGTAGCGAGGACATTCACCTGCCGATCGCCGTGCTCCTGGGCGGCAGCCGACGGTGTCAGGTTGGCCAGGCCGTCGATCTGGCCCCGATCGAGCGCATCGAGGGCCGCGGCCTGCGAGCCGAAGCTACGGATGGTCATGGTATTGAGCCAGGGATGCCGCCAGGCGAACGGGTTGCTTTCCAGCTGGATACGATCGCCCGACTGCGCGACCAGCCGAAACGGCCCGGTGCCGACCGGATTGAGGTTCGGCGAGGCCGAGGCGATCTCGGCCATCGACCGGCCCGCCAGCAGATGCGCCGGCACGATGTCGAGCAGCTCCAGGTTGGCGAGAAAGCCGGCGTTGTGGCCCGGGAGCGCGAAGCGGACGTGGCCCGCGTCGACGGCGGTTGCGATGATGTCCTTCCAGCTCTGGTTGAGGACGGAGCCGGGGAATTGCGGATCCTGCACCGTGCGGACCGTGAACACGATGTCATCGGCCGTGACCGGCGTGCCGTCGGACCAGCGGGCGTTGGGGCGCAGGGTAAAGGAGTAGCTCCGCCCGTCCGGGGTTACGTCCCAGTGGGCCGCGAGTCGTCCCTCGACCCCGCCGGTGGGTAACACCCGGACCAGGGGTTCGAAGAGCAGGGCATCGAGGTCATTCGACCCGGCGGTGGCTTCGCCGTACAGTGGATTGAGCGATCCCAGCTGGCCGACGACGCCCTCGATATAAGTCCCTCCAGGTCGGGGCGCCTCGGGTGCCAGGACGACGCTCCGAAACACGAGCACGAGGATGGTCAGCAGGGCGAGCAGCGGCACACCCACCCCGAGGGTGAGGAGGCCGCGGCGGATCAAGCCGGCAGGCGGATGTAGACGACGGAGATCACGACGAACAGGACGACCAGTCCGATCGTCGCGTAGAAGAGGTTTTTCTCCAGACCGCGCTTGGTGCGGTAGCCGCCGCCCGAATCTCCGCCGCCACCGATGGTGCCGCCCAGCCCGCTCGCTTTCGGTGTCTGCAGCAAGATGCCCAGCATCACCAGCAGCGCCAGCACGAGTTCAACGAGGCCGAGAAAGAAGTGCATGGGAGGAAAGCCGCTGAATTATACCGCCCGTTTCCCTCCCCCGCTCGCGGGGGAGACGCCGGTGGGCTGGCTCGTGATTGTCTTGACAGATATACAAATCCGTAGTAGCATCCGGGCATGTACGGCCCGGCCCGCCGCCTCCGGTTGCCCCTCCTCCTCCTGGCGCTGCTGGCCGCCTCCTGTGCGCCGGGCCGTACCCCTTCCGCCACCATCGCCGCGCTGGCCCTGCCGCCGGCCGTCGTCGCCACACCGTTGACGATGGGGGCCGACCAACTCGTCCCGCTTCCGGATGGTCCTTCCGCGTTCGCCGCCATTACCGAGGCGCTCCACCAGGCCCGGCGCTCGATCGAGGTCGAGCTTTACGAATTTCAGCGGCTCGACCTGGCGGCACTGCTGCTCGACGCGCACGATCGAGGAGTCACGGTCACCGCGATCGACGATCCGTCAGAGCGCAGCAGCCGGACCGTGTGGGGCGAGCTGGAGCAGGGCGGCGTCCATGTCCTGGCCTTTCCGATCGAGCGATTGACGATCGACCACGTGAAGCTCCTGATCGTCGACGGCGCGCGAGCCATCGTCGGCGGCATCAACTGGGGCAGAGCCTCAGCCCAGAAGCACGACTTCGATGTCCTTGCCACCGGTCCGGTGGTCGCCAACCTCGAGCGGGTCTTTCAGCAGGACCGCGCCCTGTCCGGCGAGCCCACCGTCATTCCACCTCCGGCCGCAGACCGCGGTATCCAGGTCCTCGTGACGCGTCCGGGCGACGGCATCCGGGCGGCCGCCCTCGCCGCCATCGCCGCCGCCCGCGGCTCCATCGACATCGAGATGTTCGTCCTCAGCGACCAGCTCGTGCTCGATGAGCTGGTGGCCGCCGCCCGGCGCGGGGTCCGGCTGCGGGTGCTCCTCGACCCCAGCCAGCCGCAGAATGCCGACGCCCTCGCCCTCCTGCACGCAGCAGGCGCCTCCGTTCGCTTCTACCTCCAGGCCGGCGACGAGCTCCTCCACGCCAAGCTCGGCATCTTCGACAGGAGCACGGTCCTGTTTGGCAGCTGTAACTGGTCACGCTCGGGCTTCACCCGCAACCATGAGCTCGACCTGCTCGTCCGCGACCGGTCGCTGGCCCGCGTTTTCCTCGAGCGGGTCGATCAGGATTGGTCCGGGTAAGGTCTCCAGCTCACTCCGTTCATGATCTGAGGTCATCTCCGCTCATCTCGGCGGACGGCCGCAAGCCGAGGAGCGGCAGCAGCGTCGGAGCGATGTCACCCAGCTTTCCGCCATCGCGGAGTCGGGTAACGTCCTCGGCTCCCGCCACGATCAGCGGCACGGGGCTCTGGGTGTGTGCGGTGAGCGGATGGTTCTCCGGATCGACCTTCAGTTCCGCATTCCCGTGATCGGCGGTGATGGCGAGAATGCCACCGCTTCCGAGGACAGCCTCGGCGATGCGGCCGAGCATCTCGTCGACGACCTCGACCGCCCGCACCGTCGCCGGGAACACCCCGGTATGGCCGACCATGTCGGGGTTCGCGAAGTTCACGACGTAAAAGCGGTCGCGGCCCCCCGCGAGCCGCTCGAGGAGGACCTCGGTGACCGGCTTCGCGCTCATCTCCGGTTGCAGGTCATAGGTCGCCACCTTGGGCGACGGCACCAGCAGCCGTTCCTCCCGTGGAAACGGCGCCTCCCGGCCGCCGTTGAGGAAGTAGGTGACGTGGGCGTACTTCTCGGTTTCGGCCGTGTGAAACTGGCCCCAGCCGGCATCGGCGATCACCGCCGCCAGCACCCCGGCCAGCGGCTCGTCCTGGAAGGCCACCTCCGCCGGCAGGCCCTTCTCGTACTCGGTGAAGGTCACGAAATGCTTGAGACGTGGCCGGCGGGCGCGTGAGAAATGCTCCCATCGCTCGTCGACGATCGCATGACTCAGCTGCCGCGCGCGGTCCGGCCGGAAGTTGAAGAAGATCACGCTGTCGCCGTCGGCGATGGCGGGAGCGGGATCACCGTTCGGTGGCACGATCCGGGTCGGCTCGAGGAATTCGTCGTTGATTCCCCGGGCATAGCTCTGCGTAATGAAGGCGACGGGGTCGGGCGCCGTCGGTCCCTCGGCCTCGACGATCGTGCGATAGGCGCGTTCCGTCCGATCCCAACGCTTGTCGCGGTCCATCGCGTAGTAGCGGCCGCTGATGCTCGCGATGCGGCCGGTCCCGATTCGCTGAATTTCGTCGACCAGGTCCTTCACGTATCCGGCGGCGCTGCTCGGCGGCTCATCGCGCCCATCGGCGAAGGCGTGAATGAAGACGCGCTCGACGCCGACCCGCTTCGCCATCTCGAGCAACGCGGTCAGGTGGGCACTCGAGCTATGGACGCCACCCGGGGACACCAGCCCGACGAGATGCAGCGCCCCATCCCTGGCGGCGGTCATGGCGGCGAGCAGCGCCGGGTTACGTTGAAATGAGCCGTCGTCGATCGCGAGGTTGATCCTCGTCAGGTCCTGGTAGACAATCCGGCCGGCGCCGATATTGAGATGACCGACCTCCGAGTTCCCCTGCTGGCCCGCCGGTAGCCCGACCGGCTCGCCGGCGGCGGCCAGCGTGGTGTGTGGCCAGCGCTCCCAGAGCGCGTCCCAGCTCGGTTTCCGCGCCGCGGCGATCGCGTTACCGGCGGCCTCAACCCGGTACCCCCAGCCGTCGATGATGACGAGCACGAGCGTTGGCTGGGGCCCACCTAGACCCGCTGCGACTGCACCACCTCGACCGTCGCCTGGATGATCTGGGTGAAGTCTGGCGCCTTGAGGCTGGCGCCGCCGACAAGCGCCCCGTCGATCTCCGATTGCTCCATCAAGCTGCGGGCGTTGGCCGGCGTCACGCTTCCGCCGTAGAGAATGCGCATCTCCGAGGCCAGCCGCTTGAACGACTTCTCGAGCAGCCGGCGGATCAAGCCCATGGTTTCGTTCGCGTAGTCAGGGGTCGCCGCTCTTCCGGTGCCGATCGCCCACACCGGCTCATACGCGATGGACAGGTCGATGGGAGACTCGAGCTCAACGCCGTAGACGGCCGCGTCGAGCTGCCGCGTGATCACCTCCGCGGTCCGGCCGGCTTCATACTCGTCGAGGGTCTCGCCAACGGCCAGGATCACCTTCAGGCGATGGCGTAGGGCCGCCTGCAGCTTGCGATTGAGCTCCTCATCGGTCTCGTTGAAGAGCTGGCGGCGCTCCGAGTGCCCGATCAGCACATAGTGGCACCAGCCGGCCAGCATCTTCGGCGAGATCTCCCCAGTGAAGGGCCCCTGGTCTTCCCAGGCCGCGTTCTGGGCGCCGATCTCGATCGGACACCCGCGCAACGCGTTCGCGATCTCCCACAGCATCACCGCCGGTGGCAAGATCACGACGTCGACGGCGCTCGCATATCGCTCCACCTCCCGCCGCAGCCGAAGCGCATATTCCAGCCCTTCGGGGACGGTGAAGTGCATCTTCCAGTTGCCGGCGATCAGCGGCCTACGCATGGTTCTTGTCCAGTAGTGCCGCGATTCCGGGCAGGCGCTTTCCCTCGAGAAACTCCAGGGTGGCGCCGCCACCCGTCGACACGAACGACATGCGCTCGGCGAGATGTTGCTTGCTAAGGGCCGCCACCAGGTCGCCCCCGCCGATGATCGTTTCGGCATCGCTGCCGGCCAGGCCCTCCGCGAGCGTGTCCGTGCCGCGGTCGAAGGGAGGCACTTCGTAGACGCCGAGGGGACCATTCCAGACCACGGCGGCCGCGCCATCACAGGTCTGCAGGAAGCGCTCGACCGTCATCGGTCCGACGTCGAGAAGTTGATCATCCTCGACCAGCGATCGGCCCATCTGCAGGCCCTTCGCCTTGAGAAACGTGCAGGCCATCGCCCCGCCGATGCAGAGCCGATCGACGCGTTGCAACAGGCTTTTGAGCACGCCGATCTTCGTCGAGATCTTCGAGCCACCGATGATCGCGACCAGTGGGTGCGGCGGGTCGGTCATGATCCGGCCAAGCGTCTTGATCTCGCGCTCCATCAGCAGGCCGGCGACGGCCGGCAGGAACTGCGCGATGCCGGCGGTCGACGCATGCGCCCGGTGAGCGGTGCCAAACGCGTCATTCACGTAGAGGTCGCCGATCGAGGCGAGCTGCCGGGCGAAGCCGGAATCGTTTTTCGTTTCCCCTGGATGAAACCGGACGTTCTCGAGCATCACGATGTCGCCATCGCGCATCGCTCCCACCGCTGCCTCGACGACCGGACCGACGCAGCCGTCGACGTGCTTGACCGGCCGCCCCAACAGCTCTCCGAGCCGCGCGGCGAGCGGGGTGGTGCGGGCGGCCTCGTCGACCTGGCCGTCCGGCCGGCCGAGGTGCGTCATCAGGATCACCCGGGCGCCGCGGCCCACGAGCTCCTGGATCGTCGGGAGGGCCTCGCGGATCCGGGTATCGTCCTGGATGCGGCCATCCTTGATCGGGACGTTGAAGTCCACCCGAACGAGCACGCGCTTGCCGGCGACGTCGACATCGCGGATGGTGAGTTTCGAAAGGGCCCCGCCGGTCGAAGCCTTACTGATCAGTTCAGCCGATCGCCCATGTACACGGCGAGGTCGACGACCCGGCAGGAGTAGCCCCACTCGTTGTCGTACCAGCTGAAGACCTTGCCGTGGCGGTCCCCCACCACCATGGTGAGCGGCGCGTCCACGATGGAGGAGTACGGGTTCCCCTTGAAGTCGGCCGAGACGAGTTCCTCCTCGGTCACGGCGAGGATGCCTTTCAGGTCACTGGCCGCCGCTTCCCGGAGTGCTTCGTTGATGGTTTCGGCCGACACCGGATCGCGGGTCATCACCGAAAGATCGACCAGCGAGACGTCCGGGGTGGGCACGCGCAGCGAGATCCCGTGGAATTTCCCCTTGAGCTCGGGCATGACCAGCGCCATCGCCGTGGCGGCGCCGGTACTGGTCGGGATGACGGACAGGCTCGCCGCCCGCGCCCGCCGCAGGTCCTTGTGCGGGGCGTCGAGCAGCCGTTGGTCGCTGGTGTAAGAGTGCACGGTGGTCATCAGCCCGGCTTCGATCCCGAAGCTGTCGTGCAGCACCTTCGCCACCGGCGCCAGGCAATTGGTCGTGCACGAGGCATTGCTGACGACGTGGTGATGCGCCGGGTCGTAGCGTTCGCCGTTCACCCCCAGCACGATCGTGATGTCCTCGTTCTTTGCCGGCGCCGAGATGATTACCTTCTTCGCGCCACCCCGTTCGATGTGGACCTTGGCCTTCGTCGCATCGGTGAAGAGTCCAGTCGACTCGATCACGATGTCGATCCCCAGGTCCCGCCAGGGCAGATTGCCCGGATCTTTTTCGGCGAAGACCTTGACCCGGGTCCCATCCACCGTGAGGGCATCGCCGTCCGGGCTGACCTTCCCGGGATAGTTGCCAAGGATCGAGTCGTACTTCAGCAGGTGCGCCAGGGTCGACGGATCCGTGATGTCGTTGACGGCCGTGATCTCGAGGTCGCGCCGGCCGTGGGCCGCGCGGAAGACATTGCGGCCGATTCGGCCGAATCCATTGATGCCAACCTTCACCGGCATGCGACTCAATCTATTAGACCATTTCGATTCGCCTGCGCCACCAGCCGGCGCAGTCGGTTTGCCACCGCCGACTTGCTCAGCGCCGACAGCTCGGCGAGCTCCCGCAGGCTGGCGCGCGGATGGGCGAGTCGCAGCTCGGCGACGTCGCGCAGCGCCGGCGGCAACGACTGCAGCCGGCGGTCCCGGGCCTTCAGCCGTCGCACCGCGGCGCGTTGTTGCAGGGCCGCGCGCAGCCGCTTGTCCAGGTTCGCGGTCTCGCTGTTGGCCCGACGGTTCGCCTGGCTGCGCATGTCGCGCAGGATCCGATCGTGCTCGTAGCGCATCACCGCCCGATTGGCGCCCATCAACCCCAGCATCCGCGAGATCGCCTCGGCGCCCTTGAGGTAGTAGACCGATCGGCCACGCCGGCGGGTGCGCTTGAGGCCAACCCCGGCGCGGGCGGCGCCGGCCGCCAGCAGGGCGCCGCCGTCCGGGACCGCCATCTCCAGGTGATAGGCATTGGCCGGATTCCCGAGCACCCCACGCGCCAGGAAGCTCCCCCGCAGGATGGCGCGCGCGCAGCAGGCGTCGGCCGACCCGCGTCCGGCTGGCCGGGTCAGGCGCAGCCGGTAGGTGGGCCGCTTCTCGGTCGAGCCCTTGCGCACGGTTTCGACCCGACCGCCGGCGAGCTTGGCCAAATGCACCACCTTCCGCGCCACGGCATTGCGCGGGATGCGCAGCGTGAGCGGCGCGGCATCGCCGGTTCGGGCAAGCGCCTCCACCATCGCCGCCAGCTCGGCTTCCTGGCAGCAGGGCTTCGCCGGGTCGACGTTGGCCAGCTCGGCCTTGACCTCGTCGGAAAACGACGGTTTGGCGCGCATGGCTTAGACAATTAAACTTGGTCGGTGCTGATCAAGATCGGCATCGATCCCGTACTGGTGACGATCGGTGGGCTGAAGATCCACTGGTACGGCATCATGATCGCGCTCGGGCTCTACGCCGGCATCCAGGTTGCCCTTCGCGATTCGGCGCGGCGCGGGATCAACCGCGACCAGTTGATGAACCTCGCCTTGCTGGCGGCCGTGCTGGGCATCGCCGGCGGGCGTCTGTATTACGTGGTTCAGAACAACCCAGCGTTCTTTCTTCACCACCCGGCCCAGATCATCGCGGTGTGGCAAGGCGGGATGGCCTTTTACGGCGCCATCTTCGGCGGTGCGCTCGCCATCATCATCGCCGCCTGGCGCTGGCACATGCCATTGTGGAGCGTGCTCGACATCGGGGCGCTCGGACTGACGATCGGCCAGGCGATCGGCCGCATCGGCAACATCATCAACGGCGACATCGTCGGCTACAAAACCAACGGCTGGGGTTTCGAGTACACGAACCCCTCCACGTTCGGACCGCTCAACACGCCGGTCCAACCCGCGAGCCTCTACGAGCTCCTGATCAGCCTGGCGCTATTTCTGCTGCTGTGGAACCTGCGCAAGCGGATCCACCCGGAAGGCATGCTGGCGATGATCTACCTGATCCTCTATTCGATCAGCCAGTTCTTCATCTTTTTCCTGCGCGACAATATCGTCATCCTGGGGGGTCTCAAGCAGGCCCAGGTCACCGCGCTGGTCGTGATCGCCCTCACGCTGCCGGTGATCGCGTACTTACTGCGCCGAGAACGGCTGGCGCCCCAGGACGTAAAACAGCCCACCGAAGCGCCTTCGACCGCTGGAGAAGTCGCCGGCTAGTATCAGGCCGCGCGCTTGCGGCGTTCGCCGCGCTTCAACAGAAGCTCGAGGAACCGCTCCGGCTGGAACTCGGCCTTCTCCACGATCGACTCCACCTTGCCCTCGAGCCGCACCCGGTCCTCCGAGGTCAGCGTTTTCGCCGTGTGGACAAGGATCGGGACCCGGCTCATTTCTCGATCCCGCCGGATCGCGGCGACCACGTCGAACCCATCGACGTCCGGCATGACGAGGTCCAGGATCACGAGGTCGGGCTTGTTCCGCAGCGCCTGCTCGATACCGGCTCGGCCGCTGTCGACCGCGTTCACCCTGACGTTGTAGGGCTTGAGGATGGCCTTGACCAGGCTGACCGCCTGGGGGTCGTCGTCGATTACGAGGACGTTGGCCGGCATCTTGCGGGCCCGCTTCCCATCCGCCATCAAGTCGTAGCGGACCATGAGCTGCACCAGTTGCTGCCGGTCGATCGGCTTGGTCAACACCTCGCATTCGGCGATCGCCATGGGCGGGCCGCCCGGCGCGGCCAGAAGCACCATCGGGATCTCGCGGGTTCGTGGGTCCTTGCGTAGCTCCCGGACCAGGGCCGGCGCGCCGCTCGGTGGGAGCTGCCCGTCGATCAGGATCGCGAGCGGCTGGAGGTGGGACGCCTTCTCGAGGGCGCGCGGGCCATTTTCCACGTAGACGACCTCGTAGCCGGCGCGCTTCAGGAACGGCTCGATTCGCTGGCGCGAGTTCGCGTCGTTGTCGGCGACCAGGATGTCGGGCGGCCGCCGGTCGTGGTCGACCACGGGCGGGTTCGATTCCGCGCTTGCCGAGCGAGCCCCGGTCAACGCCCGCACCGTCTCGCTGAGCTTCACCGCGCTGTCGTGGAGGTATTTGACGTATTCGCGGCGCTCCTCAGCCGTGAGCGCGTGCGCTCGCTCGTCCAGCAGCACGCTGGAGAACCCGACGAGCGTGTTCAGCCGCGAGTTGATCAGGTGACTCTGTTCCGTGTTTGGCGCCGCCACCGGCAGGCTGACCGGCGGGGTGCTGACCACCCGGCGATCGCGGTCCTGGGTGTCGAGCATCGCCTTGCGAATCTGCTCCATCTCCTCGTTTTGGGCCGCGATCTCCGCGGCCAGCGCCTGGCGGCGGGTCGCCCAATCGCCGGCCAGCTTGTTCGATTGTTCGGTGAGCTCGGCATGGCGTGCCTGGAGGGCCTGGTGCGCCGCTCGCTCGGTCGCCATATCGGCCTCCAGACCGGAGACCCCCTCCTTCAGACGGCCCTGCTCGGCCATCAGTTGCTCCCGATCGAGACCCCACTGGATCTGGTCGGTCTGCAAGGCATCGCGGTCTTTGGTGACCATGGCCAGCTGCTCACGAAGCCGGGTCAGCTCGGAGGCGGCCGCGGCGAGCTCGCGCTCGGCGGCTTCCTTCCCCTGGCGGGCCTGCTCGCGATCGGCGGTAACCTGGTCTCGCTCCTGGCCGACCCGGTGCACGGCCTGGCGGAGCTCCGCCAGGGTGCCGTTGAGCGCGTCGACCTGTCCCTTGAGCCGCTCGACCTCGTCCTTCAGCGTCTGCCGTTCGCCGGCCCACGCATGCCCCGCCCGCTCGTGCTCCTCCAGCTGGGCCGAGATGGCGCCCGCCAGCGACTCGACGCGCGCGACGAACTGCCGCCCCTGGCTGACGGTCTCACCGAGCGCGCTGGACAGGTTCGGCGAGTCCGGCACGCCCCTATAACGGTGGGGTGGCGGCGGGCTGGCACCTGCGGCGGTTTTGGCCTCAGGCCAGCTTCGGACTGGTCAGGACGAAGTGATCTCCGTACGGATCAGCTTGCTTGGGCTGGAGGGCTGATCCGGCGGCCCAGGCCGGTCGGGCTGGACATCGTGGGCCAGGATCTCGGTGCAGAGCGCCACGCAGAGGTGGCAGATGTAGACATCCGACGGTCCGGCGACCAGGCGGACCTCGCCCTGCTTCTTTCCGCAGAACGAGCACCGGCGAACGCCGCGGTCCACGGGGTGGATTATCTCAGAGGATCTCCTTGATGGCCACCGCCACCGGCCGGGTGATGCCCTTGACGGCCATCAGCTCGTCGACGCTGGCGTTACGGATGTTCTCGATGCCGCCGAACTGGCGCAGCAAGGCCCGCCGTCGGACCGGACCCAGTCCGCTGATGCCGTCCAGCACCGAGGCGAAGGCGTCCCGCTTGCGGACCACCCGGTGGAAGGTGATGGCAAAGCGGTGCGCCTCGTCCCGGAGCCGCTGGACGAGGAACAGCGCCTCGGAATCGAGCGGGAGTCGCAGCGGGTCGCTCTCGCCCGGCCTGAAGAGCTCCTCGTGCTCCTTGGCCAGCCCGAATGTGGGCACGTCGGCGAGCCCCATCGACTCCATGACCTCCCGCGCGGCGGAGAGCTGGCCCTTGCCGCCATCGACGAGGACGAGGTCGGGCAGGCGGCTGAAGCTGGGCTCCTCGGGGATCCCCTCTTCCGACCGGGCGTGCCGGCTGAAGCGCCGGTGCAGCACCTCCTGGAGCATGGCGAAGTCGTTGGCGCCCTGCACGCTCTTGATCCGAAAGTGACGGTAATGGGCCGGCTTGGGACGCCCGTCCTCGAAGACCACCATGGAGCCAACCGGGTACTTGCCCTGGATGTTGGAGATGTCGTAGCACTCGATCCGGATGGGAAGGGCCGGCAGCTCGAGCCGGGCCTGCAGGTCGTTGAGCAGTGACGCCGTCCGTTCGGCGTCGTAGTCGAGCTTGATCCGCAGCTGGCGCATCGTCTCCCCGGCATTGGCCGCCGCCTGCTGCAGCAGCCCGCGCTGCTTGCCCCGCTGCGGCACCCGGACGGTCACGGCGC
>VBJI01000151.1 GCA_005880875.1 Chloroflexota bacterium
AGCTGCCGTGCAGCGTTACATCGGTTGGCACATCGGAAAGGTAGACACCTGAGACGCCGCCGATCAGGAAATTGAAGAGGAAGCCCATGCAGAACAGCATGGGAACGGTGAACCAGACCCGTGCCCGCCACAAGGTCCCGAGCGTGACCAGGAAGATGATCCCGGTCGGGATAGAGATCAGCTCCGTCGACAGCATGTAGAACGGGCGAAGCACCGGGGCGATGCCGCTGACGAAGAGGTGATGCTGCCAGACGAAGAAGCTCAGCAACATGACCCCGAAGAGGCCCACCACGCCGGTCCGGTAGCCCCACAAGGGCTTGCGGGCAAAATGCGGAACGATCTCCATGATGATGCCGAAGGCCGGCAGGATGAAGATGTAAACCTCCGGGTGGCCGAAGAACCAGAAGAGGTTTTCCCAGAGGTAGTTGCTGCCACCATTGGATGCCAGGAAGAATGACGTCTGCGTGGTGCGATCGAGGGTCAGCATGAACAGGGCGGCAGCCAGCACCGGGGCGGCGAGGAGACCAAGAATCGAGGTGGTGAAGATGCCCCAAACGAAGATCGGCAGACGCGTCCAGGTCATGCCGGGCGCCCGCAGTCCGATGATGGTGGCCAGCATATTGATCGCCGACGTCACGAGGGCGACGGCGATCAACGCGAAGCCGACGATGTAGCTATCCATGGCCTGGCTGGCCTGCTCGGAGAGCGGCGGGTAGCCGGTCCAGCCGGTGGGGAAGCCGCCCCAGAAGGTGGCGGCCGCGAGGATCACGGCCGCCGGCGGCACCACCCAGAAGGACAGCGCCTCCAGCCGGGGGAACGCCATCCGCCGGGCCCCGATCATCAGTGGCACCAGGTAGTTGCCGAAGGGGCCGACGATGACCGCGCTGGTGATGAAGATCATCATCACGCTGTGCAGGCCGATCAGTGAGATGTAGTTGCCGGAAGGCGTGATGCTCGAGTCAGGTACCAGAAGACTGGTGCGGATCATCATCGCCCCGATGCCGCCGAAGAGGAGCATGATCAGGATGGTCACGAGGTACTGGAGGCCGATGACTTTGTGGTCCAGGCTCAGCCGGAAGAACCGACCTACCCCGCGGTTCTCGTCAGGGTCCGTGAGCGGGCTCACCCGCCAGCCGAACAGTCGCTCGAGGGGGTAGTTCAGGAAGCCGACGCCGGCGAGGAAGGCTACGGTGGCGAAGACGTACCCGAGGATGACCCCGGTGTTCTGGTCATCGTTCAGCCCAAACAACGTGCCCAGCCAGACTCCGGCAAAGTAGCCCGGGATCGCCAGCAGGATGCCTGTGATGGCGTTGTTCGGGATCGACAGCCGTCGCTCTGACACGTGTTCCGGAACTACCATGCTCAGCCCGCCTTTAGGAGTGGTTCGGGGAAGTAAAAGGGCGCGTAGCTCGGCACCGCCTTGGAAATGACCTCGTAGTCTTTCTGCTGCTGGGCGATCCAGGTGTCGAACTCACTCTGGCTCACCACCTGGCCCTCGGAGTCCGCCATATGGCCGTGCCACAGCCCACAGAGCTCGGCGCAGCGCACCTGGAAGCTGCCGGTCTTTTGCGGAGTGACATGGAAGATGTTGTCGACGCCCGGGTTTGCGTCGGCCTTCACGCCCAGCTGGTACGCCCAGAAGGAGTGGATGATGTCGAGCGAGGTCACGTGCAACTCGACCGGACGGTCGACCGGCAGATAGAGATGGGTGGTCTCGACCCCACCGTAGTCCGCGTAGCGGTACGTGAAATACCATTGCTGGGCAACCACCTGCACCTGGAGCTCCGGGCCGGCGCCGCCGGCCGTGCCGCTCCCGGTCTGGCCGCCGGACTGGCCGATCGCTCGGCCCGGCGCGTTAACGGCCTGGGCGACGTTCGAGCTGGCGAGCGTGACGATTCCGACCACCGCCAGGAAGAGCACGAGGGCAGCACTGATCGCGATCCAGGCGATCTGGACCGGCGTATTGCCCAGCATCGGCGGACCATCAATCAGCTCCGTCGTCGTTCGCCGGAAATAGATCGCTGAGTAGAGCACCATGATTACGACGCCGATGAAGACCGGCAAGGCAAGGATGGTGAGCAGCGCCAGCGTCCGGCTCTGGTCCTGGCCTTGAACCGATTGGTCATACGGGGGATAGTGGATCTGCAGGGCGGCCAGGATCCCGACGATCGAAAGGACGACCCAGATGATCAGCAGCCGAAGTAAGTGCGGCCGGTCGGCTTCCTCGATGCGAAAGACTCCCATGGTCAGGTGACGATGAGGGTGCCGCCCATGTAGCCGATCGTCTGCATGGGTCCGCCGTTACCGAAGAGTGTGCCTGCTGCGCAGGGTACGAAGCACTGCCAGCGATAGATCCCGGGGCCCTTGGTCTTGAACGAGAAGGTGATCACGTTGGTGCTCCCGGCTGCAGCGTTGGCGTTGACGCCCAACAGCGGAACGAAGACCCCCAGGTCGGGGATGGCGAAGGTGTGGGCGGCCTGGGTCGGGTCGATCGAGGTCATGTCGCCTTCCTGCGGGTTGCCCTTGTCGTCGAAGTAGGTGACATGCATGTTGCCGCCTTCGGTGCCGAAGACCTTGCCCCAGAAGGGGTTGCGCAGGCCGCTGGCGCCATCCTCCTGGTCGATCTGGACTTGAATCGTCGAATTGGCAGGGACTTTCCAGGTAGTGGTCGGCAGGTAGCCCACCCAGTCGGGGTGGGGATCGTTGGGTCGGGGCCACTCGTTCGCTTGCCCGACGGCAGCGACGGTCTCGAGGTGCAGCTTGGTCGTCGTCCCTTCCAGGGCGCCTGGCCTTCGCAGCATGAAGAGGCCGACGAAGGCGACTACCAGGACGATGACGACGACAACGCCTGCCGCGGTGAACGATAGCCTGCGAATCATCCGTCACACCTCATCTACGTGCAGCGTGCAGCCCGAAACGCGTCCCCGCCCCCTAAGTCTGAGGGTATGGCGGACCCTTGAGAAGGCGTAAAGGATTACAAAACTGTCAGAAAGGATGGGTCCGCTTGCGGAAGGTTGTCGCAATTCGGCATCCGTGCCACAATCCGGACATGTCGGTGGTCGACGAGGAGCCCGAACCCGGTGCCGGGCCGGCGGCAGTCATCATCACGGTCGTTGTCTTGATCGCCCTGATTGTCGTGCTCTTCTACGGACTCGCCGTGCTGCACTGGTTTGGGTTCGACCAACCGGCCTCAGTGGGTACGGCTCCGTCGGTGACGCCAACGCCCTCCGTCTCCGCGTCGGCGGTAGCCTCCGCGTCAGCGAGCCCCTGAACCACTCCCCAGTCCGACCGGGGCGGGCGGCCGAGACGCCTGACCGGCCTCCGCCAACAGGATGTCGAACTCCGTTCCCTTGCCGACCGTGCTGCGCACGCGGAGAGTGCCACCGTGGGCTTCGGCGATCATCTTGACGATCGACAGCCCAAGGCCCACCCCGTCCGCCCCACCTTTGCGGCTAGCGTCGGACCGGCCGAAGCGCTCGAAGATCCGCTCCAGGTCTTTGGCCGGAATGCCGGCGCCCGAGTCGGCCACGCTGATCTCGACGCCGCGATTCCGTCGAACCGATAATTCGATCCAGTCGTCCGGGGTGGTGTGCTTGACCGCATTCTCCACCAGCGCGTCCACCGGCTCGACCTCGATCGGCTTCTTGTGGAGAAAATCGGGGTCCTCCGCGGCCGCCAGCAGGAGGAGGCGGTCGGAAAGACGGCGCAACCGGTTCAGCTCCTCGACCACGACCCTGGCATCGGCCGCCATCCGCGAGGGATTGGCGGCGCGCTGCAGCAGCTCGGCGTGACCGATGGCCACCGTGATCGGGGTGCGCAACTCGTGCGAAGCGTTCTGGATGAAGCGACGCTCGCGCTCGAGCAGTCGGAGATTGGTGTCGGACACCCGGCGCATCTCCTCCATCACCGTCAGCCGTCGCCGCGCATGCCAGACCATGGCAAGGAACATCGCCGACATCAACGGAACTTCAGTGAGCTCGTCGAGCGGTTGTGTACCGCGCCTGATATCCACGATCAAGACCACGGCCGTCACCGCAATGATCGCGACGAGCACTGACAGAGTCGGCGTGAGCCGCCAGACTCGAAAGCCGTAGAGGATGGTGAGGCTAACCCAGATGAAGTGAAAGGGAACGGTTTCCCAGGTCGCGAAGACCAGCATGCCAAGAAGGTTGATGATCGCGAAGATTGCCCAGACAACGTCCACCCAGAGCAGCCCGCGCGCCGGCCACGTCCAGCGGTCAGGCCGCGTCAATCCGGTAACCCTCACCCCGAACGGTCTTGATGGCGTCGCCGCCGAGCTTGGCGCGCAGCCGGCGAACGTAGACATCGACGACATTCGAGCCAGGATCGAAACGATAACCCCACACGGCCGCCAACAGCCAGTCCTTGCCCAGGGTGTCGCCAGCTCGCGTCATCAGCTCGCGCAGCAAGAGAAACTCGCGCTCCGCAAGCTGGACTCGGCCGGATTCATTCCGCGCCTGGCGACTGATCAAATCCAGGGTCAGGCCGCCCACCGCCAGCAGGGTCGGCCGTGCACGGGCGTCACGCAACCGGACCCGAACCCGGGCGAGCAGTTCTTCGAGCGAAAAGGGCTTGGCCAGGTAGTCTTCGGCGCCGAGCTCCAGGGCGGTGACTTTCGAGGTGGTATCGCTCAGGGCCGACAGGACGATCACCGGCTGGGCGGGACGCTGCCGGACCAGGTGGCGAAGAACGTCGTGGCCGCCGCGGTCGGGAAGCAGCAGGTCCAGGATGACCAGGTCATGGTCCTGGTCGAGCGCGGCGCGAAGTCCGGCGCCTCCATCGGCCGCGACGTCGACGACATACCCCTCAGCCTGCAGCCCGCGCGAGACGAATTCGAGGATGCGCTGCTCGTCGTCGATAAGCAGGATTCGGGTGCGCGTGGATTCTGGCGGCGCCGATCCTATCGCCGGCGTGCCCAGCGTTGAAGTCACGCTCTTGCCACCGGGCGAGCGTCCGCGTGCATTCCCCTTTGGTTTTCACGATAACAGCAGACGCACATCGTGCGTCACCAGGTTCGGCTCGAGGCCGGCCGCCCAGCCGGCTCGTTCGAAGCCATCCCGATCGACGAGGTAGAGGACGCTGCTGTGGAGAATATTGTCCGGCGTGTTCTGGACGGCGATGCTGTACGCCTTCCAGACCGCCGCCAGCTGATCGGGCGTGCCGATCAGCCAGTGCCAGTCGCCGCTCCACCGGTGAGTGGCCGCAAAGGCCCGTTCACTCGATGGGGTATCGGTCGCGGGCGCCACGCTCACCACCAGCACCGAGAGATGCGCGCCGGCACCCAGTGACCGCTGAACCTGGCCGAGCTGGTCACCCTCCAGCGGACACAGTTGCTTGCAATGCGAGTCGAGAAACGTGATGGCGACAACGCGCCCGCGAAGCGCGGATACGGAGACCGGCTTGCCATCCTGATCCAGAAGTGTGAAGTCGGGAGCGGCCATCGACTTCGGGGGAATGACGATATCGGCGACCAGCCCGGATGGCGACGGCGTCACGCCGGCGGTGCCGGCGAGCCGGGGCGACATCACCTTCAGGGTGATCAGCGCCACCAGTACCGCTGCGGCCACCAGCGAGAACGACCACCAGGTGAGTGGCTTGCTCAGCATCCCTCTCCTGTCGCGAGCTTACCGCAGCCGGTTCAATACCAGGCGGGTGCCGAGGTGCCGGTGAGGTCGACCCCCTGGGTCACCTGCACCGGAGCGAGCGGCGCAGGCGTCGTCGTCGGGCGTGGCGTGGATGCCGGGGAGGCGCCCGCCGCACTCGTCGAAGCCGTCGCGGAAGCGGCTGGCAGCGGCAGGGCCAGGTACCACAACTGGAAATGCCCGGCCGCGCCGGCTGGCGCCAGGTAGGCCAGCGCCTTGCCATCGGGCGACCAGGCGGGCGAGGCGTAGAGGCCGCTGTCGAGCAGAACCTTGGCGGGGCCAAGGACACCGCCGTTAAATGGCGCGACCTCCAGGGCCGCTGTCTGTTTGCCGCGCGAGCACACCATCGCCAGCTGGGTTCCATCGGGCGAAAGGGCGGGCTCGCTACAGTCATCGGCCAAGCTGGTCAGCGCCTTGCCAGTGCCGAACGGTCGAGTCTGGTAGTAGATCTGCGCGTGCACTGCCGTCGACGGGTCGATCGAATGCCGAACGTACAGCAGGCCGCCTCCGACGACCGGGATGGGACTGACGTCGCCGCCGGTGTACCAGTAGGGATCAGTCCAGCGCCGTGCCTGCGATTGCGTGCCGTTCAGCGGCATGCTCCAGACAGACAGGTCGACGCCGGGTGCGGCCTTCACCAGCTTTGGGCTGTCGAAGCTGAAGAATAGGGTCGCGCCGTCGGGCGAAACCCGGGGGTAATAGGCCCAATGATTGGCGTCGAGGATTTTCGAGTCGTTTTTGGTGAGACGCTTGACGATCTGGCCGCCCAGATCCAGCAGGTAAAGATCGCTGGACGCGCCGGCCCTGGCCACCGCCAGCAGTCGGGTGTGGTCGGGGGTCAGCGCCGGTTGTGACCAATCACCGGCCGGGCCGATCTCCGTGAAGCTGCCGGCATTCAGCTTGAAAATCCGCCCGTCCTGGACGACGAACATCGTGCCGGGGAGCACAAATTTCGGTTTGGTCACCGTCGGCAGCTGCGCATGCTCCTTGACCACCTTGCTCTTCAGGGTGCCGAGGTACAGGTAAACGCCCGAACCGAAGGCAACCATCAGCGGCACGAACAGCAGGGCGGCCAGCCGTCTGAGGATCATGGGAAGCTCGCCTTCACCACTGGAAGGATCTGATTCCAGTGCGGCAGGACGACGCTGTTGCCGTTGATGTAATAGCCCGGGTAATAGGTGTAGGTAGGAGCGTAGAGAACCACCTGCTGGACATTGGCGAGGTCGAATCCACTCGCCACGCCCAGCAGGCTCCGCACCCGATCGAGCCCCATGCTGGTCTTGAACTCGCCCTTGAGGGCCGTGACGATATCCGGCAGATCGGCGGCGTTGAGCGTGCTCGCCTTGGCTTTGATCGCGAGCAGCACTTCCTGCTGGCGGGCCGACCGCCCGAAGTCGCCGTTGATGTCGTTATGTCGGGAGCGGACGTACTGCAGCGCCTGGCTGCCGTCGAGATGTTGGGCCCCGGGGAGCACGGCCACCCGCTTGGCGCCGAAGGCATAGCCTCCGCCAATATCGTCCGGGTAGAAATCATCCAGCACCGGATTGGTGACCAGGACGTCGATCCCTCCGAGCTGGTCGATCAGCTTGATCAAGCCCTTGAGACCAATCCAGGCGTATTCATCGATGTGAACATGGAAGTTCCGCTCGACGGTGGCCATCGCCGCGGATGGACCACCGTTGGAGTACGCCCAATCGATCTTTCCGCTGCCGCCGGACGACAGCGGCAGCCAGAGGTCGCGCGGGATCGACAGCATGGCGACGTGCCGGCTCTGTGGGTCGACCCGAACAAGGATCATCGACTGGGTGAGGACGTGGTCGGACGCGAACTTCGAATCGTCATCGGAACCGAGCAGCAGCACGGTGAAGGGAGCGCCAGGGGAGGCCGCCGGCGCCGGCGTGGTCTTTGCGCCGAGCGTGACGCTCGGCGGGATGATGACCGTCTGGCCGGTTTGCCCCACGCCCGCGACCACAACAGGGAAAAAATAAGCGGCCGCCCCCGCAACTCCGGAGAGGAGCAGGCAAAACACGGTGAGCGCGACAAGACGCACAGGATGCAAACGCGAGGCACGCCGACGCCTTGCAGGAACCTGACCAGCCATCACTGGATACGAATCATGCGCTATTCAACATTGAAAATTGATAAGAACCGAGGACAGGCGGACGTCACCCCTCAGCGACTCAACGGACTGAGCCGGATAAAAGTTACAAGTGGGGACCGAATGGACTAGGCCATCAGGTCAGGACCGGCACGCATAATCGGCATCGAGCCCATCGCGCAGGTACTGGACCAACCGGACCGGGTGCCCCGAGAAGCTGGCGCTGCACGTGGCCTCCACCCCGGCGAAAGAAGTGCTGCCCGTCGCCACCCAGTCGGCCACGGCGCCGGAAACACGTCGCGAGCCCACGATGCTCCGCCATTGATAAGCGGTGGAATAGATGCCCACCGGCGCCGACGATCGCCGGAGCAGGGTGTCGACGATGCCCTGGATCGTGAACTGATTCAGGCTGAGGTCGCTGGAAGACCAGCTATTGCCCGTTTCGACATCGAGCCACCAGCCGCCGGGATTGCCCGCGCCCTGCGATGTCGCATACGCCATCGACCGGGACGCCTCGCTGCAACCAACCGCCCAGGCGGCTCGCTGCGCCGCCGAACCAGGGGCAAAGAGCGATTGCAGCAGGCACTCGAAGGTGGTGTGTTTGCCATCGACCTGGGTGTAGAGCGGGTCATACCCAGTGTTGATGTAGACCGCGGCATTTGGGGTCCGAGCGTACTGGTCGGCGAGACATGGGTTGTAGTGAACGAACGGGTACCCGCCGTCGACACCGACGATTCCGAACCTGCCGCCGGGATACTGAATGCCGCATTGCGGAAAACTGATGTCGTAGCCGGTCGATCCGGGCGTATAGGCGAGGGCACCGACCTGATTGATCAGGAGCGCGCCACCAATTGACGCCACGGCGGCCAGGGGGAAGATACGGCGAAGGACGCGATGCATGGGGCCGCGCCATTCTGGGGGGAAAGCCGCGCCGAGTCAATCGGGCACGGCGGGGTCGGACGTGACAGCCTGGCTGTCGGCAAATTGACGCGGCCGGTTGCTAGGGTGAGCCGGTCGGGCTGAGCGCCGCCTTCAGTGCCTTGAGCAGACGCGCATTCTCCTCCGGTCGGCGGACCGTGATCCGGATGTAGTCAGCCAACGGCGATGTCGGTGGAAAGGTGCGGACCACCAGGCCCTGCTCGAGGAGCCGCGGAGCCACCTGGCGGCCGGTTCGAGCCAACAGGAAGTTTGCCGCGGAGTCGCGGACTTCGAGCCCTGCCGATGCCAGCTCGCGCTGCAGCCTGGCTCGTTCCTCGACGACCTGCTGCACCCGCTGCCGCATGCCGCGCAGATCGCGCAGCGCCTGGGCGCCGAGAGCCGCCGACACCACCCCGATGCTGCCGGGTGGTCGAACGCGCCGCAGCACGGCGCTGATCGCCGGCCCAGCCAGAGCGTATCCGACCCGGACGCCCGCCAGGCCAAAGGCCTTGCTCAGGGTGCGGATGACGACCAGGTTGGCCATTCGGTCGATGAGCGGCACGGCGGTCACACCCGATGTCTCCACGTAGGCCTCGTCCACGGCCAGCACGCCGCCGGCCACGCTGGCCACCTCCTCGACAAAGCTCAGGGGCAGTAGCTCGCCGGTGGGATTGTTGGGATTGCAGATCCAGGTCAGGTCGGCACGGCGGGCGCGTTCCAGAAATGTGGCGCGATCGAGCCGCAGGTCGATCGCCGGCACCTCGTCGAGCATGCCGCCGGCCATCCCGCTGAGGATCTGGAACATCGGATAGGTTGGCCGCGATAGCAGCACTCCCCTCGAGCCGTCGATGTAGGCCTTGGCGATCATGTCGAGGACCTCGTCGGCCCCCGCGCCGACGGTGATCCGATCAGGCGGGACGTCGGTGTACTGGGCGATGGCGTCGGTCAGGTCGCGGTAGCTGGTATCCGGGTATTCGTTCAGCGGCTGCGGCGGCAGCTGATCGAGGGTAGCCCCCGGCCAGGGGAACGTATTCGTGTCGAACCGCACCACCTGGTCTTCCGGCACCCCGGCCTGCCTGGCGATGCTGGCGCTGGGCGGCTCCCAGTCGTACGGTTGCATCCGGCTGACCGCCGTCCGGGGCTCGGGCGACGGCGCCGGTTCGGGGGGCATACCTTACATATATTGAAGGTCGCCATGGATCACGTTCAGGCCGCACCGTCCCGCCCGTCGGACCCAAAAGCCACCGCCGCGCTCTATTCGGTGCTCGTCAACCTGGTCCTGATCGGGGCCAAACTGGCGGTCGGCCTGCTCACTGGCAGCGTCGCGATCCTCGCGGATGCGGCGCACTC
>VBJI01000245.1 GCA_005880875.1 Chloroflexota bacterium
ATTTTAGGGATGCTCGGGCTGGCGTATTTTTTTCTCGAATACGACTTGGGCGCCGTGCATAGTGTGCGCTATTGTTGGAACGACCTGACTGCGCGTTTTGTGCGGAGGTACGGTTTCCGCGACGTGGGAACCATCCCTCGCTACATGCTTGAGGACGGCAAGCTAGTGGCGGCGTCGGCCTCGTCACTATTGGTTGAAGACTTCGAATTTTATGTAGAGAGGAAGCTAGTAGAACTGCTGCGAGCTGGAGTTCTAACCGATGATCGACAACCTCAGATGCCCGGTCCCGTGCGGCCTCATCGGCCGAAGGTGCCGAACCTGCCTGTTCGTCATCCATAGGAGGGAGCGGTAGCTATATCGGCGGCAAGAATAAGGGCGGCGGCGGGATGTCCCCTGACGTAGAAGCAGGGATGCTTAAGAACCAAAATGCCTTGGCGCAGATCGCCACCAGCCAGCAGCAGAAGTCCGAGGACCTCTTCCGACTCACCGAGCCCGGCATGGCCCAGGCGGAGGACTTCTACTCCAAGCTCGCCTCCGGCGACCCCGCCGCGATCATGCGGGCCATAGGTCCCGCTGCCGGGCAGATCGAGCAAGCCGCGACCGGAGCCACCAAGAACGTCATGGAAACCGCTCCAGCCGGCGGGGAGAAGAACCTCGCGCTGGCTAATATCCAAGCCGGTCGTGGCGCGGAAGTCGGCAAGGTTGGCAGCGAGGCTTATCTGAAGGCCCCGGCGGCTTTGGCGAGTCTAGCCGGACAAGGCGTCGGCGAGTCGATCTCCGCCGCTGGTACGGGAGTATCTGGTCTGAGCGCGGCATCGAGTGGCCTAGCCAGTCTTGGCGGCCTGCAGATCGAGCAGGCCCAGTTCCAAGCTCAGCAGAAGGGATCGATGCTCGGTGGTCTGGGAACTATTGCTCAAACGGTTGGAAGCGTGGCTTCGAGCCAAATCGGAGGCCTTAGCTGGACGGACGCTTTGGCGGCACTAGCGTAGATTAGGATTTATGCCAACAACTACGACTCGTCAGCCTGCGTTGCCGGGTGAACCGGAATACCAGACCTACGACATTCCCCAGCCTCCCGAGCAACCTCAACCTACTGTAACCGCTCCCGCGCCAGCACAGGTCCAAGACCGGTCCGTTGACGCTCCCCGTTATGGCTTCGGCAAGGGCGCAACCGGAGCGCTCGGCACAGCGGCGTTCTTGGCGACCAACGTCCTTCGTGGCTACGCCCAGGGCAAGGCGGCGGTTCAAGCCAGACAGGCCATGGTCATGAAGCGCACGGCGGACGGCCTCTGGCAGGCCTACGACCTTACCGCCCGGAACTACTACAGCCAGTACGAAGCCGCGCTTGAAGCCGGGAAAGACCCAGACAAGGACCCTGGTGTGCAAGCGGCTCAAGCTGGGCGCGACGCCTCGTGGGCCGCTTGGTACAAGTTCCACGCGGGCATGATCGGCGGGCAGGAGAAAGGGAAGAGGAAGAAGAATGGTCAGGCAGGTCAGGTAGGTCAGACTGGCCAACCGGGCGGTCCGCAGGCTCAGCAGGGTCCTTCCATGGAAGACCTGAAGAGTCCTGATCCTCAGGTACGGGCCCAAGCCATCGCGGAATTCCTCAAGCGGGCCGGGCCACCGGACGAAGTTAGAATCCGCGCCTTGAAGTCCCAGCGCTCCCGAGCCGAGAGCCAATGGGCTACCGTGGCGGAACAGAACCGCGCCCGGCAGGAGCAATTGCGTTCCAAGCTGGCGG
>VBJI01000113.1 GCA_005880875.1 Chloroflexota bacterium
GCTCAAAGCCCAGGGCATTCCAGAGTCTGATTGGAATTCGGCCAGCGCGGTCGTCGACCCGGACGGGCGCGGGCCGCGGCTCTACTTCCAGCGCGTTCCCGAGGGCAAGGTGGTCAAGAACCGGGTGCACCTCGACCTGAACGTCGGCGGACCGAGGGACACGCCCGTCGATGAGCGCCGCCGCCGGGTCGACCTCGAGGTCGACCGACTGGTGCAGCTCGGAGCCCGCAAATCACGCGCCCTGGCCGAACGCGGCGAGTACTGGGTCAACATGTTCGATCCCGAGGGGAACGAATTCGACGTTCAGTAGCGGCTCAGGGCTCGAGACCTTCGAGATCCAGCTGCTGGTAGTACTCGATCTCTTTCGGATACGGCAGCTCTGACTCGGCCAGCTGGATCAGGACACCGTGCGTCTCGCGCGGGTGGAGAAAGAACTCTTTCCAGACGCGGTTGGCATAGTTCGGTCGGAACGGGTGCCAGCCAAGCTGTTCGAGCTCGGCGGCGCGAGCGGCGATGTCGCGCACCCGCAACGTCACGTGATGTAAGCCCTCGCCCCGCTGCTGAAGAAAGTCGTGGACAAAGCCTTCCGAGCCGGCGGGCTCGATGAGCTCGATGACTCCGCCGCCCGGAAACTGAAACTGCGCCCAACGAAAGCCCTGCGCCGCCTCGGTCGCGCCCATCAGGAAGCGGGCGCCGAGCACGTCGCGGATCAGCGGGACCATCGACGCGATCTGCCGGGTCGCAATCGAAACATGGTCGAGCCGCTCGGCTATCCCCGGGCGGTCGTAATCGACGCTCACGCTGGCCGATTCTAGGCGAAGTGTTTAGGATGGGATCAAGGGGAGGTGGCACAGATGTCGACCTTGTCCTATACGCACGGCGCGAGCGCGGTTCCGCTCCTGGGCGAGACGATCATCCAGAATCTGCGGCGCACGGTTCGCCGGGTACCCGATCACGAGGCGCTGGTCGTTCCCTACCAGGGGTATCGCGCCACCTATCGAGAGTTCTGGCACCAGGTCGGCCTGGTGGCCCGTGGCCTGCTCGCCGAGGGCGTTGCCCAGGGTGACCGGGTCGGCATCTGGGCGCCAAATCGGTACGAATGGGTGCTGATCCAATACGCCACCGCCGGGATCGGCGCGATCCTGGTCAATATCAACCCGGCGTATCGAACCCACGAACTCGAGTACGCGCTGCAGCAGTCCGGCACCTCCTTGCTGATCCATGCCCGCGGCTTTCGCTCGGCCGATTACGTGGCGATGGTCAGCGACGTCCGCTCACGCTGTCCTGACCTCCGGGCGAGCTTGATCCTGGAAGACGACTGGGAACGCCTGCTGGCGACCGCCGCCAAGGTCTCGAACGAGGCGCTCGCCGAGCGCGAGGGAGGGCTGCAGTTCGATGACCCCATCAATATCCAGTACACGAGCGGCACCACCGGCTTTCCGAAAGGCGCCACCCTCTCCCACCACAACATCCTCAACAACGGCTACTTCATCGGAAAAGCGCTTGGCTACAGCGAAAACGACCGGGTCTGCATTCCGGTGCCCTTCTACCACTGCTTTGGCATGGTGCTCGGCAACCTGGCGTGTACCACGCATGGGGCCTGCATGGTGGTTCCGGGCGAGGCGTACGACGCACCGGCCGTGTTGCGCACGGTGCAGGAGGAACGCTGCACCTCGCTCTACGGGGTGCCGACCATGTTCATCGGCGAGCTCGACCACCCGGACTTCGGACGTTTCGACCTCAGCTCACTGCGGACCGGGATCATGGCCGGCTCGCCCTGCCCCGTGGAAGTGATGAAGCGGGTGCAGAGCGATATGCACATGCCGGAGGTGACGATCTGCTACGGGATGACCGAGACCTCGCCGGTCTCGACCCAGAGTCACACCGACGACCCGCTGGACAAGCGAGTGCGGACCGTGGGCTCGGCGCACCCGCACATCGAAATCAAGGTGATCGATCCTGAGACGGGCCGGGTGGTCCCACGCGGCAGCCCCGGCGAGTTCTGTACGCGTGGCTATTCCGTGATGCTTGGTTACTGGAACAACGAGGCCGCCACCCAGGAGGCGATCGACACCGCCCGCTGGATGCATACCGGCGACCTGGCCGTGATGGACGACGACGGCTATCTCAACATCGTCGGCCGGATCAAAGACATGGTGATCCGCGGCGGTGAGAACGTCTACCCGCGGGAGGTGGAGGAATTCCTCTACGCCCATCCAGCCGTGTCTGACGTCCAGGTCATCGGCGTGCCGGACGACAAATACGGCGAAGAGATCATGGCGTGGGTCAAGCTGCGCCCCGGCGCCCAGGTCACCGGCGAGGAGCTGCGCGACTTCTGCCGCGGAAAGATCGCGAGTTATAAGATCCCCCGCTACTGGAAATTTGTCGATGGCTTCCCGATGACGGTCACCGGAAAGGTCCAGAAGTTCAAGATGCGGGAAGCAGCCGTCGAGGAGCTCGGACTCGCAACGGCCGCGGCGGTCCAGACAGCCTAGGCGCCTCCGGTCCGCGGCCGCTCGACGATGAGCTCGATTTCCGTGATTTCGACGGTATGCCAGTGGCGGTCCTGGTCGTGGTGTTCGAGGTCTCCGAGCGGATGACGATGCGCCGGGCGGGCGGTGGCGTGATCGTGCTCGAATGGCGCCTGAAGGCGATGGCGATGGCGGCGTCTGTCGGCCGGCTCCGCCGTCGCGGTCATCACGATGTGGGTGTGGCTGTGCCGGTCGGCGCCGTGGGCGCCGTGCGCGTGCTCGATGACCTCGAGCAACCGGTGCACATGGGGCTCGGCGTCATGGTCATGGCGGTGCTGGTACTCGTCGTCGTGCCGATGCGGCATTGATTCGATGTTAGGCCAGCGGCGACCGCCGCCTGCCGGTCAGCACCAGCCGCAGCGCCCGGGTAGCCGCCCGTACCAGGAGCGGGCGCGCCTGGGCGATCGCCTGCTCGAGGGAATAGGGTTCCGCCACCGTGGCCATCAGGCCGTCAAACAACGGCCGCAGCTCCGCTTCATCCGCCAGCGTGCCAGCGATCGCAATCACCGGAATGCCGGCGTTCCGGGCGTGCCGGGCGACCGCCGCTGGGCCCTTGCCAAAGCGGGCCGTTTGGGAGTCCAGCCGGCCTTCGCCCGTGATCACCAGGTCGGCTCCCTGCAGCCGCTGGTCGAGTTTCAGGGTCTCCATGACCATCTCGGCACCGGGCCGGAGGCGCGCGCCGGCAAACGCCACCAGGCCGGCACCCAGACCGCCCGCCGCTCCCGCACCCGGCAGTTGCTCGACGTCGACCCCCAGGTCACGGCGAATGATCTCGGCGAGGCGCGCCAGGGCCGCGTCCAACTCCGCGACCATCTCGGGAGTCGCGCCCTTTTGCGGACCATAGATCACGCTGGCGCCATTCGGGCCGGTAAGGGGGTTACTCACGTCGCAGGCAACGTCAACGACCGCCTCGTTCCAGTTCGCGTGGACCCCGCCGGCGTGGATGCGCGCCAGCTTCTGCAGGGCCAGGCCGCCGGGCGGAAGCTCGCGACCCCGTTCATCGAGCAGGTGATAGCCGAGCGCCTGGGCCATGCCGGCCCCGCCATCGTTGGTGGCGCTGCCGCCGATCCCCACGATGAAGCGCCGGGCACCGCCGTCGTAGCCCTGTTGAAGGAGCTCACCGACGCCGTAGGTGGTGGTCACCCCTGGATCGCGGTTCTCGGGCGGCACCAGCGCGAGCCCGGCCGCCTTCGCCATTTCAATCACCGCGGTCGAGCCGGCCTCGATCAATCCATAGTCGGCTTCGACCGGATCGCCCACTGGCCCGCGCACGCGCGCGCCGCGGTGCTCGCCATGGGTCGCCGCGACCAGCGCGTCGACGGTGCCGTCACCACCGTCGGCAATCGGGAGCAGGACGAGGTCGGCGTCCGGGACGGCCACTCGGACCCCCTCGCCAATCGCCGCGGCGGCCTCCAGCGCGGACAGCGACCCCTTGAACGCGTTGGGTGCGATGACGACGCGCATCAGCGCATCGACCGGTCGCCGCCGGGTGTCAGTAAACGGGCGTCAGCCAGTGACGGTATTTGCTGTTGCGGCCCCGGACGATGTCGAAGTAGAGCGTCTGCAGCCGGCTCACCACCGGACCGACCTGGCCATCACCGATCTGGCGGTGATCGACGTCGATCACCGGCGAGATCTGCGCGCCGGTTCCGCAGAGAAAGATCTCATCGGCGACGTAGAGCTCGGAACGATCGACGGAACGTTCCACGACCTCGAGGTCGAGCTCGTTGCGGAGCAGTTCCATCATGCCGAGTCGGGTCAAACCCTCGAGGATGTTATCGGACGTCGGCGGCGTTACGACCTTGCCATCGCGCAGCAGAAAGATATTTTCCGCGCTGCCTTCGCAGACGTGACCCTCGTGGGTCAGCATGATCGCTTCGTCGAAGCCGTTTTCCATCGCCTCCGTCTTGGCCAGCGCGGAGTTGACATAGATGCCGGTGATCTTGGCTCGGGCGGGGGCGGCGTTGTCGTCGACCCGCCGCCAGCTCGACACCATGCAGCGGATGCCGCGCTCGATGTCGACGTAGTTGCCGAACGGGGTGACGTAGATCGCGAACGAATCTCTCAGATTGTGGAGCCGGACGCCGATCTCTTCGGAGCTCTTGAAGGCCAACGGGCGAAGATAAATATCCTGTCGGAAGTTGTTTTTGCGGACGAGCTCGATGCTGGTCTTACAGAGCTCGTCCAGGCTAATCGGGATTTTGAGCTTTAGCACCTTCACCGAGCGCTGCAGGCGGGAAAAGTGCTCCCGCAATTTGAGGACGAACAGCTGCTCGTGCTCGGGGCTCCAGTAGCCACGGATGCCTTCGAACACCCCGGTGCCGTAGTGCAGGGCGTGGGTCATCAGCCCCAGGCGGGCGTCCGCGTACCGCTTGAACTCGCCGTCCAGATAGACCCAGTACTGGGCCTGCTCTTTCTTTCGGGCTTCAGCCGCGCGGGTGACGCCCTCTGCCTTGATCGCCATCGAGAGACGACCTCCTTTGTGCCTTTCGAACAGGCTCCGTGAACTGGGTCCCGTCGTCGCGCTGCTGGACCCTGAGTCGATTATATGCCGCTTCCGGCGACTGGCATAGAGCCAAAAAGTGTAACGAAACGAGGGCGAAATGAGTTCAAAAAATGCTGTGCTAAGCTTGGGGCGCCGGTGGCACCCTTACGTATGAACCCCCGGGTGGTGCGCTGGTTCACCCCCGGCCTCCACGTCAAACGCTGGCTCATCCTGCTCATCGTCGGCATGGTGCTGATCAGCCTCGGGATCGGCTACGCCCTGCGGAACATCTACTCCTCCGGTGTTCGGCTCCCCCCGGTCTTCTACTACCTGACGCTGCAGTTCCTGGACCGTTACGTCCGGGGGGCGCTCTTCCTGGCCCTCGGTCTGGGCATCATCCTGTTCGCCCTGTACAAGCTGACCCAGTCGGTCCTGGGACCCTTCCTGCCGGGGCGAGACCGGGCGCTTTCCGAGATCATTTACAACTTCCGCTTCCTGCAGAAGGGCCCCCGGGTGGTCGCGCTGGGCGGCGGGACCGGGCTGTCGACCCTGCTGCGCGGCCTCAAGAAGTACACCGGCAACCTGACCGCGATCGTCACCGTCGCGGACGACGGCGGGAGCTCTGGCCGGCTTCGCGCTGAATACCGGATCCTGCCGCCGGGGGACTTCCGGCAGTGCATCACGGCGCTGGCCGACGTCGAGCCCCTGATGACCACCCTCTTCCAGCACCGCTTCAAGGAAGGGAGCCTGAACGGGCACTCGTTCGGGAATCTTTTCATCATGGCGATGGCCGAGATCACCGGCGATTTCGAGCACGCCATCCGGGAGTCCGGGCGGGTCCTGGCGGTTCGCGGCCAGATCGTGCCGTCGACCCTGCGGGACGTCACCCTGATGGCCGAGATGGCCGACGGACAGACCAGGGTTGGCGAGTCCAGCATCCCCCATCCCAACGGTGACGGCGACGGCGCGGTCGCCACCGCGATCAAGCGCGTCTTCCTGCAGCCGGAGCCCACCATCAACCCGGAGGCCGAAGAAGCCATCCTGAACGCCGAGATGATCATCGTCGGCCCGGGCAGCCTGTACACCAGCATCCTGCCGAACCTCGTGGTGGACGGCATGGCGGAGGCGCTCAAAGCTTCACCGGCGATCAAGGTCTTTGTCTGCAACGTCGCCACCCAGCCGGGCGAAACCGACGCGTTTCGCGTCAGTGATCACCTCAAAGCGATC
>VBJI01000114.1 GCA_005880875.1 Chloroflexota bacterium
TGCACATCTGCTCGGTGAACAGGGTCTGTACCTTCTGCGGGTCCTTGTCGAGCTCGGCGACCTGAGTGGATGTCATCCGCACCGGGTAGTACCCCTTGCGCGAGATCTGCGTTTCCACATCGGCGACTTCCTCGCGACCGACCCGTTGCGAGATTCCGGCGAGGGTGAATTCATAGCTGTCGCGGTCCTCGACGAGCGGGATCATCGCCTTGCCGGTCATATCCCCGCCACAGATCAGGACGTCCGCGGCGTAGAACTTCGCCGCGTTGAGGAATTTCCGCCAGCAGACTTCCGAGCCGTGCAGGTCGGTCGCGTAAAAGACTCTCACTGTTTCCTCCTACAAAACCTTGCGGATGGCGTGCTCGAAGCCCGTGACGTGTTGCCGCATGACCGACTCCGCCTGGTCGGGGTCGCGCGAGACGATCGCATCGAGCAGGCGGCGATGCTCCTCGACGGCCGCCTTGAGCCGAACTCCGCGGTCCAGGCCTAAAAACCAGATGCGCAGGCTGAGGTTGAAGCTTTCCTCCAGCATCGCCTGCAGGAAGGCGTTGCGGCTCGCCTGGTAAACCTGCCGGTGAATGCGCTGATCGAGACGCATCAGGTCATGGACGTCGTTCTCGTCGATGGCCGCGAGCTCGCCCATCAAGGCCTCCATCAGGGTCCGGTCGCCGGCGCTGGCACGCTCCGCGGCCAGCCGGGCGGCATAGCCCTCCAGCTGCACCCGGACCTCAGTCAACCGGTGCAGATCCGTCAGGTTGATATCGGTCACGAAGCTCCCCCGATGGGGCACGAAGCTGACCAGGTTCTCGTGGGCCAGGCGCTGGAGGGCCTCCCGGATCGGGGTCCTTCCCAGACCGAGCTCCTGCCGCAGGCGGGCCTCCTCGATCACCGAGCCGGGCGCCAGCTTCAGGGTGATGATCTGGTCCCTTATTAATAGGTAGGCGCGCTCACCCTGGGAGCGGGCCGAGGCGCCCTGAAGGACGACGGTGTGCACAGGGGTATCGACCTCCCTCCGTCGCGGCGCACGAGCGGTTGCAGCTTCGCCCGCCAGATTCCCCTCCCGTATATCGGCCGTACATCAGCGATATATCGGCCTGCGCCGAACGCTAGCACGCTGTTGGAGGGCGGTCAAGAGCCGAGTGATCGGGCGGCGCCCAAGGCCGGGCTGGTATGAAATGGCTGATGCCGACCGTTCACTTCCAGGTGGTAACGGACCTCGCCCCGGAGGCGGTCCTCAAGGCGCTGACGGATTTCAGCGACCGGCGGCCGGACCTCTACCGGAACATCGACCGCTCGCACTTCCGGGTGCACGACCACGGCCCAGGCTGGGCCAATGTCACCGAAGGCAATGTGCTGGCCTGGGAGCGCAACCGCTACGAGTGGGACGCGGGGTCGGGCACCGTGACCGTAAACACGACCGAGTCGGACAGCTGGTTGCCCGGCAGCCGGTGGGAGTATCGGTTGCGCCCCACGGCGGCCGGCGGCACGCAGGTCGATGTCACGGTGGTCCGAAATCCCCGCACGCTGCGAGGCAAGCTAATCGCCCTCGGTCTCCCGCTTGCCGGCGTTCGGGTGCTGCGAGCGGACCTGCAAAACGTGCTGTCCCACGCCGGCTAAGCGCGCCCGTCGGCGCGCCAGCCAGAACGGAGCGTTCAAGAGTGTCAAAAAGGCGATGGCGAGCACGGCGCCGCTGGCGATGTACCAGGGCCAGGGCCCCATGACGTTGAGGAGGCTGCCGGCGACCGGCTTGACGCGGAGGTACATGTAGTTGCCGTTGGTGAGCACGTCGGCCAGCCCGGCGACCGCGGCGAACGCGATCGTGATGAGAAAGACGCGCAAAGGGGCGCCCGGCCGGGGGACGATGCGACGTCCGGCCACCAGGAACACGGCCGCCGCCAGAACGCCGCCATGCGCGACGTAGAAGCGAAAGTAGGCCGGGTCCGGGAAGTGCTGTGAGAAATCCGGCGTGGCGAGCGCCTGGAGCACGGCGCCCAGGCCCCAGAAGTAGGTGAGCTCGACCAGGATCGGCTTCGGCCACCACAATGCCGCGGCGGCGACCAGTTCGGACGCGTTGGACAGCTGCAGCGGGAGGTCGTAGCGGGCTGACCAGGTGCCGTGGATGATCTCGCTGACCCAGTAACTGGGCTCGGTGATGGCGATCAGCACGGCGAGGACGCGCGACACGACCGTGATCCATCGTCCCGGACGGAGCCGGGCGGCGATCGTCAGGCCGACCGTGACGATAGCCAGAACGGCGATCGCGGCGACGTGCTCGAGGGTCAGCAACGCCAGCCACGAACCTACCACAAGCCATCCGCATTCCTCGCTATGCTGTGGACCTACTCGCAGAGACAGGAGGGGTTAGTGTGAGCGACCTGCCCAGGCAGGCTCGGGCCGTCGTGATCGGCGCCGGCATCGTCGGCAACAGCATGGCCTACCACCTCGCCCGCCTGGGCTGGAAAGAGATCGTGCTGATCGACAAGGGTCGATTGCCCAACCCCGGTGGATCGACCGGACACGCCTCGAACTTCATCTTCCTGACCGATCACTCGAAGGAGATGACCGCCTTCACCCTGGATAGCGTTCGCCAGTACAAGGAATTGGGGGTGTTCACCCAGAGTGGGGGTGTCGAGGTCGCGCGGACGACCGAACGCCTGCAGGAGCTGAAGCGCCGGATGGCATCGAGCAAGGCCTGGGGCATCGACGCCGAGCTCGTGACCCCCGCCCAGGTCAAGCAGTTGGTTCCCTTCATCAACGAAGGCGTCATCCTCGGCGGCTTCAGCACTCCAGGGATTGGCACGGTCGATTCGCTACGAGGCGGCACGTTGATGCGGGAGGAGGCGCAGGCGATGGGCGCGCTGACGGTCGCCGCCGGTACCGAGGTCACGGGCATCGACGTCGAGAATGGGCGCGTGCGCCGGGTGCGCACGGACCAGGGCGACCTCGAGGCGGAGGTCGTCATCATCACGGCCGGCATCTGGAGCCCTCGGCTCGCCCGCATGGCCGGCGCCTCCATCCCGCTGAGTCCGGCCGTCCACCAGATGATCAGCGTCGGGCCGGTGCCGCTCTTTGCCGACACCGTCGGCGAGATCAAGTACCCGATCGTCCGCGACATGGATACCAACGGATACGAGCGGCAGCACGGGAGTGACATGGAGGTCGGGTCCTACGACCACCGCCCGATCCTCTGGGACCCGGACGATATCCCATCGCTCGAGCAGTCGAAGCTCTCCCCGACCGAGCTGCCCTTCACGAAGGAAGACTTCGACGAGTCGCTGGAACACGCCCTCGAGCTGATGCCCGAGATCCTGGGCGACCCGAACGTCGGCATCCGGCACGCGATCAATGGATTGCTTTCGCTGACGCCGGACGGGTTTCCCCTGCTGGGCGAGACGCCGGAAGTCAGAGGCCTCTGGTCGGTGGCGGCGATCTGGATCAAGGAGGCGCCCGGCATTGCGCGCTGCATGGCGGAATGGATCACGTCCGGGGTGCCGGAGATCGATCCTTCCGGCTCGGACATCGCCCGCTTCTATGACCATCAGAAGACGTCGGCGCACATCCGCGGGCGCACCGCCGAAGGGTTCAACAAGACCTATGGAATCGTGCACCCGCGAGAGCAGTGGGAATCGAACCGGCGGGTTCGCCTCAGCCCCTTCTACGAGCGCGAGAAGGCGCTGGGCGCGTTCTTCTTCGAGACCGCGGGGTGGGAACGGCCCCACTGGTACGAATCGAACAAGAAGCTGCTGGCCGAGTATGGCGAGCGGGTCATGCCCCGCCGCTACGAGTGGGATTCGCGCTGGTGGTCACCCATCATCAACGCCGAACACCTGGCGATGCGCGACCGGGTGGCCATGGTCGACCTGTCGGCCTTTGCCGTCTTCGACATCGCCGGCAGCTGCGCGCTCGACACCATGCAAAAGCTGTGCGTGGCGCAGATGAACGTACCGGTCGGCCGCGTGATCTACACCTCCCTGCTCAATCCGGCCGCTGGCATCAAGGCTGACCTGACCGTGATGCGGCTGGGCGCCAATCATTTCCGGGTCGTGACCGGTGGCGCCGACGGCGCGCGCGACAAGAAGTGGTTCATCGATCACCTGCCGGACGATGGCGCCGTCCAGTTGACGGACCTGACCTCGAGCTGGGCGACGGTCGGGGTGTGGGGACCGCGCGCTCGCGACCTGCTCGCGTCGATCACCGACGCCGACGTGACGAACGAGGGCTTCCCCTTCGGGACCTGCCGCGTCATCGACGTCGGCCCGGTGCGCGCGCTGGCCTCCCGGATCTCCTACGTGGGCGAGCTGGGTTGGGAGATCTATGTGCCATTCGAGCAGGGGGCGCGACTCTGGGATGCCATCTGGGAAGCGGGCCAGCCGCTGGGCATCGTTCCGGCCGGCATCGGCGTGTACGGCACGACCGGTCGGATCGAGAAGTGCTATCGCGCCTACGGCATGGAGCTGGAGCAGGAATTCAATCTGGTGGAGACCGGCCTGGCGCGGCCGCAAGTGAAATCGCAGGACTTCATCGGCAAGGGGGCCTACCTGAAGCAGCGCGCCGAGCCGCCCGAGGCCATCCTCTGCACGCTGACCGTCGATGACAACACATCGGAATCCGGATTCAAGCGCTACCTGCAGGGTCGTGAGCCGGTCCTCTCCCAGGACGGCACGCGACTGGTCGACAAGCGGGGTCGTGGTTCTTACGTGACGAGCGCGGGCTCGGGCCCGTCGGTGGGGAAGACCGTCCTGATGAGCTTTTTGCCGCCGGAGCAAGCGAAGGTCGGTACCGGGCTCCGCGTCGAGTACTTCGGCGAGCAGTATCCGGTGACAGTTGCGGTGGCGGGGCCGACGCCCTTGTTCGACCCACAGAACACGCGCGTCAAGAGCTAGCCAGCGCGATGCCCATGAATGTCCTGGTCTGCGTCAAGCGTGTGCCGGCGACGGCCGGGCACATCGCACTCAGCGCGGACGGCCAGGAGATCGACACCCGTTACCTCGGATTCACCGTAAGCCCGCACGAGGAATGCGCGGTGGAGGAGGCGGTGCGGCTGATCGAAAAGCACGGCGGCAGCTCGACCGTGCTCACCCTCGGACCGGAGGCCGCCGTCGACCAGCTGCGCGACGCGATGGCGCTGGGTATCGAGCGGGCCGTCCTGCTCGAAACCGATGGCCGCGAGTGGGATCCAGTCGCGACAGCCGCCGCGATCGTGGAGTCGATCGAGACCGACCGCGCCGCCGGTCGAAGCTATGACCTGGTGATGTTCGGGAATGAGTCGGCCGACAGCGCCGGCTACCAGGTGGGGGTCCGAGTCGCCGACGCGCTCGACCTTCCCTGCGCCACCGGCATCAAGGCGCTGGAGACCAGGGATGGCAAGGCGATGGTTCGCCGCCAGACCGAAGCCGGCTGGGAAACCGCCGACCTGGCGCTTCCGGCGGTGCTCACCGTGAAGGAAGGGATCAACCTGCCGCGCTATCCCTCGTTACCCGGACGGTTGAAGGCGAAGAAGAAGGAGATCGAAAGGCGCAAGCCGCGGTGGCAAGACGGCGGCCTGGAAAAGATCCGGCTCAAGCTGCCGGCACAGGTCGAACACACGGTCGAGATCCTCGGGAAGAACGGCGATGCGGGCGCCCAGGTGGTCGAGCTCTTTCAGCGGCTGAGGCTGCTCTGATGATCCTTGCCTTTATCGAGCACATCAATGGGGCGCCCACCGCGCTGTCGCTCGAGGTACTCACCATCGCCACCCGGCTGGCGCGCGAAATGGGTGTCCCGCTCGAGGCGGCGGCCATCGGTCCACGCGGAGGGACTGCCGCGGGGATCCTTTCGTCCTACGGCGTGGGGGCGTTGCATGTTGCCGATGATCCGCGGCTGGCCGAGTACGCGCCGTCGGCATGGGCGCACGCGATCACCCAGCTCGCCGAGCGCGTCAACCCCAGGATCGTCATCGGCACCGCGAGCGACCGCGGGGGCGAAGTCATGGCGCATGTCGGCGCGCGGATGAAGCTGCCGCTCGCCGCCAACTGCATCGAGGTCGCGCCCGGTGACCCGTTCGCCGTGACCCGCCAGCGCTGGGGTGGCAGCCTGCTCGAGGAGGCGCATCTCAAGGGCCGGGTCAAGCTGCTGACCTTGGCGCCGCACGCCCTGACGGCGGAGGCTTCGCCCAGCCGCACCGAGGTTGCGACTCGTCCGTTTGCGCCGGCGCTGGACGACAAGGATTTCCGGGTGCGGCTTGTGCCTCAGGTCGAAGCCGACACGGGAAGGATCTCGCTGGCGCAGGCACGCGTC
>VBJI01000115.1 GCA_005880875.1 Chloroflexota bacterium
TACGTCAAGGGGAAGGTGTCCGTCGCCTGACCTCCCAGCCCGTGACGACGCCATACGGCGATCGGCCAATGGCTTTCGTGTTCCCCGGACAGGGCTCGCAGTATGTGGGGATGGGCAGGGCGCTGTACGACGCGTCCGAAACGGCTCGCCGTGTGTTTCGCCGGGCTGACGAAATCCTCGGCTTTGCTCTGACCAAGCTGTGCTTCGAGGGTCCCGAACAGGACCTGAACGACACGATCAACGCCCAGCCCGCGATCCTGACCGTGAGCATCGCCTGTCTGAACGCGATGCGCGAGCGATGGCAGAGCATGGGCCAGGTGATCGCGCCGCGCTACGTGGCCGGCCACAGCCTGGGTGAGTTCACGGCGCTGGTGGCAGCAGACGTCATCGACTTCGATACCGCGCTGGTCCTGGTACGGGAGCGCGGCCGGCTGATGAAAGAGAACGGGAACGAGCGCCCCGGCGGGATGCTGGCGGTACTGGGCCTTGACCGGCAGGTCGTCGAAGGGGTCGTGCGCGAGGCAGCCGCCTGCGGCGTCATCACGCTGGCCAACGCGAACTCGCCGGGGCAGGTGGTGCTGTCGGGTGAGTCCGCCGCCCTGGACCGGGCTACCGAACTCGCCCGGCTGCGGGGCGCTGCCCGCGTGGTACGGCTGCCGATCAGCATCGCGTCGCACTCGCCGCTGATGGCCCGCGCGGCCACGCAGTTCGGAGAGATCGTCGCGCGGCTTCCCTTGCGCCAACCGCGTATCCCGGTCGTCGCCAATATCACGGGGCAGATTCTGACCAGCGCCGACGATGTCCGCAAAGAGCTGGCGGACCACATTCTGAAGCCGGTGCAGTGGACGGCTTCCGTCGTCGAGATGGTCACCCGGGGCAGCGCCGAATTCCTCGAGATCGGCCCGGGACAGGTTCTTTCGGGCTTGATTCGGCGCATCAGCCAGGATTCGCAAGTCGTCTCGCTGAACGATCGTGAAGTGGCCCGGGTCCTGACGCCGTCGCCGTTGGGATGAAGCGGGTCGTCGTCACCGGCGTGGGGGCGGTGACCCCCGTCGGCCTGGATGCGCCCAGCACCTGGGCGGCCATGCTGGAAGGCCAATCGGGCGTTGGCAGGGTGACCCTGTTCGACGCGAGCGAATACCCGGTCCAGATCGCCGGCGAGGTCAAAGGATTCGACGCCACCGGACGGATCGAGCCCAAGGAGCTCCGCCGGATGGACCGCTATACACAGCTGGGGGTGGTGGCGGCCCAGGAGGCGTTTGCCGATGCGGGACTGACCCGGAACGGCCTGCTGGACGAGGTGGGCGTCGTCTTCGGCAGCGCCGCCGGCGGACTCACGGTCCTGCTCGAGCAGCAGCGGATCCTGCAGGAACGCGGGCTCAAGCGGGTCAGCCCGACGTTCATCCAGAACATGCTGACCGATACCGCCTCCGGCCATATCGCGATCGTGCTCGGCCTGCGTGGGCCGAACATGGCGGTGGTGTCCGCCTGCGCCACGGGCAGCGGCGCGGTCGGCGAAGCGTTCGAAACGATCCGGCGCGGGGATGCCGATGCGATCGTGACCGGCGGGGCTGAGGCGGTGCTGGTTCCCGTTGTCTACGCCGGCTTCTGCGCCATGCGCGCCCTGGCGCAGCACGAGGATCCGACGCAAGCCTCACGGCCTTTCGACCGAGATCGGAACGGCTTTGTGATCTCCGAAGGAGCAGGCGCGCTGTTGCTGGAGGAGCTGGAGCACGCTCGCCGCCGCGGCGCCCGAATCTACGCGGAGGTGATCGGTTACGGCTCCAGCAATGACGCCTTCGATATGGCGGCGCCGGCGGAGGGCGAAGGCGCTGTGCTCACGATGCGCCGCGCCTTGCGCAAAGCGGAGATCGAGCCGGAGCGGGTCGACTACATCAACGCCCACGGGACGGGAACGCCGCTGAACGACAAGTTCGAGACCGACGCGATTCACCGTGTATTCGGCAAGCATGCCGAACGGCTGGCGGTGAGCAGCACCAAGTCGATGACCGGCCACATGATGGGCGCCTCGGGCGCGGTGGAAGCCGTGGTCTGCGCGCTGACGATTCGCGACCAGGTGATCGCGCCCACGATCAACCTGCACACTCCGGATCCGGAGTGCGATCTGGATTACGTTCCGAACGCGGCGCGGCGCGCCAAGGTCGACGTCGCCCTATCGAACTCCTTCGGGCTGGGCGGGCACAACGCGAGCGTCATCCTCGCTCGCCACGACGGCTGAAGCCCCCAGTCTGACCGTCGCCCTCAGGCGGGGAGGGAATCATGTTTTTTGGGCAAGATTCTGAATACGATTCGAATTGGAGGGGTTGTGCTATCATCAGGCGGATTTTTGGGGCGCCCGAGGCGTTCAGCAGCCAGCAAAGGAGAGTGTTATGGCCGTTACCGGTTATTGCCTGAAGTGCAAGAAAAAGGTCGACATCAAGGATCCGCAGCACATCACGATGAAGAACGGCAAGCCCGCCACCACCGGAACCTGCCCGACCTGCGGGACCAAGATCTACAAGATCGGCAAAGCGTAACCTAGCGTCGCTGAAACTGGACAGCCGGTGCAAACCGGCTTTCTTCTTGTCTGGAGATCGCTCCTAGGGCTTGGTCGCCGACCGGCCGGCAGCTTCCTTCGAGGCCAGCTCGGACTCGATCAGATCCAGCAGCACCTCCGTCGCGCTCAACGCCACGTCGACCCCCAGCGTCTTGAAGATCCGGACATTGGCCGGGTTGTTCACCCGGGCGACCGTCTTGGGGACGTTGAACTTGCGCTTGGCCAGCTGACAGGCGACCAGGTTGTCCTCGTCGTCGCCGGTGACCGCGACCACGACATCGGCCCGCTCCATCCCGGTGGTGGCCAGAAAGGCCATTTCGTCGCCGTCGCCCACCATGACAATCTCCCCCAGGACTGAATTCAGGACCTCCGCCCGCCGCGGGTCCTTCTCGATCAGGGTCACCTCGTATCCCCGATCCTGCAGGTGCTTGCTCAGGTAGTAGCCCACCTTGCCGCCCCCGATCACGATCACGTACATGGGCTGGCTCATCCTTTCAGCATGGTATGGATCTGGCGCGCTCCGGAAAGGGTCGGGCACACCGTATCGAGGCCGAGCTCGGTGTAGACGTCCTGGCGCATCGGATCGTAAATCCGGGTGATGACCCGGGGGACCTTGAAGATCTCTCGAGCGATCTGGGCGGCCATGATGTTGCGGTTGTCGCCATTGGTCAGACAGGCGAAGCCGTCGGCCGTCTCGATGCCGGCCTGGCGAAGGACGTCCTCATCGATCCCATTACCGAGCACCATCTCACCATTGAAGTCGGGCCCCAGCCGGTCGAAGGCGCGCCGGTTGATGTCGATCACGGTGACCTGATGGCCATCTTTCGACAGGGCGACGGCTGCCATGGCGCCCACCCGGCCGCAGCCGACGATGACCAGTTTCATGAATTGCGACCCAATTCTACGGTCAGCGGCCCAGCGCCAGCCGCGCCGCCTCAATCTCGGGCAGCCCCGCGTCCCTGATCTTGGCCTGGGTTGTGGAGATGTCATATGGGACGCGGCCAAAGCGGACGGTCGACGCCCCCAGGTCGACGACGGCGAAGCTGGCGTCCGGATTGCCATCCCGAGGCTGGCCCACACTGCCAGGGTTGACCAGGGCACTGGCCGGCAGCGGAATCGAGACGCCAACTTCGGGCACCTGCTCGCCTTCCTCGGTGAAGATTCGGGGCAGATGGGTGTGACCGAAGAAGCAGAACCGACGACCCAGAGTGAGCAGGATCTCGAGCGCCTGGAGATCGTCGAGGATGTACTCCCAGATCGGATCGCGGGGGCTGCCGTGGACGACCCGGTGGCGGCCTATCCGGCCGGTGAGAGGAAGCCCGTTCAGGTAGCGCAGGCTCTGCGGTGTCATCACCCCTTGCGTCCAGCGTGCGGCGGCCGCGGCGTGGGGGTTGAAGAGCTCGAGTAACCCGGGGTCGAGCATCGCCTGGTCATGATTGCCGCGAACGCCGCGGGCGTGGACTGACCGCAAGCGTTCGATCACCGCATTCGGATCAGGGCCGTAGCCGACGATGTCGCCCAGCACCAGAATGCGATCGACCTCCGGAAGGACCTCGAGCACGGCGTCCAAGGCCTCGAGGTTGCTATGGATATCCGAGAGCAGCGCGAAGGTGACGAACGAGGGCCGCTCAGGCGTAGACGCGTTCGTGGGCGTACTGGAAGAGGATGCGCAGGGTGGCGGCCACCGGAACCGCCACGAACAGACCCAGGATGCCGCCAAGATAGCCGCCCACCACGAAGGCGATGATGATCAGCATTGGGCTGAGATGGACGGCATCGCCGAAGACCTTCGGCGAGATGAAGTTGTAGATGACGTTCGAGATCACGAAGTAGATGACGAGGACGACGATCACCTTGGCGGAGGATTGGGAGACGAAGGCGGCCACCGCGACCGCGGGTAGGGCACCGAGGAACGGACCGATGAACGGAATGAAGGCGGTCACGCCGGCCACGATGCCTAACGCCAGCGAGTAGGGAACGCCGACGATCCACATCGCCACCCCGGTGACCAACCCGACGAGCGCGCAGATCGCCAGCTGACCGCGCATGTAGGCACCCAGCATCTGGTAGACCTCGCCGGCCAGGTCGCGGGCATCGGTGCGATAGCCGTGCGGCACCAGGTCTTCGAAGAAGCGGCGGATGGCGTGGGCATCCTTGACCAGGAAGAACGCGACCAGCAGGACGAGGACGGTCTGGAAGATCCAGTTGACCAGCATGAACACGTTCTCGACCACCGAGGAGAGCTGGCCGGCCACCAGGGCAGGCAGATTGTGGACGGAATCCGTGTAGGCCTGTCGGATGTCGATGGGGATGCCGAGGATCGAGACCACGTGTTCCCGGTCGGCCAGGTCCTGGAAGTAGCTGGCAATCGCCGGCCCCTGGGCCACCAACGCGATGAATTCCTGGCGAATGAGCGGCGCCAGAAAGAGGATGCCGGCCGCGAGCGCCGCGGCCAATACGCCGTAGAGGGCCAGAACCGCCACCACTCGGGGCACCCGGCGGCGTTCGGCCGCATTCACGGCAGGGTTCACGATCAGCGCCAGGATCGCCGCCACGATGAAGGGGCCCAGGATGCCGCGGATCGCTACGGCGAGGATGAGGGTCAGCGCGGCCAGCACCCCGAGGAAGACCAGGGCGCGGAAGTCGCGGCTCCGCCAGAGCTCCTCGACGCGACGGCGCTGGATCATCGCGGCATTATCAACCTTTCAAACGAGAAATTCGAGCCCCGGCATGCGCCCAAAAGGTGGGGAGACGACTAGTTGGAAGGGCTCGAGCCGTAAACCGGCTTGAGCGCGGGAGCCGGCTGGCTGCAGCGGATGATCAGCCAGGCGACGCCGACCGCCATCAGCAGGTCGCCGATGCTGACCAGGGAGGAGTGGCCGCCGATGCCCGGAATGGCGAAGATGTCGCCGATGAACCAGAGGCCCTGCGGGTGTTGGAGCGCGACGTGCAACGGGTCGAGCCCGCCCTTCAAGGTGGCCAGCACGGCGGAATTTGGGTCGATGTCGCGCGGGATCAGCACCGGCATCCGGCCGCCGAACGTGATGATCACGATCAAGTTCAGGGTCAGCCCCGCGCCGAACAGGATGGCGCCGGGGATCCGCCGATTGAACCAGACGACGGCCAGCAGGAGGACAGCGCCAATCACGTTCAGCGGCCTGGCCGCATTGACCGCAGCCGCCGCATGCGTCGTCCCCAGGAGGGCGACCGAGACCTTGGCGGCGAAAGCGGCCAAGAGTAATTCAATACGCTGGATCCGGAGCTGGCTCAGCCGGCGGACGTCGCCGCCGATCAGGACGGCGATGGCAAGCGCCGCGGCGATGACGGCGAAAAAGAGAAACACCGCTAGCCAGTGGCTTGCAAGACGGGAGCCTCCGGTTCTCGTAGCGTCGCATTGCGAAGATCATCGAAGACGAGCCCGAGCAGGGCAGCAACAAGGAGAAGGACGCCAGCTGTTAGAAATACCAGACCAGCGCCGACGCGGTCGGTTAATGGACCAGCTATCGCCATCCCGGCGAGCAAACCTGATTGCGAGAGCAGCAGCCTCGTTGACATAACTCTTCCCCTCAGTTTGTCCGGAGCTTCTCGCTGGAGCACTGAAATTAACGGAACGAAATATATAGTGCTCGCGATGCCCCCCAGGAAGAGGAAACCGATGGCGAAGTATAGATTGTTCGAAAACCCCGTGAACGCGTAAGAAAGCCCACAAGCGCCGACGGCGCCCAGGATCAGTATTCCGGCC
>VBJI01000116.1 GCA_005880875.1 Chloroflexota bacterium
CCATCCCGATCGTGGAAACCCTGGCCGAAGCGCTGGCGGCGGATCGGATTCGGTCCGTGATCGGGATCCTGAATGGCACCACCAACTCGATGCTCGAGAAGATGGCGGCCGGCATGCGGTACGCCGATGCGCTGGCCGATGCCCAGCAGAGAGGGTTGGCCGAGGCTGACCCAAGCGCCGACGTCGATGCCCACGACCCGGCGGCGAAGCTCGCCATCCTCGCCATGCTGGCGTTTCGACGCCGGATCGACCTCTCACGGATGGAGCGGGTGGGGATCCGTGGCCTGCAGAAGGCGCAACTCGCCGAAGCCGGCCGGGGCGGAGCGGTCGTCAAGTTGATCGCGGCCGCCGCCGACGACGGGATGAAGGTCGAGGCCGATGTGCGTCCGCGGCTCGTCCCGGTCGACGCCCCAATGGCCCGGGTTGGCGGCGCCATGAATGCGATTGCGGTCGAGGCCGCCTATGCCGGCGTGCTCCTTTTCGAGGGACCGGGCGCCGGGCCTGATGCAGCCGCCAGCGCCGTGCTGGCCGACATCATCCGGGCGGCTCGCGATGCCCCCGCCGCGGCCGGGGCGCTGCTGGCCAGCCTGGCCGCTCAGCCGGCGGCGGATGTCCGGCCGCTCGGATCGCAAATCCCCTATCCGGCCGTGTCATGACGCTGGAGGGAACGTGTCCATCTCGCTGACTCTCGAGCAGGTCAAGGAGCGGGCGCGCCGCGCGCCAATGGTGCCGATCTTCCGCGACATGCTCTCCGACGCGCTGACCCCGGTGACGGCGTACGCGGCGCTGGCGGGCGACGGTCCCGCGTACCTCCTCGAGAGTGTCGAGCGAGGGGAACAGCTTGGCCGCTACTCGTTCGTGGCCGCGGATCCGATGGCGATCGTGTCGATCGCGGGCGGTCGCGCGACGGTGCAGGATGCCAGCGGGCGGCACGAGCTCGAGGGAACCGATCCGGTGCGCGCGCTGGAAGCCTATCTGCAGACATTTGCCGCTGAACCGGCCGAGGGTCTTCCTGAAGGCTTTTGCGGCGGCGCGGTCGGATATTTGGGCTACGAAGCGGCGGGGTATCTCGAACGCCTCCCGCTGCCCGACGCGGACCCCTTGCAGGTGGCCG
The DNA here is from genome assembly GCA_005880875.1 of Chloroflexota bacterium. Classification (GTDB taxonomy): domain Bacteria; phylum Chloroflexota; class Dormibacteria; order CF-121; family CF-121; genus CF-13. Next base: position 1,115 of record VBJI01000116.1, read on the forward strand.
ATGGCGTTTTTATCGTCACCGACACGCTCGCCTGTTTCGACCACGTCCGACATCGGCTGAAGCTCGTGACCCACGTCCGCACGCAGCGCCCACCGATCGAATCGCGCTATGCGGAGGCCGTGGCACGGATCGATGATCTGGCCCGCCGCCTGAACCGGACGGTTCGCCTGCGGGCGCTCGAACCGGCTGACCGGCCGGCCGGCGTCACCCTCGACGGTCGCCTGTCTCAATCAGAATTCTTCAAGGCGGTCGAGCTGGCGAAGGGCCACATCCTTGCGGGTGACATCTACCAGGTGCAGATCGCCCAGCGATTCACCGTGCCCCTGCAGGCGGACGCGTTTGATGTTTACCGGCTCTTACGGGCGCTCAACCGTCATCAGCTCAGTCGGACCAGCGTATGGAAGACGAACTCCGCTCGAGCGAAAAAGAACGGGCCGAGCACGTGATGCTGGTGGACCTCGGCCGCAACGACCTGGGGCGCGTCTGCGAGATCGGCAGCGTCAAGGTCACCGAGCTGATGACGGTTGAGCGCTACTCCCACGTTATGCACCTCGTTTCCAACATTACCGGCAGGCTGCGAGCGGACTGCACGCCGATGGATGCGCTGCGCGCCTGCTTCCCGGCCGGCACCGTCACCGGGGCGCCGAAGATCCGCGCCATGGAAATCATTGCCGAGCTGGAGCGCGAACGCCGTGGCGTCTACGCGGGTGGCATCGGCTATTTCAGCTTCACGGGTGACCTCGACACCTGCATCGCGATTCGAACCATGGTGGTCAAGGACGGACTGGCGACCATCCAGGCGGCGGCGGGCATCGTGGCGGATTCCGTCCCAGCCGAAGAATTTCTGGAGACGCGGAACAAGGCCTCCGCCTTGTTGCAGGCGCTGGCCGGGGCCGGTTGAGGTGGACGCGAAGGAGACGGTGCTCGTGATCGACAACTACGACTCGTTTACTTACAACCTGGTGCAGTATCTCGGCGAGCTCGGTGCGCAGGTGATGGTTCGGCGGAATGACGAGATCAGCGTGCCCGCCATCGCGGAGCTGAACCCGCTCGCGGCCGTGATTTCACCGGGACCCGGAACGCCGGCGGAGGCGGGCATCTGCAAGGCGTTGCTGCTCGAGCTGGGGCCGACGTTGCCAACGATGGGCGTGTGCCTCGGTCATCAATGCCTTGGCGAGGCGTTCGGCGGAACGGTACGACAAGCGGCGAGCGTGATGCACGGCAAGGTGTCTGCCGTCACCCATCGACAGCAGTCGGTCTTCCGCGGCCTTCCCAGTCCCTTTACGGCGACGCGCTATCACTCCCTCGTGGTCGAGCCCGCTGGACTTCCGGGGGAGTTGGAGGTCACGGCGTGGACCGACGATGGGACGGTGATGGGCCTGCGTCACCGGCAATACCCGCTGGCCGGGGTGCAATTTCACCCGGAGGCTATTCTCACCGAACACGGCCACCAGGTGCTGATGAATTTTCTCGACGATGCGCGAGCCTGGCGGAATACATCGCGGCATCACAGTGTTGGATAGGGATGTGCCCACAGTTCAAAGCTGCCGTCACATTTTCGTAGCGACGATCCGATGCTTTCGCAATACGGGACCGCTATGCTGTCGAACGTAATGTTTGCGCCGCATCGCGATCGCGCCCGCCTGGCCATCATCGCCCACGACGGCAAGAAGGCAGATCTCGTCGCCTTTGCGACGTTCAACCGCGACCGCCTCGCGGAATACGAGCTGGTCGCCACCGGGGCGACCGGTGACTTGCTGCGCGACAAGGTTGGCCTCGAGGTGGAGGCGGTCACTCCGGGTCCACACGGCGGCGACGTGCAGATCGCCAGCCGGGTGGTCGAGGGCGAGGTGGATGCCGTCATCTTCCTGGTCGATCCGCTGGACAAGCACCCTCACGACCCGGACATTCAGACGCTGCTGCGCATCTGCAACGTTCGGAACGTTCCGCTGGCGACCAACATCGCCACGGCGGACGTGCTGATCAGCTCGCCGCTGTTCGAGCGTCTGCGGGCCGCCAGCTAGACCGCGGCCGGCTTGCCAGCCGCGCGTAGAGCCTCGTCAAGGTCCAGCGTGCCGTCGAGTAACGCGCGACCGATGATGGCGCCCTCGGCGCCGGCGTCCCGCACTGCGCGCACATCGTCCACACTGGCGATGCCGCCGGCGACAAGGACCGGAAGGCCGAGCGGCCCGAGGCCTCGGAGCCCAGCCAGGTCAACGCCGCCCAGCGTTCCATCACGACGCACGTTGGTGTGGATGAAGCGTCGGGCGCCCGCCGCCTTCAGCTGCCGGGCGACCGTCAGCAGGTCGCTCGAAGATTCCGCGGTCCAGCCCTGGACCGCGAGGCGATCGCCGCGCGCATCGAGGCTGACCGCAAGCCGGTCGCCGTAGCGACCGGCCCAGCGTCCGAACGTGGTGGGGGAGGCGATGGCCGCGGTGCCCAGGACGACCCGAGCGACACCCACCTCGAGAGCGGCATCCACGTCGCGCAGCTCGCGCGCGCCACCCCCGGCCTGGACCGGCACCGATACGGCCGCCACGATCCGAGCGATGATCTCCAGGTTGCGCCAGTCGCCGGGGCGGGCGCTGTCGAGGTCCACGACGTGGAGCCACTCGGCGCCGGTGGCGGCGAAGCGGCGGGCCAGCGCCACCGCATCGTCGCCGAAGCGCAGCACCTGGTCGAAATCCCCCTGCCGCAGCCGCACCGGCCGGCCCCCCAGCAGGTCGATGGCAGGCAGCAGTTTCATCGTGTTAGCATGTTAGCATGCTAAAGCGCCGGCGAGCCCCGGCACCGGAGTGGGTCACGCCTCAGATCGACGACCTGCTGGCGACGATCGTCGACCTCGAGTCGGTGGCCGGCGCCCAACGATTCTTCCGGGACCTGTGCACCATCCCCGAGCTGCAGACGCTGGCGGCCCGCTGGGAGGTGGTCAAGCTCCTCGATCAAGGGGTGCCCTACGCCGAGATCGCGGAACGGACCGGGGCCAGCACCGCGACCATCACCCGGATCAACACCTGGCGCCGCTACGGGACCGGCGGCTATCGGATGCAGCTCGACCGGCGCAAGGCGAGGGCGCGGTGAGCGTTGGGCGGGGTTTGACGGACGGCCGGCTGCGGCTGGCCGTGCCGAACAAGGGCCGGCTGGCGGAGCCGTCGATCACCCTCCTCCGCGAGGCCGGTTATCGCTTCGAGTCCGACGATCGGCGGCTGTTCGCGCCCTGCGAGAACTTTCCGCTCGACCTGCTCTTCGTGCGCGCCGAGGACGTCCCGGAGTACACGGCGGACGGCGTGGTCGACCTGGGCATCACCGGCTCGAACCTGGTGGAGGAGAAGGCCAGCGGGGTCGAGACCTGCATGGCGCTCGCCTTCGGCCACTGCTCGCTCCAGGTGGCGGTTCCGGACGATCGGCCGCTCCGCCGGATCCAGGACCTTGAGGGGCGGCCGGTTGCCACCTCGCATCCCCGGACGACCGCCCGCTTCTTCGAGGAGCGCAAGGTCGCCGTCGAGCTGATCGAGATCAGCGGCGCGGTCGAGATCACGCCGCTGCTCGGCGTCGCGGACGCGATCGTCGACCTAGTTTCCACGGGAAGTACGCTGGCGGTCAACGGCCTGCGCGCCATCGATACCATTCTGGCTTCCGAGGCGCAGCTCATCAGCCATCCCGGCCTCAGCGATGAGAAGACGCGGCGTCGCCAGCACCTGCAAACCATGCTGGCCAGCGTCATCGCCGCCCGCCGGAAGAAGTACGTGATGATGAACGCGCCGGCCGACGCGCTCCACCTGATCAAAGGCGTCATTCCAGGGATGCAGTCGCCGACCGTCATGCCACTGGCCGATCCGGCGATGATCGCCGTCCACGCCGTGGTGGACGCTGACGCGGTGTGGGCATTGCTCGGACCGCTGAAGGCGGTGGGCGCGACGTCAATCCTCGTGATGCCCATCGAGAAGCTGATTCCATGACGGCCATCAGGTCGTCGGTGCGGCAGCGACGAACGAAGGAGACCAACGTCGCGGTCCGCCTCGCGCTCGATGGGCACGGCGCCGCCGAGGTGGCCACCGGGCTGCCCTTCCTCGATCACCTGCTGCGGGCCCTCGCCCTGCACGCCCGGATCGATCTCGACGTCAGGGCATCGGGCGACCTCGACGTCGACGCGCACCACACCGTGGAAGACGTGGCGCTGGTGCTGGGTGAAGCGCTGGCGGAAGCGCTCGGTGACCGGAGTGGCATTGCCCGCTACGGTGACGCGACGGTGCCGCTCGACGAAGCGCGGGTGCTGGTGGCACTCGATTGCGGTGGCCGAGCCTATGCCGTCGTCGACCTCCCCCTGAAGGGCCCCATGATCGGCTCGGTGCCGGCGACGCTGGTGTCGCACTTCCTCGAAACCTTTTCGGCTCGCGCCGGCCTGACCCTCCACATGGCCGGCTCGGGCCGCGACGATCACCATCTCGCCGAAGCCGCCTTCAAGGCGCTGGCGCGCGCCCTGCGGCAGGGTTACGCCATCGATCCGGCCCTCGCCGACCGGGTCGCGAGCACCAAGTGATCGCGCTGGTCGACTATGGGGCGGGCAACCTGCGCAGCGTCCGGAATGCGCTCGACACCCTGGAGGTGGAATCGGTGATCGCCACGACCCCGCAGGAGCTGGCAGGCGCGGACGCCATCGTCTTTCCCGGGGTGGGCGCCGCGGCCCCGGCGATGGCCGCGCTTCGAGGCAGGCGCATGGATCGAGCGCTGATCGACGCGATTCGCCGCGGCACGCCGTTTCTGGGCATCTGCCTCGGCCTTCAACTCCTCTTCGAGCGGAGCGCCGAAGATGGCGCCACCTGCCTGGGCATCCTCTCGGGAACGGTCGATCGCCTCGAGACGGCCGAGAAGCTGCCGCACGTCGGTTGGAACACCGTCGACGCGGTGGCACCGCATCCGGTCACCGCGGGGCTCGAGGGGAAGGCGATGTACTTCACGCATTCGTACGTCGTCGCGCCCCAGGACCGATCCGTCGTTGCCGGCCAAACGATCCACGGCGTGCCGTTTGTCAGCGCGGTCGCCGTCGACACGCTGGTAGGCGTGCAATTCCATCCGGAGCGAAGTGGGTCGGCGGGGCTGGGGCTGCTGGGTAACTTCGTGCGTTTCGCAAACCAGGAGAGGGCGCGTGCTGCTCAAGCGGATCATTCCCTGCCTTGACGTCGCCGGCGGCCGGGTGGTGAAGGGCATCCACTTTCGGCAGCTGCGCGACCAGGGCGATCCGGTCGTGATGGCCCGCGCCTATTCGGACCAGGGCGCCGACGAACTCGTCTTCCTCGATATCGAGGCGGCGCCGCAGCAGCGAGCCACCCTGGTCGACCTCGTCGAGCGGACGGCTCGCTCGGTCTTCATTCCGTTTACGGTCGGCGGCGGGATCCGCGACGTCGATGAGATCCGAACGCTGTTGCGCGCCGGCGCGGACAAGGTCTCCATCCAGACCGCGGCGGTGCAGCGGCCGGCATTCATTACCGAAGCCGCGCGCGTTTATGGATCGCAATGCATCGTCGTTGCCATCGATGCCAAACGGGAGACCGATGCGGGCTGGCGCGTCTACACCCATGGCGGGCGGCAGGTTACCGATCTCGACGCGATTGGTTGGGCGAAGGATGCGGAACGGCGCGGCGCCGGCGAGATCCTGTTGACCAGCATCGATGCCGACGGCACCCAGAATGGGTACGACCTCCCCCTGACCCGGGCCGTGGCCAACGCCATCCAGATTCCGGTGATCGCCTCGGGTGGGGCCGGCCATCCGAAAGACCTCGCCGCCGTCCTCACCGAGGGCCGGGCGGACGCCGCGCTGGCCGCCTCGATCTTCCACGAAGGTGCCTTTCCCATCGCGGATACCAAGCGATATCTGCGGGAGCACGGAGTTCCAGTTCGATGACGCGCCCGGACCTGGCCGCGCTCAAGTTCGACAGCAGCGGGCTGATCGTCGCGGTGGCTCAGGATGCCGCGACCGGAACGGTCTTGATGGTCGCCTACATGGACCGTGAGGCGTTCGAGCGCACGGTCGAGACCGGCGCAGCGCACTTCTGGAGCCGGAGCCGTCAGACACTCTGGAAAAAAGGCGAGAGCTCCGGCAATGTCCTTGAGGTCGAATCGATTCAGGCGGATTGCGACGGCGATTCCCTGCTGCTCAGTGTCCGGCCGACCGGGCCGACCTGCCACACAGGTGCGCGGGCGTGCTTTGCCGAACCGGCGATCCTTCTCGACCAACTGCAGGCGACGATTCACGATCGAAATGTCTCGCGCCCGGCTGGGTCGTATACGGCGCAGCTCCTGGAGCAGGGACGTCCGCAGATCCTCCGAAAAGTCGGCGAAGAGGCGATCGAGGTGATCGTCGCCGCAGACCACGAAAGCGATGACGCCCTGGTGCGTGAAGTCGCCGACCTCTGGTACCACGCGATGGTGCTTCTCGAGGAACGAGGCCTCGATTCAAGTACCGTCTTGCGCGAGCTGGGAGTCCGACGGGGTTGAGGTTGCTGAATCGGCGCTGAAGGGTGCATCATGCGGCTGCCGTCACAAGCGGCAGAGGAGGCAACAGCATGGCCGATTCGAAGCAGCAGGCGCGGAAGTCAATCGAGGCGTTCATTCAGATGCGTGAGACGTTCCCGGACGCGCACCTCGACGTGCACAAGATGATCGCAGAAGAAAACACGGTTGTGGTCGAATACAACTTCACAGGAACTCACAAAGGGCCGATGCGCACACCGACGGGCGAGACCATCCCGCCCACGAACAAGACCCTCAGCGGACCAGCGCTGGATATCGCCGTCATCGACGACAAGGGACAGCTCAAGTCCTTGCGGCAGTACTTCGATACCGCCAGGGGATTGCAGCAGCTTGGGTTGATGCCGCAACCCGCCGCGGCGGTGCGCAGCTAGCGAGAGCCCCCACCCTGACCCTCCCCCGCAAGCGGGGGAGGGATTGGTTCGCACCTCTCCCGCAGCCGGGAGAGGGAATTTCAACCTGTTACGGAACGGTCGGGCGCTGGCCCGCGTTCTCCTGCGCTTCCCGAGCGGCGCTTTCGCCCTGCTCGTGGGTGGCGTTCTCGTTCGGGGTAAACGTCCCGGATCCACCTCCGGGCCGCTGACCTGAGTTCTCCTGCGCTTCGACGGTGGCGCTTTCACCGGCCTCATGCGTGGCGTTCTCGTTGGACTTGAAGGTCCCGGCGCTCGCGCTGGGGGCGGCCGTGGCGGCCGTCAGCTGGATGGTGTTCGGCCTATTCGACGACGCGGTCGCGGCCAGCGGGCCGGCCAGGGTGGCGCCGATGACGCCGCCCGCGATCACCGATCCGGCGAGCCCAGCGACGGTCAGGATACGTTGGGTTGGAGTCAAGCTTTTCTCACCTCCTTCTTATGTCACTGGCAGGCATGGAGAAGGGATATCTCCACGACTGAGTGCAGTCTGGAGGTCGGAACCTTTCAAAAGGATTACAGGCGACGGCAGCGGCCTCGGCCGTGGTGGAGTCGTATGGCGCGCTCCCGAGCGAAATGGAGGGGGTGCGCGCCTAACGCCGCAAGGCGCCGCGACCGGCGACCGACAACATCAGCAGGCGATGGCCGAGACCGTGGGTGCGGGCAGCGGTCCCCATCGCCCGGCCGACGCGTTCGAGGTTGGCGTCGGCGATCGCGATCACGCTCCCACCCGCGCCGCTGAGAGCGGCTCCGAGCGCCCCGGCCTGTTCGGCGGCCGCGATCACGTCATCGAGGTACGGGTACGCCCGAGCGCGGCCAGGCTGATGTAGCCGGTCATCCATCGCGCTCGCCAGCAGGGAACGATCCCGCTCGAGGGTCGCCAGCACCCACTCGGCAACTCGGCCCAGGTTGAACACGGCATCCTGGCGAGCGGGACGGCGAGGCACAAGCCGGCGCGCCTCATGGGTGGGGGAGAGCGCCGCGGGAACGAGAATGACCGCCCGCCAGCGGGGCGGCCAGTCGAGCCGGTGCACCCGCGCGCCACCGTTTTCAACGGTGGCGATGCAGAAGCCGCCGTAGAGGGCGGCGGCCAGATTGTCGCCATGCCCCTCCAGCGGAAGGGCGAGCTCGAGCACCCGCTGCCGCGACATGCGGAGGCCGCGCAGTTTCCCGCCGAGGATGATGCCGGCGACGATGGCGGCGGCGCTGCTCCCCAGGCCGCGGCCGATCGGCACCCGGTTGTGGACGCGCAGCTCGAGCCCGTCGAGTGGGCGGCTCCAACCGTTGAAGGGCTCCTGGGCGGCTCGGGCGAGAAGGTTCCGGCGGGTTCCCGGTACCTCGCCGGCGCCTTCGCCCTTCCATTCGATCGTCGTCCTGGCGGCCTCCCGCGCCGTGACTTCGAGGTGCAGGTCGAGCGCCAGCGCGAGGACGTCGAAGCCCGGTCCGAGGTTGGCCGATGAGGCCGGCACCCGGACCGAGGCGGTTCGCGACACTACAGCTTGAAGGCCTCGTGCAGGGCGGCGACCGCCTCTTTGACGCGATCCGCGTGGATGATGCAGGTGATGCGGACTTCCGAGGTGGAGATCATTTCGATATTGATCCCGCGATCGGACAGCGCGCGGAACATGGTCGCGGCCACGCCGGGTTGGCCGCGGATCCCGCTGCCAACCACGGCGACCTTCGCCAGTCCATTCTGGGCCAGCACCGTCCGAGCGCCGATGTCCCGCGCGACTCCCGCCAGGATCCGCTCCGCCTGCCGCCCGTCGGTGGAGGAGACCGTGAACGACATGTCGGTGACGCCCTCGTGGCTGGCGGTCTGCACGATCACGTCGGCCGCGATATCGGCTTCGGCGAGCGGCGCGAAAATGGCGGCGGCGATGCCGGGACGATCGGGGACACCCACCACCGAGAGGCGGGCCACGTGCTCTTCGTGCGCGATTCCACGCACCCGATTTCGATCCTCCATGATCGCCTCCTCCGCGCAGATGATGGTACCGGGGCCGGCGTGGAAGCTCGAGCGGACGTGCAGCTCCATGGAAAAGGCCTCGGCGATCTCGATCGCGCGCGGGTGCATCACCCGGGCGCCGGCGCTGGCCAGCTCCAGCATCTCCGGATAGGCGATCCGCCGCAGCAAGCGCGCCGATGGCGTGAAGCGTGGATCGGCGGTGTAGATCCCGCGGACGTCGGTGAAGATCTCGCAGGCCTGCGCTTTCAGGGTGACGGCGAGCGCGACCGCGGTCGTGTCCGATCCACCGCGGCCGAGCGTGGTGACCTCCATCTCGTCGCCCATACCCTGGAAGCCGGCGACGACGACGACCCGACCGGCCGCCAGCTCGCGCTCGATCCGAGCGGGGGTCACGCCCACCACGCGAGCCCTGGCGTGACGCCGGTCGGTCTGGATCCCGGCCTGGAAGCCGAGCAAGGAGACGGCCGGCACGCCGAGCTCGTTCAACGCCATCGACATCAGCGGGGCGGAGACGCCTTCACCGGTCGAGAGCAAGAGGTCGAGCTCGCGGGCGGTGGGATCTTTGGCGACCCGGGACGCCAGCGTCAGCAGCCGGTCGGTCGAGTCGCCCATGGCGCTGACCACGGCCACGACGTCGTAGCCGGCGCGCTGGCTGGCGGCGATCCGTTTCGCGGCGCGCGTGATCCGTCCCGGCGTGCCAAGCGACGTGCCGCCGAATTTCTGGACGAGAACC
>VBJI01000117.1 GCA_005880875.1 Chloroflexota bacterium
CTCGTCAAAGCCCTTGGGAAACGGGCGCGGATACGGGCAGGCATCGTCGGGCAACAGTGCCATTCTTCATTCCAACCACGATGGCACGCGCTGTGTCAACCGCTTGTATTGAAGACGCTAGTTGAGCATGGGCTTGGTCGCGTCAATGGTTGAGCTTGCTGAGTTAGTCGGAAGGCGGTGCTTGCTGCACCACGTCCTGGAGCTCCGGCATGTTGCCGACCAGGCTGGCGAAATCCTGGCGCGCGATGGCCAGCACCGTGGTGTCCATGACCGCCCGGACGCTGGCGGTGCGCTTACTGTTGTGGAGCAGGGCCAGCTCGCCGAAATGGCGGCCGGGGCCGAGCCGGCGGAGGGGGCGCTCGACACCATCGGTCTGCTGCACCACCTCGACCTCGCCCGAGGTGATGACGTAGAAGCGGCTGGCGATGTCGCCTTCGCGCACGATCATCTCGCCGGCGCTGAACCGCATCGGCATCACCGCATCGCTCCGCCCCATCCGCAGCTGGCTGATGTCGCGGCGGAAGATCGCGCTCGACCACCAGTGCAGCAGCAGAGCGACGCGGCGGCGCCAGGTCGGCATATAGGTAAGGAAGAGGCTCCGGGCCAGAACGGCGGCGGGCCAGCCATGGAGCTTCAATCCCCTGACCTGGGCGAGCCCGTAGCCACGGCTGAGCAGCGCCACCTCGCCGAAGCGCCGCACATGAACGGGCTGCGGCGATTGGCCGCGGACGGCGGCCAGCACATTCGCGGCGACCTGCCGGCCCTCGGTGAACGCCACCAGCAGCATGGCGGGGTAGGGGTCGCCGGAGGGGGACGGGACCGCGGCGTTGTCGCCGACGGCGTAGACATTCGGCCAGCCATCGACGCGGCAGAATTCATCACACTTCACCCGTCCGCGAACGATCGGCACCGGCAGCTGAGTCAGCAGCGGATTGGTGCCGACCCCGACGGTGACGATGATGCTTCGGGTCGGGATCCGTTCTCCATTCGCGAGCGACACCGCGCCGGCGGTGGCATCCGAGAGCCCGACGCCCAGCCGCAAGTCGATCCCACGCCGTCGCATCCGGGCCATCGCGCGGTCTGCCAGCCGTTGCTCGAATGCCGGCAGGATGCGGGTCAGGATGTCGACCTCGATCACCCGAATTTCCTTTGCATCGATCGACGGATAGAACCGCAGCGATGAGCGGATGAACTCGTTGGCCTCGGACGCGATCTCGATGCCGGCGAAACCGGCTCCGGCGATCACGAAGGTGAGCAGGCGACGGCGTTCCTCCGGATCGGGCTCGACCGCGGCGGTCTCCAGCATGTCGATCAGGTGGTTGCGCAGATAGATGAAGTCGCCGATCGTCTTGGTCTGCAGCCCGTGCTCCTGCAGGCCGCGGAAGCGCGAGAGGTCCGTGATCGATCCCAGGGCCAGCACCAGGTCGTCATAGTCGAGGACGATCGGCCGGCTCTCGTCGCCGCGGCTCAGCGTAACGCGCTGACTCTTGAGGTCGACCAGCTCGACGTCGGAGGTGTACACCCGCACGCCGGGCAGGAATTCGCGGAGCGGAACCAGCACGTGCTGGGGTTGAAGAACCCCGGAAAGGATCTGCGGCATCAGGCCGTGCCAGACCTCGGCGTTCTCCCGGCTGACCAGGACGATCTCCAGGTGGTCCGATGGCCGGCGCCGGCGGGCGAGTTCCTGAGCGCAGCGGACCCCCGCGTGGCCGCCCCCGAGGATCACGACCTGGCGTGGCCGGCTGGTCATCGAAACGCCCGGCGGAGCGCGGTCTCGGCGCCGAAGTAACCGCACAGTCCGTGCACCCCGCCGGTTGGCGGGGTCGAGGAGGAACAGATATAGATCTGCCGATTCGGCGTCGCGTAAAGCCGGCGGGTCGGCCGCAGAAACCACTGGCGTAAGTCGCCACTGCCGCCGTTGATATCGCCGCCGACGCAGTTGGCATTGTGCCGTTCGATGTCGGCGGGGGCCATCACGTTGCGAGCCAGGATGCGCTGGGTAAAGCCCGGCGCGAAGCGTTCGATCTGCGCCTCGATGCGAGCGGTCATGTCCACGGTCGAGCCATTGGGCACGTGACAGTAGGCCCAGACCGTGTGCTTGGTCGCGGGAGCGCGCGAGTCGTCGAAGAGGCTGGGCTGGGAAAGGAGCACGAAGGGCGCGTCGGCGACCTGCCCTTTTCCGACCGCTCGCTCGGAGGCCGCGATCTCTTCCAGCGTCCCGCCCAGATGGACCGTACCGGCGCGCAGGCAACGAGGATCTCGCCAGGGGATCGGCGCCTCCAGTGCCCAATCGACTTTGAAGACCCCCGGTCCGTATCGAAACGCTTGCAGCTCCCGGCGATACGCCGGCGGCAGCGCGTCACCGGCGATGGCGAGCAGCTGCCGAGGGGTGACGTCGAACATGTACGCCCGCGCCGGCGGGAGGTCCGCCATGGCCGCGATCCGCCGTCCGGTGACGACCGTTCCGCCGAGCGTTCGCAGGTGCGCGGCGAGCGCATCCGCGATCTTCTGCGACCCACCCCGCGCCACCGGCCAGCCGTAGGCGTGCCCGGTGGCGCCGAGCATCAACGAGTAGCCGCCGGTCGACAGCGTCTCGAGCGGCTGGATCGAGTGGGCTCCAAGACCGGCGAACAGCGCCCTGGCGGGCGCCTGCTTGAACGCGCGCTTCGCCAGACCCACCGTCGAGCGAATCGCGAGCAGGCCGAATCGGGCCAGTAGGAGGGGATGAGCGGCCGCCCTGGGGGAGACCCGGATCGGTCCGAAGAACTGACCCATCAAGAAATCCGCGTTTCGGACCAGCGGGCCCATCAGCCGCGCGTAGGCGGCACCGTCGGCGCCCAGGCTGGCGCTGGTCTCTTCGATCGAGCGCGAGAGCGTCGCGGTGGTCGAGTCGAGCGGATGGGCGAGCGGGATGGCCGGGTGGACGTATTCGAGGCCGTAGCGCTCCAACGGCAGGGTGCGAAAGAACGCGGAGCCGACCGCCAGCGGGGGGACGGCGGAACAGATGTCATGAACGAACCCGGGCAGCGTCAGCTGGCCCGACCGGGCCCCGCCCCCGATGGTGTCTTCCGCCTCGAGCACGGTGACCGACTTGCCGGTTTGCGCGAGCCGGATGGCCGCCGCCAGACCGTTGGGTCCCGAGCCGACGACCACGGCGTCGACCGGCGAATCAGCCAAGCTCGATGACGGAGCCCTCCGCGGCGGCCTCAACCGGGACACTGCCATCGCGATGGGCCGCGACGATCGCATCGATCTGGTCGTCGGTGCGGGCCGGGTCGTGATGAAAGAGCAGCAGCCGGCGCGCCCCGGCGGTCTCGGCGAGGCCAATCGCGTATTCGACCGCGGAATGGCCGAAGGGCGCCCACTCGGCGAACTGCGACTGGACCAACTGCCCGTCGTGGATCAGCAGGTCGGCCGAGCGGGCGAGCTGGACGGCAGCCGGGTGATAGGTCCCCAGGCCGGCCGGCCCCGGGCCGAGCGCGATCGGGCTGTGATCCGACAGATAGGCAATCGTCGCTCCTCCACCGGTCACCCGGTAGCCGTAGGTCAGCCCACCCTTGTGCGGGATTTCGCGCGCCAGTACCTCGAAGCCTTCGACCGTCCGCGGCCCCTCCTGGATTCCGAGGAACCGCCATTTGCCGCGCAGCTCCGATGGCTTGATCGGGAAGTGCGGCGGCGACATGGCACGCGCCAGAACGTTGGTTGGGTCACCCTGCGCCGGCATCAGCAGTGTCACCTGCGCATCGGACCGGTCGCCGGCGGCAAAGAAGGGCAGGCCGTGGGTGTGGTCCCAGTGCAGGTGGCTCAGCAGGATCGATCCGCGGAATGCCCGGCCGTCCAGCAGCGGACTCAGCCGTTGGAGGCCGGTGCCGGCGTCGAGCACCAGCGCCGGCGGCCCTTCATCGATGGCCAGGGCGAGGCACGAGGTATTGCCTCCGTATCGAACGAAGGCTTGTCCCGGCGACGGCGTCGAACCCCGGACGCCACACACGTAGATGCGCACGCGTTGAATTTAGTGGTTTGGCCCTATGGCTTCTCCTCACGGCGGTGGCCGCTGGCCACCTCGGCGAGGGCTTCCGCGGAGATTTGGGCCGCCGTCGCCACCGCGACCCGGACCGGCGTGAGCGCGCGAAGCGTGGCCGTCCGGGTGCCGCCCTCGAGCAGGGCGCGCTCCCCGAGGATGGCGCCGGGGCCAACTTCCGCGAGCGGCTTGCCGTCGACCTCGACGGAAAGAACGCCGTCCATCAGAAGGAAGAGCTCGTCACCGGGTTGGCCCTGCTCGACCAGCGCCTGGCCGGCGGTCAGCTTGCGGAACTGGGGCTTGCTGCCACCGCGCATGATGGTCTGCGAGAGCTCCCGCTCGAGCGCGGTCTCGACTTCGGTGACGAAGGCCGGCGAGTCCTCGCTGCCCCAGGGGGTTCGTTCGCCGAAGATGTCCCCTGACCAGGATTTGAAGTCGGTCACGGCCACTTTCTGGATCAACCTGCCGGACCCGTCGTAGATCCAGTGGCGGGGGAAGGGACTGGCGCCAACGACATCGTGCGTTGTCGAGCCATCCGCATTGATCGAAAGGGCGAGCGTCGTCCACACCAGCGGCGGCACGATCTGCACGAACGGGGCTCGGTTCAACTTGCGCGGCAGGGGCATGGCGACCCGACCGCCGGTCGTCTGGACAAAGCGAACCGAGAGCTTGCCGGCTTCCGGTTCCGGGCAGAGGTCCCGCATGGGGATGGTGGGAAAGAGGATCTTGCGGGAGCCGAATCCGAGCTTTGTCTTGCCCATCCAGCCCCGGCCCGCATGGCCGTGCCGGACGATCCAGCCGTTCTCCACCTCGACCCAGGCGCGCAACTCGTTGACGAAGCGGACCGTGCCAGAGCCTGCCAGCGTCGAGATGGCGCCGAGCGGATCCCCCGGCGGATTGTCGTAATGAACTGGACCCAGGTCGAAGGGCAGCCGCATCATGCCGGGGATCGCCTCTGACGGAATCCAGGAGACGGAGATGATCTCGGATTCGTAGCGCATGGCCGGCCTCCTTCAGTTTTGGGTCTGCGCAAAGCGTACGTGAGAGGCGCTGGCCGGTCGACCGTGGGAGCAGGCTACCGGCTGGGGGCTACCACCCGGCCGGACTCGCATGCTCCCTTCCCTTGACCGGGGCCGCCTTCAAGAGGCTAACTTATGCGGGGTGCCAGCCAACCACAAGATCCGGGTCTTTCTCGCTGACGACAACCTGATCGTCCGCGAGGGCGTCCGTGCGCTCCTTGCCACCGCCCCGGATATCGAGGTGATCGGGGTGGCCGGCAGCTACCAGGAACTGGTCGACGGGGCGGAAAAGGCCGCGCCCCAGGTGCTCGTCACGGACATCCGGATGCCGCCCAACTTTCAGCGCGAGGGGATCGAGGCGGCCAAGGAAGTCCGCAAGCGGCACCCGGGCACCGGCATCGTGGTGCTGTCCCAGTACGACGAGCCTGATTACGCGATTGCTCTCTTGAGCGAGGGGGCGGCGGGCTACGCCTACCTGCTCAAGGACCGGGTGGCCGAAGGCGATCAGCTCTTCCGAGCGATTCGTGAGGTGACGACGGGCGGCTCGATGCTCGATCCGCGCATCGTGGAGGCGCTGGTTCGGCCCGCCAGTCAGGGCACCGGGCTTACGCCCGATGAGGAAGCGTTGCTCCAGATGCTCGCCCAAGGACGGCCGATGAAGGCCATCGCCGTCAGCCGGCAAACGACGCCGGCGGATATCGACGATGCCATCGAGAAGCTCTTCCTCAAGCTCGCGCAGGCGGCGAGCTCGGGCGCAGCCGGCGCGCTGCGGCGCCTGAAACTGCTGCACCAGGCGATCGTCGATCGCGAGGAGCAGGGCGAATCGCTCAGCCGCCTGCTTCCCACGGGAATTGCGGAGAAACTTCGGCGCGAAGGCCGGAAGTTCGGTGAGACGGAAACGCTGACGGTCACCGTCCTGATGTCCGACATTCGCGGCTACTCGACCATCGCGGAGGACGCCAACCCCACGATCCTGGCTCGCCAGCTG
>VBJI01000246.1 GCA_005880875.1 Chloroflexota bacterium
AGAATCGCGCCGGGCATGTTGGGCACGATGACGCGCCACATCACGGTGGGCCAGCCGGCACCCAAGCTGCGGGCGACTTCCGACAGGGTCTTGATGTCGATGGCCGCCAGACCCGCGGCCAGCGCCCGGAAGGCGTAGGGAAGCACCAGGACCAAGTAAGCAAAGGCCAGCGTGAGGATCGAGTCGCTCAGGTTATCGTTCAGCCATTTGTAAACGGGCACCAGGCCCACGACCAGCACGATGGCGGGGATGGTGAGCGGCAGCAGGCTGATGAACTCGATCACCCGGCTCA
>VBJI01000247.1 GCA_005880875.1 Chloroflexota bacterium
TTGCCGCGACCCATCAGCACCCAGTAAAGGCCTTCGGCCGGGCCGCGCATCGCGACGTCGGCTTTGCCGTGCTGGGACTCGGTGACGGCCTGCCCGTTCTCGGCCTTGATGATCCACTCGCCCTCGCCGTCGGTCCGATGGATATGGAAGCTCGCGGACTTGCCCTTGTGCGGCGACCGCTGGTGGAGCCGCGCCATCAAGGTGAAGCTGTCGCCCAGCCCCCGATCGATGAACCACTCAGGGATCGGGATCTTCCGCCCGATCGCGGGCGTCAGGTCGTGTCCGTGAATGATGTACTCGTTGAGCCGCAGGGCGCGGACGACAGGCATCGGCGATAGGCCGAAGGGCACGTTGACCATCGCCTGGGGCGCCCGCTCAATCGCCTCCGCGATCTTTACCCAGGGCGTCAAACACGAGAGCGCGAAAGAGTTGGTCCCCAGTCGCCACATGTGCGACGACGTGAGCGGCCGTCCAGCCCTCGCAGAGCGTTCCCCCTGTCCAGCCACCGGCGGGGATGGCGTCGACCGCTTGCAGGTACCAGTCTCCGGCCTGCTGGAGCCGACTAAGCCGTTGTTCCATCATTGAACCTTACCTCGATCGAGTCCACGCCCTGCCCCTCCAACGGCGGGAGGGACCGCGAGCGTTTCGCCGACCAGGGCGTAGAACTCCTTGATTGGAATCGCCGTGAGCGTCTTGCTGGTGGCCGTGCCACGCGAGGCGGCGCGAACGACCGTCTTCATGGCCGCCTTCTCGTCCGGAAACTCGGCGACGATGAGCACGTCATAGTCGCCCAGCAGCCCATACGCGCTGACCACCTTGCCGCCGAGCTCACGAATGCCCTCCTCGAACTTGTCGTAACGCTGGCTCGATTCGAGCAGCGTCTCAGCACCCTTGGTCGTGAACTTCATCAGGATGACGTACGTTTGCATGCCGTCCATCGTATCGTCCGTACTATGAGTGGGCGACCGGTGCTGCTGCGAGGGGGGCGGGTCGTCGACGGTGAGAGGGGAACGATCGAAACCACCGACGTCCGGATCCTGGGCGACCGGATCGTCGAAGTCGGCCGCCTGAGCCCAGGCCGTGACGAGCTCGTACGAGATGTCGACGGGCTATGCGTCGCGCCGGGCTGGATCGACACTCATACCCATGCCGACTGCGCTGCCTTCCTGAACTCCGAAAACCAACCGCTCGCGCTGGCCAATCTTCGCCAGGGCGTCACCACCCAGGTCTGCGGCAACTGCGGGTATGGCGCGTTTCCAGTCAGCGAGCCGCATCGAGACGATCTGACCGAGCACCTGGTCCCGGCACTGGGGCCAGGCACCCGCGGCTTCCCCTCCATGCAAGCCTGGGCCAGGGCCGTCAGCGACGCGCCGCTATACACCAATCTGGCTCCACTCGTGGGACATGGCACGGTGCGCGCCAGCGTGATGGGGTTCGAAGATCGCGCCGCGACTGACTCCGAGGTCACTCGCATGGAGCAGCTGCTGAGCGAATGTCTCGAGCAGGGCGCGTTCGGGCTCTCGACCGGGCTCATCTATTCGCCGGGCGTGTTCGCCACGATGGAGGAGCTAGTCCGCCTCGCTCGCGTCTCCGCCCGACACGGGGCGCCGTACGTCAGCCATCTGCGGAATGAAACCGACCACGTTCAGCAGGCGGTTCAGGAAGCGATTGAGATCGGCCGGCAATCCGCGGCAGGCGTCCACATCTCGCACCACAAAGTCGCCGGGCGCGCCAATTGGGGCTCCATCCAAAAGACCCTCGGTCAGATCGACCAAGCCCGAGCCCAGGGCCTCGACGTCACGGTTGACGTCTACCCCTATACGGCCGGCAGCACGGCGCTGCAGGCGTTTCAGCCGCCGGCTGGGACGGGATCGTCGTCGCCGCGGCACCGACCAGAGCCGACGCCGAGGGACGCACGCTGGCCAGCCTGGCCGAGCAGGCGAATCACAATCCCGTCGACGTAGTCTGCGATCTCCTGATCGCCGAGCGCGCCAACGTGACGATCATCCTGCACATGATGGATGAGCCCGATGTGCGGAACGTGCTGCGCTGGCCGCAGGCGATGATCGGCTCCGATGGGATTCTCCAGCCGGGGCGTCCCCATCCGCGGCTGGCGGGCACCTTTGCGCGCATCCTCGGAACGTATGTCAGAGACGCTCAACTGTGGCCGCTGCCGGAGGCGGTCCGCCGGATGACATCGCTGCCGGCGCGACGATTCAAGATTCCAGATCGCGGACGGATCGAGCCCGGCGCGGCTGCCGACCTGGTGGCGTTCGACCCGAAGCAGGTCCGGGACTGTGCGACCTACGAGCGGCCGCTGGAACCTCCCGAGGGCATCGTGCATGTCGTGATCAACGGTGTGTTCGCCATCGACGATGGTAAGGTCACCGGCCTGGCGGCCGGTCGGGTCCTGTCAAGGGAGGGAAGCCGTGGACTTTGATCTGGTTGTTCGCGGCGGTCGATTGGTCACGGCAGAAAGCTCATTCGACGCTGACCTCGGGGTGAAGGACGGAAAGATCGCGGCGATCGCCGGCGAGCTATCCCAAGCGAATGAGTCTCGGACCATCGATGCCCGCGGCCTGCTCGTGTTCCCGGGCGCGATTGACGTGCACACGCATTTCGCCACCAACGTGGGCGAAGGATCGACCGCGGACGACTACGAGAGCGGGAGCCGTGCCGCGGCCGCCGGCGGGATCACGAGTTTCGTGAACTTTGCCTTTCAG
>VBJI01000244.1 GCA_005880875.1 Chloroflexota bacterium
AAGACCGTCCGCAACCACCTCGCCAGTATCTATCGCAAGCTCGCCGTTCGGAACCGCACGGAGGCCATGCTCTGGGCAGCCCGGATGGGCCTGGCCCAGCCCGAAACCTGACGCGGGACTGCCGCCTACGGCAGGGGCGGGCTTGCCTATTCATCCCCCGCGGACCGCTTCGCTAGTGTCACCCTTATGCTGGAGCGCTGGCTCGACGCGCTCGTCCAGTACCGACGCCGGCTGGTGGTCGCCCTGCTGCTTGTCCCCAGCCTGGTGGTCGCCGCCGGATTCGGCCTGAACCGGACTCAGCCGTTGACCGCGCGGATCTGGGTCAATCCGCCGGTCCTGCTGCTGACGCAGGCGACGGATGGCACGGTGAGGGGCACTCCGGCGGCGGCAGCCGCGGCGCTGCTGCGGGAAGTCGTGGGCAGCGACGCGCTCCTCACCGCAACCATGGCGGATGCCGATCCCGGGTTCCGGCGAGCCGGCGCGGCGCAGCAAACCGCCATGCGGCGGGCGCTGCGCGCCAATCTTGGGATCTCAACCGACGGTGATCAGGTGATCGCGCTGACCTACCGAACGGATCAACCGATCCTCGGAGAGGTCCTCCTGAACGGCCTGATCAGGCAGCTCGAAGGCACCGCGCTCGCCACCCTGGTCACGCAGAGTTCGACGCGATCGCCGGGTCGCGAGGCCGACCTGCTGGCGGCGCGACGCGCGATCGAAGGCGCCTTCACCCCTCGCGCCCCCACCGACCTGTCATCGGTCCAGCTGCTACAGACTTACCTGCAGGACCGGATGCGGTCGGCGCCGGTGCATGCGGGAACGGACGCCTACCGGCGCCAGCTCGCGGCGGCGGCGCAGACGACCCCGAGCGCAAGCGGCGTCTCGGCCTTGCAGACCGGCTTGTTGGCTGTGACCGATCCTCCGGCGATCCGCGCGGCGTACCCGGCCGCCGACGCGGCCAGGTTCTTAACGCTGGGCCTGCTGATGGCGATGGGCGCCGCCACCGTGCTGCTCCTCGGCATCGCGGCCACCGACGCGCGGATTCGCAGCGCCAGCGACGTCGAGACCAGAGCCGGGTGGCGCTACCTGGGAAGCACACCGCCCACCACCATGCCCGCGACCGCCTCGATTCCCTTGGTCGTCATCGGCCGCTGCCTGACCGCCTTTCGATCATTGATCGCCGCTGATCGCGCGCGGGGAGCCGTGATCGCCGTGGTGAGTCCGAACCGGGGTGACGGGAGGTCGACCATCGCCGCCGGGCTGGCGCTTGCCATCGGCCGCGAGACGGAGCAACCGGTGCTCCTGCTGAAGCGTGACCTCGCTCATCCCGACCAGGGCGCGATCGACGACTCGTGCCGCGAGCGTTTTCGCTGGATCGTCGTCGACCTGCCGCCCGCCGGCGAGGGTCCATGGCCCGAGCCGTGGTGCCGGGACGCCGACGCCTACCTCGTGGTTGGACGGCATCGGCGCACCCCGGTCGCGGCGCTGGAGCGCCTCGCCTCCAGGCTGCCCGCCGGTCGGCCGGCCGGCTTTCTCATGACCGCGGATACCGGCGTCGCCCCCTGGCTCAGGCGGTGGCTGTGAGTTCCCGGCTGGCCGCCTCGAGGGCGCCCAGCAAGCATCCGATCAAGACCGCGACCCGAAACCACCACAGGCCAAAGTCGTAATAGCCCTCGATCACGTAGGCCAGCAGGGCGCAGGTCACGAATGCGGAACGAACTGCAAAACGGAATTCTGATCCGCCTGGTCGTGCCCCGGGAACGCTGAATAATCGATAGGGATGCCAAACCCCTGGCCCAGGGGCGTCGATCGCTTGATGTCCGCCAGGAGGTTGGCATTCTCGTATCGCCGGTAATCATTCGATTGCCGGTCCTGCTCGTTCGGCGCGATCGTCGAGCGGACCGCCCGGGCCGGCTCCGCCCAGACCGCGGTGCTCTGCCAGGCGAGCGGAAAGTACACGGCGCTGCCCAGCGCCAGGGCCACCACCAGGCGCCTCATCAACGGTCGCCGTTCAACAAGTCGGATCCAGGCCAGCACCAGGAGGGCCGCAAGCCCCGCCCCAAAGATCAGCCAGGCCGTCCGCCGGGTGTTGGCCAGGTCGGCGATCAGCACGGCGGGCAGCAACCCGGTGGCCACCCTGCGCAGCCAGCCTCGCTCGCCGAAGATCCACAGTCCGGCCGTCAGCAGCAGGAAGAGCGTGAGGAATACCGCTTCCTCGTGCGAGAAGATGAAGGGTGGGCGCGGATCGATATTCAACGTGGTCAAAAATTTCCACGTGCCCTGGAGCCCTTTGAATCCAACCCCGAGGGTAAAGGCCCACAGCACCGCCCACACCGCCCGTTTGCCCCGCAACAGCTGTGACGCGATCAGGTACCCGGCGCCCAGATACACCCAGGGACGGAGCTCGCGAAGCACGGTGCGCACGTCGGCGCCCTGGATCAGCCCCCGGGCCCCCGCCAGAACGATGATCCCCAGCAAGACGGCAACGACCAGCAGCAGCCTCGAGCGGCGAAATTCCAGCTGGTGCGACGCGATCGCCTGGACCGCCCAGGTCAGCAGGATCATCGCCATCGTCAGTTCGAGCGGGGTGATCAGGACACCGCTGAGCCCCACGCCGTCGCTGAGGCTGGTGAAGTAAAAGATTTCGTCCGTCCCGATCCCCAGCGGAAAGGTGTAGTTGATCTGTTCGATCACGGTGGCGGCCAGCAGCAGGATCACCACGGCCGCCGTCGGTGACGTCCGCAGGCCGAGCGGCAGGAGGATGATGCCCAGCCCGATCACCGTCAGGGTGCGGCCGCTCAGCGAGAGATTGGCGGCGGCGAGCGCCGCCGCCATCGAGGCGATCCCGATACAGACCCACAAGGCGACCATGCTGGGGCGGATCCGGCTCGGGGCCCGCCCGACGGCGAGCGTTGCGCTCATTGCGGTCGGACCGGTTGCAGCAGCACCACCCCCAGCGCCACGGCGGCGGCGCTGCGTGCCATTGAGCAGCACGACGGGCGGACGGGACAGGCTCGCGGTCGCCTCTCGGATCTGTGCGATGGGCGTGATGCCCGCCCGGACCACCAGGACGACGGGATCAAAGAGCTCGGCGGCGAGCGTTCCAAAGCTGCAGCCGAGGAGGGGCGGCAGGTCGGCGATGACGACGTCGAATCGCTGGCTGAGCTGCTCGAGCAGGCTCGACCCCGTGACGTCGACGACCAGCCGGGCCGCCGCCCCGTTCGCGGCGCCGGCGGTGATGACGGCGATCCCTTCCGACAGCGGTTGCACCGCCTCTTCGATGGTGACGTCGCCGCGAATCAGCTCGGCCAGCCCGGGAGACGCCTCCGTGTGCAGCCGGCGGCTCAGCGAAGGCCGATCGAAGTCCATCTCGAGCAGCAAGGGATGATTGGCGAAATCGCGTTGCTGGACGACGGCCATCGCGAGCGCGACGGCGCTTCGGCCCTCACCTCGAATGGCGCTCGTCACGCCCAGGCGCTTCACCGAAGGTCCGCGAATCTGCAGGCTCGCCAGGCTGCAGGCCTCTACCACCTGGGGGTGCACCGCCAAGCTGGCCCGCCACGGACGCTCGACGATGCGCAGTTCCGGCTCCGGCTTCACCCCCATCGCTGACGCACCCGCGGAATGGACCCCACCGTTCGGAGGCCGAGCGCGCCGCGCACCTCCTCGGGGCGGCGCAGCGAGTTGTCGGCTGCGGTCAGGGCCAGGACCGTGAAGCCGCTGATGAACAATCCGGCCAGGATGCCGGCCGCCAGCGCGCGCAGCAGCAGGCCGAGAAAACCGGTCGGACGATCGGGAAGATTCGGCGCGTCGATGGCGCGAAAGCCGGCGGCCGGCTTTGGGATGCGCCTTTACGTACGCCGCGAGCTTGTCGTTGTCCGCCGAGACCTCGGCAGCCTGGGTCTTGACCTGCTGGTTAAAGAAATCGACAGCCGCCTGGGCCTGGCCGTGAAGGTTCCCCAGGATCTCGTCAGAGAATTGCGCGACGAGCGCATGCAGCGTTCCCTGGGCCACACCCGGGTCGGGCGCGGCGAAACGAATCGCGACCACCTGCGGACCGATGGTGGTCACCTCGATTTTCTGACTGAGCACGTCGTAGACCCGCTCGTCGACCGAACCCGACGGCCCGGTGAAGCGAGCGAGCCCAAGCCTGGCGCCGAGCGCGGCGACGACGTTCGAGGGAATGGTCGAGCCGCTGGCGAGGTAGCCGGCCAGCGGGCCGCGGTGGCCGACCTTGGTGCAAAACGTACGAGAATTCAGCAGCTCGCGCAAGACTCCCGACTGCTGGTCGGCGGCGCTCGTGTAGGGCTGGCCGGGCGCGGTCCCGGTCAGCGCGGCCCCGTAGAACCAGATCCGTGCCGAGGATTCGTACATTCGCGGCTGCGCCAGGGCGATGCCAACGGTGATCCCGACCGCGAGGATCAATGGTGTCACCGTCAGCAGGCGATGCCGATAAAAGGTCTCCAGATAACGGATCATTCGGCCTACGTGGTCCAGTCTAGAAGCGGACCGCTCGAGTCAAAATAGGCCCGGCCGGGGACGGCATGGCACTTGTCCCGCCGCCGATTGGGCCCGAGTCCTACCCGCGGTGCGCTTGCCGGATCGCGGGTCCATGAGCCCCATTTACCCGCGCCGGCTCTTGCTGCTACGGTCGATCACAGCCGCCTTGGAACTCTGATGCTCAGCCAATCACGTCAGCCGGCGTCCGTGCCGCCGGCGCGCCGGGACCACGTCCTCCTCCATAACGTCTCCTATCTGAGCGGCAGCCTGATCGTCACCTCATTCGTGACGGCCGTCTGGACCCTCTTCGTCCCCCGCCGGATCGGGCCGCACGGCATGGGCCTGATCGTCATGGCCTGGACCGTCAGCAACATCCTGGGCGCGGTGTGGAGCCTGGGGATGCGAACCCTGTTGGTGCGCGAGATCGCCGCCGACCCGGGGCGGGCCGCCGAGCTCATCGGAGGGGCGATGCTCATCCGGCTAGCGTCGATCGTCCCCTGCCTGGCGATGACGGCGCTCTACGTTCTCCTCGGTCACTTCGGACAGGAGCAGGCGCTCGTCGTTTACCTGGCGACCGGGGTGGCCGTCTGTATCCTCCTGTCGGATCCGCTGCTGGCCGCCTTCCAGGCGATCGAGCGGATGCAATACCTCGCCTACGCCGACATCCTGAACAAGACCCTGCTGAGCGTCTGTGGCATCACCCTCGTCCTGACGGGCTTTGGCGCGACCACGCTGGTTGGGCTGATGTTCGCGGCGGCCGCGGCCGTCCTGGGACTGAACCTGCTCTGGAGCCGGCGGTATTTCTCGATCGACTGGCACAT
>VBJI01000118.1 GCA_005880875.1 Chloroflexota bacterium
GCGAGTCCGCCCATTAACCCCGAATGCATGTCGACGCTGGCGGCCTCCACCCTGAGCTCGACGTAGACGAGCCCGCGCAGGCCATAGGTGATCGCGGGGAAGCCTCGGGCGACCATCGATGTGTCGCTGACGACGCAATAATCCGCCCGAAGCCGGTCGGCGTTGGCGTCCACGAACTCTTCGAAATGGCGGCTGCCGATCTCTTCCTCGCCTTCCGCGATCACCTTCAGGTTCAGCGGCAGCTCACCGGCGGTCTTGAGCCAGGCGTCGATCGCTTGCCAGTGCAGGGCGATCTGGCCCTTGTCGTCGGACGAGCCGCGGCCGAGCAGCAACCCATCCTGCCGGATCGGCTCGAACGGCGGCGACGTCCAGAGATCCAGCGGGTCGACCGGCTGCACGTCGTAATGGCCGTAGAGCAGGACGGTTGGCTTGCCGGGCGCTTTGAGCCAGTCGGCGTAGACGACCGGGTGCCCGGCGGTCTCGATCACCTCGGCATTCTGGAGGCCCACCCGTTCGTACTGCTCGGCCAGGTGGCCCGCGGCGCGGCGAACGTCATCGGCACGCTCCGGGCTGCTCGAGATGCTCGGGATCCGCAGAAAATCCTCGAGTTCCTTGAGGCCTTGCTCCCGAGTTTGTTCCAGGAATTCCTCAGCCGTGGCCATCGCGACCTATCTAGTAGATGAAGCCCAGCAGATCGAGGCCAGCGGTTGACTTGATCGTCCGGTAGTCGACCCGGCCCCAGCCGGCGTAGTTCATCTCGGACACCGTGAAGGATCCGTCGGCGTTCACGGACTCGACATAGGCCACGTGCCCCACCGGCGACGTCCAGCTGATGCCCTGCACCATGATGGCGCCGACCATCGGCACCTGGCCTTCGGCATAGCCGAATTGCTGCGCGTTGTACCACCATTGCCAGGCGTTGCCAGACCAGGGGATGTAGCGCTTGTGCGCCACCCACCAGGTGCAATAGCCGTAGGGGAATTTCCCCCCCGCGCCATACACCGGCGCCGTGCTGTAGGTGATGGTGTAGTTCGTTACCTGGCGCCCGAAACGATTCCAGGTGACCGATCGCACGGTCTTTTTGCCGATCCCGCCAGAATCCAGGGCGGGGCCAACGCCGTCCGGCAGCATCAGCATGGTGCCGGCTTTGAGGTGGTCGGGGTCCCGGATCAGGTTGAAATCGACGATGTCCTGCACATTGACGTGGTACTGGATCGCCAGGCCCGTCAGCTGCGTGTTCGGCTGGACCTTGACCAGGATGCCGTTCACCGGAGGGATGACCAGTCGCTGACCCTGGACGACGCTCGTGACGTCCGCGATGTTGTTCGCCCAGCGCAGGGTGTCAACCGTCAACCCAAACCGACCGGCCACGTTTTCGACGGTGTCACCCGGCTTGATCGTGTAATAGCTCACGTCGCGGCGCACCGGGGTGTCAACGCTGGACGTGCTCATCTTCATGATGAAGCCGCCCTGGCTGAGGACCACGTCGTCGACGTGCGTGGTCGGTATGGAGACGAAGGGGGTGCTATTTGCGCCGTAGGCGGTATCGGTGTGGAGTCGGTCGAAGGCTGTCAGTACCGGGATGAGCGCCGCCGCTAACAGAACAAGCGTGTGGGTCAAAAACCGGCTCTGTGCCAGATCACTTCCCCCGTGATAGCCCGAGTTGGTTTTTCAGGATGGTAGCACAGGTTAGGCCGAGGCAAGTGTTGGGTCCGGCTTGCAGGAAAGGTACAAGCGGGCAAGGAGTGACAAAAATGTGAAAATAGGGCTAGTCCCGAGCCTTAACAACTGTAAAGACTTTTGTAGGGCTATGAATTCTCGACGCTCCGTCGCCGGCCGGTTTCGCCGGCGTCGGAGGGTGGCCACCCTGGGCCTGATGCTCGCGGGCGTCCTCGGCCTGCTCCTGGCGCCGGCCGGCGCCCTGGCTGCTATTTCTCCGACCGGGCCGGGGATGCTGTCGCCGTCGCCCACCCCGAGTTCGACCCCGGCGGCGTCACCCTCAACCTCACCGGCGCCGTCGCCGGTTGCCAGCCCGTCGCCGGCCCCCGGTGCCTCGCCGAAAAATCAGTCACTGCAGAACCGCCAGGCGCAGGGCCAGCTGATCGGCGCCCTCACCGCGTCCGAGGGGCACGCCCTGCTGCTCGAGACATCGGTGAATCAAGCGGAGCTCAGTCTGATCGCGCTTGGCCAGCAGATCCTCGACGGCGAGAAGAAGGTTTCCGGGCTTGACAGCCGGCTCACCGCCGTCAGCGCGCTGCACGAGCAGGTCAGCGGCCGGCTCGCCCAGGACCGGACGCAGCTGGCGACCGTCGTCCGCCGCCTCTACAAACACCAGGACAGCTTCTTTGTGAGCCTGGTGCGCGCGGGTGGCTTTGGGGGCCTGCTGGAAACCATCGGGTACAGCGACGTCATCGTCGACCGGGAGCGAAGCCTCGTGCGCTCGGTGCAGGCGGATGACGTCGCGCTTGCGCACGCCCAGACCACGCTGGAACGCAGCCGCTCGGCCAAGCAAGACGTGCTCTCCCGTCTGGTGCTCTTTCGCACCACCCTGGCGGCAGAGATTGCCAACGAGCAGTCGCTGCAAGGCCAGCTGCAGGGGACGATCGACGAGGCGTTGCAGGCGCTGGACGCGATGCAGACGGACTCACCGGAGATGGCGGCCAGGCGGGCGAAGCTGATCCAGATGAAAACTGACAGCGTGCTGAGCCAGATCGAACAGGCGGTCTTCGCCCAGCAGAACTTCGCGGCCACCGCGCAGTTGATCGCGGAAGACCCGGTGCTGACCGCCACCGGCAAGCTGCTGTGGCCCATCCCGCATGCCACGATCACCCAGGGATTTGGGCCAACGGCCTACGTGTTCGAAGCGGCCTACGCCGGATTCCCCCATTTCCACACTGGGCTCGACCTCGCGGTTCCCCTCGGTACCCCGGTGTTCGCGGCGGCCGACGGCGTGGTGGTGCTGGCGCGTCCGATGACGGATGCGACGGGTACCCTGGTCGGCTACGGCAACTACGTCGTCATCGCGCACGATGCCGGCTTGAAGACGCTCTACGGGCACCTGCTGGCGATCGGAGTCAAGGAGGGCGACGTCGTCAAGCGCGGTCAGCTGATCGGGCTGGTTGGATCCACCGGCAACTCGACTGGTCCGCATACCCATTTCGAGGTCCGGATCGAAAATAGCCCGGTTGATCCGTTGCAGATGCTTCCCTTGGTCGCGCCGCAG
The DNA here is from genome assembly GCA_005880875.1 of Chloroflexota bacterium. Lineage (GTDB taxonomy): Bacteria > Chloroflexota > Dormibacteria > CF-121 > CF-121 > CF-13. The sequence goes on from VBJI01000118.1 coordinate 3,224, forward strand.
GCGGCGACACCGATCCCGGGGATCGCAAACTAGCGCGCCGCCCGGGTCAGACTCAATACCCGGGTTTCGCCGACGCCGACGGCGCCGCCAGGTCGGGGGTCACCACGAACCACTTGCCGAACAGGCCCTGGCCATAGGCATCACCCGAGTCCCCATCTTTTGAATAGGTGTACAGCGGATGGCCGTTGTAGAGGACCTGGTTGCCGTTCGGTCCATTGACCACGCTCAGCGTTCCGGGAAGGGCCGGGCTGCTGGTTGGACTGCCAGAAGGGGAGAGGAGTGGGGGCCATGTGCTCGCGCATCCGGCGGTGCACGCCACCGTGGTGGCGGTATCAGGCGTGAAGTAGTAGAGCGTGAGTCCCCTGGCATTCTTCAGGACGGTTTCGGTCTTGCCGGCGATCTTCATGGAAGCCGTGTGGATCAGGGCCGAGCTGCTCGCCGACGTCGCCGCCCCATTACCGGCAGAGGTCGTGCCACCGCAAGCAGCCAGCGATACGGCCGCCACCCCCAGGATGATGGTCCCCGGAATACGAAGTGTCAGCATGAAGACCTCCTCGGCGCCGAGCCGCGCGCCATAGGTGAATACCCAAGCCGGTTACGTTCGGGTCTGGTTACGTTCCGCTCTTGCCAAGCGGACGGGCGCGTTGTACGATGCCGGCACGATGATGCGGCGCATTCGATTTGCGTACTTTTACGCCTATCTCGGGCCGGCTCGGGTCCGGCTCGGGATGAGCTAGCGCCGCTCCTCCCAGCATCACCCGACGACCGGCCCTCCTCCATCGCAGCGATAACGTGGCGCACCCAGGAGGTAGAGAGGAATGGCGGTTCGAGGGATTCGCGGCGCGACGACCACTGACGAGGATAGCGAGGCGGCGATCATCCAGGCGACGACCGAGTTACTGGCGCGAATCGCGCACGAGAACACGATCCACCCGGATGACATCGCCGCTGCCTGGTTCACCACCACTCCCGATCTGACGTCGGAGTTCCCCGCGGCCGCTGCCCGGCAGCTCGGCTGGGGTGATGTCCCCTTGATGTGCGCCCACGAGATGGGCGTGCCGGCATCGAATCCGCGGAGCCTTCCGCGCTGCATCCGGGTGCTGTTGCTGGTCAATACGAACGTTCCGACTTCCGCCATCCGTTTCGTCTACCTGCGGGGCGCCGAAAAGCTGAGGGCCACGGCATGATCATCGTGATGCGGCATGACGCAACCTCCGCGCAGGTGGCGGCGGTGGTTGCCCAGGTCCAGGCCCATGGCATGCGCACCCACCTGAGTGACGGCGATGAGCGAACCGTGATCGGCGTCATCGGTACGAACCCGTTCGCGCTCCGGGATCTGTTCGTCGAGGCGGCGGGCGTGGCCGAAGTGGTTCCCATCACCAAGCCCTTCAAGCTCTCCAACCGCGAATTCCGTACTCGCGACACCCGCATCAAGGTCAACTCCCATGAGGTCGGCGGCGATCAGGTTTGGATCGTCGCCGGGCCATGCTCGGTCGACAACGAGGAGCTCTACCTGGAAACCTGCCGCCAGGCCAAGACGGCCGGTGCGCACGCGCTGCGGGGCGGTGTCTTCAAGCCGCGCACCTCGCCGTACACCTTTCAGGGGCTGCGGGGCGGTGGCGTCGAGATCCTCCGAGAAGCACGGCGGCAGACCGGCCTTCCACTCGTCTGTGAGGTGCTGGCGCCACCGGACATCGACACCCTGGCGGATCTCGCGGACGTCTTACAAATCGGCGCCCGCAACATGCAGAACTTCGCGCTGTTGTCGGAAGTTGGCCAGCTCCGCAAGCCGATCCTGCTCAAACGGGGAATGTCGGCGACCATCGAGGAGTGGCTGCTTTCGGCCGAGTACATCTTGAGCCAGGGCAACTACGAGGTCATCCTCTGCGAACGGGGCATCCGGACCTTCGAGACCTACACCCGCAACACGCTGGACCTCAACGCCATCCCGCTGATCAAGGAGCTGAGTCACCTGCCCATCATCGTGGACCCGAGCCACGGCACTGGTCGCCGGTCCCTGGTGACCGCGATGGCGCTGGCCGGGATCGCGGCCGGCGCCCACGGGCTCATGGTGGAGGTGCACGTGCAGCCCGAGATCGCGCTCTCCGACGGGGCGCAGTCACTCACGCCCGAGGCGTTTGGCCAGCTGGTCGAGCAGGTGAAGGCGGTGGCGGCGGCGCTGAAACGGCCGGTGGGGATCGCCTGATGCGGGTGGGCATCGTTGGTCTGGGGTTGATCGGCGGCTCCCTGGGCCTGGCGTTACGTCGCCTGCGGCATGCGATCGACGTAACAGGTGTCGCCAGGCAAGCCGAAAGCGCCGCCGAAGCGATCCAGCGGGGCGCCGTCGATCGCGCGTCAACGGATCTGGCCGAGCTTTCGGACTGTGACATCGTGGTAATCGCGACGCCGATCGAGGAAATCGCCGGTGTGATGGAGCGGCTCGCCCCGATCGTCGGGGCCAATGCCCTCATCACCGATGTAGCAAGCGTCAAGCGGCCCGTCCTCGCCTGGGCGCAGCGCCTGCCGAATCCATCGCGTTTTCTCGGCGGCCATCCCGTGGCCGGCAAGACGCGCAGCGGGCTCCGGGAGAGCGATGCCGAAATCTTTGACCACGAGCCCTGGATCTTCACGCCGGCCGAGGGTCAGGACGTCCGGCGGTTCGATACCTGGTTCGAGATGGTGCGCGCCATCGGCGCGAGCGTGAGCTTCATGCGTCCCGATCTCCACGACGAGCAGATGGCCTTTCTCAGCCACCTGGCTTTCGTGGTCAGTTCCGCCTACGCGCAAACCGTAAAGCGGCAGGCGGATGAGACCCTCGGTGGACCGGGTTATCGCGGCATGGTTCGCCTCGCCGGGGGGGACCCGGCGATGTACGAAGCGATCTCGCGAGAAAATCGCGACGCCCTGGTTGACGCCATCGATCGATTCGATGCCGTGCTGCACCAATATCGCCAACGAATCAGTGCCGGCACGAGGGTGAAGGATCTCTTTGGCGGAGCCGTGCATGCTGGGCGCTGAGATCGACCAATTGGAAACAGTCGCACCGACAACTCACATTGCCGGCACGCTACGGGTTCCCGGCGACAAATCCATCGCGCACCGGGCGCTGATCCTCGGGGCGCTGGCGGACGGCGACTCCATAATCACCGGGCTACCTGAGGGTCAGGACGTGCGCGCCACGGTCGCGGGCCTTCGAAGCCTTGGCGTCAGGCTGTCTCCCGTCTCTCCGCGCGGGTCGGGGTGGGGGCTTCGCGTATCTCCCGCGCCCTCATCGGGACAATCCGGCTGGGGTTTTGCAACGCCGCACGGGCCACTCGATTGCGCCAATTCCGGGACCACGATGCGCCTGCTCGCGGGCCTGCTCGCCGGGAGCCGGGTATCCGCCACCCTCGACGGCGATGCTTCGCTCCGCCGCCGCCCGATGGCCCGCATCATCGAGCCCCTGCGCCGGATGGGCGCACGCCTCGACTCGAACGATGGTCGCGCACCCCTGATCGTGACCGGCACCGCGCTCCAGGGACGCCATCATGTCCTCCCGGTGGCGAGTGCGCAGGTCAAGAGCGCCATCCTGCTGGCCGGCCTCGCGGCGAGCGGCCCAACCACGATCGTGGAACCCGAACCCACGCGCGACCACACTGAGCGCTTGCTCACCGCCATGGGCGCCGACTTACGCGTGAATTCTTTCCCTCCCCCGCTTGCGGGGGAGGGTCGGGGTGGGGGCCACACCATCGAGCTGCGTCCGTCCCACCGGCCGTTACGCCCCCTCGACCTGGGGGTGCCTGGCGACGTCTCATCGGCAGCCTTCTGGATGGCGGCCGCCGCAATGCGGCCCGGCTGGTCGGTAACAATTCAGGGCGTCGGCCTGAATCCAACCCGCACCGCGTTTCTTGGTCTGCTCGAAGCGATGGGTGCGGAAGTCGTGGTCGAGCTTGCGTCGGCCGAGATCGAACCGCTGGGCTCGGTAACGGTCGTGGGTCATCAGCTACATGCCATCGAGGTCGGGCCGGCCGACGTCGCGGCCGCCGTCGACGAGATTCCGGCACTGATCGCCGTCGCCACTCAGGCGGTGGGCGTGACCCGCATCGATGGGGCGGCCGAGCTTCGCCTGAAAGAAAGCGATCGCATTGCCGGCATGGCCGACGGACTCCGTCGAATGGGGACGGCTGTCGATGAGCGTCCCGACGGGATCAGCGTCCACGGACCTGCCGCCTTGCGCGGCGCGACCGTCAGCTCGAATGGCGACCATCGCATCGCGATGGCCCTGGCGATCGCCGGTCTCACGGCATCCGGTCCAACGACGATCGAGGACGCGGACTGCGTCGCCGTTTCCTACCCCGATTTCTTCACCCAGTTGCGGGCGATCACCGGGGAGGAGGCATGAACTCCGTCTTCCTGCTGGGTGACTCGGTCTCCCACAGCCTCTCGCCGGCGATGCAGAATGCGGCCTTCGAGGCCCTGCATATTGATTGCCGGTACCTCGTTCGCCAGGTCGGACGGGCCGACCTTGCCGCGGCAGTCCAGGACATGCGCGTCGACGACAAGATCCTCGGCGCCAATGT
>VBJI01000178.1 GCA_005880875.1 Chloroflexota bacterium
GTACGTGCGCGCCAACGGCCAATGGTTACCTCTTCGGTGAGTGAAGTCGAGATCGGTCGCGCCTTGGGCCGGCGGGTCGCCCCACGATCCGTGCAGCGAGCAGCCCGCGAGCTGCTGGATCACTGTGAAATCGTGGATCTCACACCCGAAATCCGAAACCGGGCGATCGACGTACGCCCCGCCAGCGTCAGGTCGCTGGACGCCATTCACGTGGCCACAGCTCTAGTCGCCGGGCTTAACAGCTTCGCATCCTTCGATGCCCGCCAGCGAATCGCCGCCGAGGAGATGGGACTCAAGCTCGTGGCCGGAGGTTGAGGCTCCGTGCGCTGGGCTGCGAGGCAACGCTTATGACCCAGCCGTCGCCCTCAGCTGACGGGTTGCCTTTCGGCAGCCAGGGCTAGCTCTGGAGCCGAACCGTCCCGGACGACGCCCCTTGGGACCAGGCCTTGCCACTAACTAGTGAGCCAACCACGTCCTTCCAGTCACGGTTGCCGGGGTGGCAGCCGACGGTCAGGATTGCGTCGCACCGACCGCTGGAGGACAGCGCCACCGCGCCCCACGTGCAGCGGTCGATCGGGTTCACTGAGACGGTGTCGAGACGGGTGGACGGCGTACCGGCAGTCACAAAGCGCAGCGGCCGAAGCTTACTGCCCTGATGGATCCGGTTGAGTTCGTCAGCTGTGAAGCGATCAAAACCGATGAAGGTGCCTGAGGCGTCCCATCCAGCAGGGACGGCGAATCGGAGGCTGTCCTGGGCATCCGGCGGCTCGGATGGAATCAGCGGCCAGAAAAGATCGCGGGGAGCCAGGGCGAAGGCGCCAACGCCACTGAACAACCAGAGCACAACCAAAGAGCTGACCGCCAACCCTGCTCGCTTGATCCGCAGGCGCCTGACGCCGATTTGTCTAGTGATCGCAGCCAGACAGGCAACCATAACGCAGACTGCGGAGATCTGATAGGCGGCAACGAAAAATCCGCCTTCGACCACGATGAAGGCCACCAAATACGCAGCCCCGATAACGAGCAAGGCGTAATGGAAAAGCCGGCGCAGCTGGAGTGCATGAAGGAAGGCCACGGTTGTGAATCCGGCAAGGAGGCCGAGGCTCAGCCAGATGCCAGGTACCCCGGCCGGGATATCCGCCTTCGTGTTGATGATGCAAGGGAGAAGTTGGCCCCAGCAGGCGTACTCGTGGTGGCCGTAGTCGGCGAGGTACGGGAGACCGCCGGCAGCTGCGGCCAGCAACCCTGCTACAGCGGATGCAGGCTCGAGCCAAGTCAAGAACCTTTGCATCACGGCTGAGGGAACAACGGGAGAATCGCGTCTAGCTGACAGCTGACTTCTTGGCTGGCGTAGCCAGCTCCAAGACCGGACGGAAACGAGCGTGTCGGTCTGCCGGAGTGCACGAACGGCTCCCTCTGCGCGTCGGCGAGGAGACCCTATAGATAGAGGCTGCATAATTTGGGCGTGATGGAGTCGCTGTCAAACACTAACCAGAGCGAGCTGCTGGCTGATGTCCGGGAAGGCTTTAGCCAGCTCGAGGCCGCGATCTCTACCGCAAGCCCCCCACTCTGCAAGCGGTATATGACTCCGGAGCTGTACCAAGAGCTGGTAGAGACTGTCCGCGATCTCGCCGCTCGTGGTCACCGCCGGGTGCATGGTGCCTTCGAGATCGTTGGCACGGAAATACTCTCCGTGGACTCTGGAGAACCCGGTCCTCCTTCGGCGAGGGTCAGGCTCCACGCCATATCATCCCTTGTCGAACTGGACCAGCGCCACCGCGTGGTCCAGGGCTCGGAGGAGCTTACGGCGTGGAGTCAGGATCTGGCGGCCAGGCGCCTCGAGACGACCGGGCGGTGGATCATCACCGAGCTCGAATCGATGTCCGTCCAAGGCCCAGTAGCCGGGCCCTCCGGTCCGCCGCTTCCGACACGGGACCTTACTGAGCTCGAAAAGAGGGAGCGTGAGAGTAAGGAGCATGGCGCCGCCTTCGTGAGCGCCACGCTCAATTTCATGAGGCTTCAATATTCTGGTTCCTGACGCCTTTGTCCCTGGGCACCGATGCTGCATCTCGCCGAGTAGCGGGGCTTGGAGCGCGGCGCTGCGGGTACAGCGTTTCGCCTTGCGCAAGCATCGCCACAAACCGTTCGATTCGGCGAGTCCGCGTCTCGGGGCGCTTCGCGTTCTGGATCCTGTAGAGGATGGCGTAGCGGTTCTGCGCCGATAGCGTCTGGAACATTGCCTTCGCCGCAGGCTTTGTCTTCAGAGCCGCCCTGAGATCTTCGGGTATCTCGACGGTTGCCGCCCCGTGATACGCCACTTCCCACCTGCCGTCGGATTTCGCCCGCTCGACTTCGGCGATTCCGGCCGGGTGCATCCGGCCCTCCTCCATGAGCCGCGCGACGATGACGGTATTGCGCTTTGACCAGACGCTCCGACTGCGTCGCGGGGTGAAGCGAATCTGGTAAGTCGCGTCATCGCGCCGCCGGCCCTGGCCGTCGATCCAGCCGTGGCATAACGCCTCCTCCAGAGCCTGATCGTAGGTGAGCCGGGTCGGCTTGATCGTGCCCTTCTTGGAGACGACCAGCCAGACCCCAGGAGACTTCCCGTGATACCGCCCGAGCCACTTTCGCCAGGCGGCGGCGTCCCGGGCGATTAGCTCCCGCAGCTCTTTTGACGGGGCACCGGTCACGGTTGATCGTCGGTCAGATGCGCTCGAAGTTCCTCCGAAGCTCCCAGTCGGTGACCGCGCTGTCGAAGCTCTGGCGCTCGAGTCTGGCCGAGTGCAGGTAGTGCTCGACGACCTGATCGCCGAAGGCCTGGCGCGCGACCTGGCTTTTCTCCAGGGCATTGATCGCCTCGGTCAGATTGCCCGGCACCCGTGGCAGGTCTTTGGACGTGTAGGCGTCGCCATGGAACTCGGGCGGCAGCTCGAGCTTGTTCTCGATGCCGTGCAGCCCGGCGGCAATGGTGGCCGCGAACGCCAGGTAGGGGTTCGCGTCCGCCCCTGGAATTCGGCATTCGACCCGCAGGCTCGGACCGTGACCGATGATCCGGAAGCCGCAGGTCCGATTGTCCCAGCTCCAGACGATCGAGGTGGGCGCAAACGAGGTCGCCTGGTAGCGCTTGTAGGAGTTGACAAATGGCGCATAGAAGAGCGAGAAGTCACGTGCCAGGGCGATCAAGCCCGCCAGGTAGTGCTGGAAGAGTGGCGACATGCCGTGCGGACCGCCGTTGGCAGCATGAAAAAGCGCCTTATCGCTCTTGACGTCCCAGAGCGATGAATGGAGATGGAACGAGCTGCCCGCCTGGGCCATCGTCCATTTCGCCATGAAGGTGACGGCCACCTGGTTGAGGGCCGCGATCTCTTTCACGCCGTTCTTGTAGACGACGTGGCGATCGGCCATCTCGAGGGCTTCGGCAAAGCGGAGGTTGATCTCCTGCTGTCCGAAGCCCCACTCCCCCTTGCTGTTCTCGACCGGCACCGCGGCGCCTTCCATCCCGTTGCGCACCAGGCGGTTGAACCACTCGGCTTTGGTGCCCTGCAGGATGTGATAGTCCTCGATGTAGCGGCCGTAAGGCTCCAGCCCGCGGTAGTCCTTGCCGGCGGCTTGCTCGTAGCTGTCCCGGAACAGGTAGAACTCGAGCTCCGACCCGGTCTTGGGATTGAAGCCGAGCTTGCGGGCCCGATCCAGCTGCCGGCGCAGCACCTGGCGCGGAGCAACGTCGACCGGCTTGCCGTCCATGGTCTCGACGTCGCAGAGGATCAGGGCGGTCTTTTCCAGCCACGGGAGGCGCCGGATCGTCGAAAGGTCCGGATGGCCATGCATATCGCCGTATCCCGTGCCCCAGTTCGTGAACTTGAACCCGGGCAGCGGCTCGTTGTCGATGTCCATCGCCAGCAGGTAGTCGCAGGCATGCAGCCCCTCATCGACGTGGTCGAGGAAGTAGGGGCCGGTCAACCGCTTGCCCATCAGCCGGCCTTGCAGGTCGGCGATCGCAATGATGACGGTATCGACGTCGCCGGCCTTCGTCTGACGGACGAGTTCCTCGAGCGTGAGCTTGGCGGTCTTCTCCTGGCGGCGCGATTGCCCGTTGCTGCGGTCAGCTCGCGTTGCCGTCGATCGTTCTCTCGCCGGTGTCACTGTGCGCGCCATCTCATCCCTCCCGGTTACTCGAGACTGACGAAGACGTTCTTGACTTCGGTGTACAGCTGAAGGGCGTGCATACCCAGCTCCCGCCCGATCCCACTTCGCTTGTAGCCGCCGAACGGCGCTTCCTGGTGGACGCTGCGGCTGCTGTTGATGCTGAGCACGCCGGTTCGAACGCCGCGAGCCACCCGCAAGGCCCGGCCGATGTCGCGGGTCCAGATCGATCCGGACAGTCCGTAGGGCGTGTCATTCACCAGGCGGAGCGCCTCATCCTCGTCCGCGAACGGAATGATGGTCAGCACCGGACCGAAGATCTCTTCCTGCGCGATCCGCATTCGGTTATCGGCCCGGTCGAACACGGTCGGCTCCAGGTAGCTGCCGCGCGCCAGTGCGCCGCCTGGCACTGATCCACCGGCCAGTAACCGCGCCCCCTCCTGCTGGCCAACCTTGACGTAGCCCTGCACTCGCTCCCGCTGTTTCATCGAGATCAGTGGACCAATCTCGGTCGCACTGTCGAGCGGATCGCCAAGCTTCAGCTGCCGGCTGCCGGCCGCCACCCGCTGGTCGAACTCCTCGGCGATCGAGCGATGGACGAACGCGCGACTGCGGGCACAGCAGTCCTGGCCGGCGTTGCCAAAGACGCTGTTGACGGCGGCCGGGACCGCTTTGTCCAGGTCCGCATCCGCAAAGATGATGTTGGGCGACTTGCCGCCGAGCTCGAGCGAGACGCGGGTGATGTTGGGCGCCGCCTGCTGCAGGATGCTGACGCCGGTCAGCGTCTCGCCCGTGAACGCGATCTTGTCGATGCCGGGATGCCCGGCCAGCGCACTGCCGGTCGTGCCGCCCGGGCCGGTGATGACATTGAGGACACCCTCCGGAAGGCCGGCCTCGAGCGCCAGGCGTCCGAGCTCGAGGGCGGTCAGCGGCGTGTAGCTCGCCGGCTTGAGCACGGCCGCATTCCCGGCGGCCAGCGCCGGCGCGACTTTCCAGGAGGCGATCGTGAGGGGAAAGTTCCAGGGAACGATCAGGGCCACGACTCCCACCGGCTCGCGCAGGGTGAAGTCCAGCCCTGGGGCGGTGACCGGGATCGTCTCGCCGTAGATGCGGGTGGCCGCCCCCGCGTAATACTCGAAGCACTGCGCCGCGCCCATCACCTCGTCGCGCGCGTCCCGGATCGGTTTTCCGGCGTTGCGGGCTTCGAGGATCGCCAGCCGATCGGCGTTCGATCGAATCAGCTCGGCGATCCTGTAGAGGACCTTCGCCCGCTCGCTCGCCGCTGCGCCGCTCCAGGGGCCGTGCTCGAAGGCGGCGCGCGCCGCCGTCACCGCGGCCTCGACGTCCGCCGGCGCGGCGATCGCCGCCCTGGCCATCACCTCGGAGGTGGCCGGCTCGACGATGTCGAAGGTCTTCTCCCCCTGGCCGTGGCGCCAGCTACCGCCGATCAGCAGCTGGGCGGGCGTCTCGATGGTAATCATCAGAAGTAGTTTGACGTGATGCCACCGTCGACCACGAGGGCGGCGCCGTTCGTCCAGCTCGACTCGTCCGACGCCAGGTAGATCGCCAGCGACACGACGTCGTCGGCGTGGCCAAACCGTCCCATCGGGATCCGGTTCAGCCGGACCCGTTTCTTGTTTTCGTCCTTCAAGAGGTCGCGCATCAGCGGCGTCTCGATCGGGCCGGGACAGATGGCATTCGACCGTATGCCCTTTGGTCCGAACTGCACCGCGAGCGACTTGGTGAGGGCGATCACCGCGCCTTTGCTGGCGGTATAGGCGTCCTGCGGCACGGTGCAGCCGACGAGGGCGACGAAGGAGGCGATGTTGATCACCGAGCCGCCGCCCGCCTTGATCAACTCCGGAATACCGTGCTTGCAGCAGAAGGCGATCCCCTTGACGTTGATCGCCATGGTTCGGTCCCAGATGGCGTCGGTCGTGGTCAGTACCGACTCGTCCGCCTCGTCGAAGATCCCGGCGTTGTTGTAGAGGATGTCGAGCCGGCCGAAGCGGTCGAGCGCCGTCTCGACGAAACGCTTGACGTCGGCCTCCTGGGTGACATCCCCGCTGACCGCGGCCGCCTTACCGTCGAGCTCCACCACCGTCTCCTCGGCCGCCTTGCTGTTGACGTCGGCCGCCACCACGCGGGCACCCTCCCGGACAAAGGCATGGGTCGCCACGCGACCCATGCCACTCCCCGCGCCGGTGATCAGCGCGACCTTGCCGTCGAGTCGTTCCATCGGAGGCAAGAGTTCCTTCTAAGCCGCGCCCACCTCGCTGAGATCACGCTCGATCGCCGCGAGCTCCTCAGCCGAACCCTGGACGCGGGGGCCCTTGAACCAGTTGCGCGCCGAGACGAACCACCAGCCACCGGCAAAGATCAAGACGACGGCGACCGCGACCGGCGCATAGTTGAAGTTCTTCGTCATGTCGATTGGTGATGCCGGCGGCAGCATGAAGAGGATCGTGATGAAGGCAACCCAGATGGTCGCGATCACGCCCACCGTCATGCTCCATCGCCCGAGATGCCAGGGCCCGCGGACGAATCGATCGCCCTGTCGCAGCCGAAGAATGACCGGCAGGATGTAGGCGATGTAGAGACCGATGACCGCGATCGATGTCACCGCGGCGTAGGCCTCCGGGTTCCACAGGTAGGGCAGTCCGAGGATGAGGGCGCCCACGGCGGCGAACCAGATCGAGTTGGTGGGCGTCCGGGTGCGCTTGTTGACCTTGTGCCAGAAATTCGATCCGGGAAGCGCGCCGTCTCGCGAGAAGGCATAGATCATCCGGGAATTGGCGGTGACCGACGACATGCCGCAGAAGAACTGCGCGCCGATCACGATCAGGAGCAGCAATTTGGCTCCCGTGCTCCCAATGGCATCGATAAAGATCTGCGCCGGCGGGACGGTGGCCGCGGCTTCACCACTGTAGTTCTGGATGGCGAACGTCACGCCCAGCAGCAGGACCCAGCCGGCGATCAAGGAGACCACGATCGACATCACGATGCCGCGCGGCGCCGTGCGCGCCGCATCATTGGTCTCTTCCGTCATGTGCGCCGAGGCGTCGTAACCGGTGAAGGTGTATTGCGCCAGCAGCAGCCCGAGGGCGAAGACGTAAATCGACGAGCCCCATCCGGTGTTGTTGACGAGCTTGGTGAAGACGAACGAAACCGATTGGTGGTGTGCGGGAACGATGGCCAGCACGGCCACGATGATGGCAACCCCCAGCACATGCCACCAGACGCTGATGTCATTCAGCAGCGCCACGAGGCGAACGCCGAAGGTGTTGAGCAGACCGTGCAGGAGAAGGATGACGGCGTAGACGCCGATGATGTGCGGCGGATCGATTGGGTAGCCGAACTGGAGGTTGAGGAAGGCGGTGACGAAGAAGGCCCCGCCAAAGTCGATGCCAGCGGTAACCGCGATCTGGCCCAGCAGGTTGAACCACCCGGTAAACCAGCTCCAGGCGGCGGCATTGCTCGTGGCCAGCTTGGCCGACCAGTAATAGAGCCCTCCGGCCGTCGGAAACGTCGATGCGATCTCGGCCATGGATAGGCCGACCAATGTGACCATGATGCCGACCAGTGGCCAGCCGACGCTCATCACGACCGGACCGCCGGTGTTCATGCCGTAGCCGTAAAGCGTCAGGCAACCGCTGAGGATCGAGATGATCGTGAACGAGACAGCGAAATTCGAAAAGCCGCTCATGCGTCGGAGCAGCTCTTGAGCGTAGCCGAGCTCGTGCAGGCGTTCGACGTCGGTTTTTGCAGGTGGTCGCTCAGTCGTCACTGTGGCCATAGGCTTCTCCCTCCGCGTGTGTATTGGGCGCGAGTTCCCCCTCCGGGCTGTTCATATTTGATGCTCGCGCTCACCCAAAGTCAAGGACCGGCTGGCCTTAACAACAATTCACCGTAAGAGCAGCAAGCCGGCCGGCCGGCATCACGTTGCTGTCACATGCCAAAATTTCCCCGCCTGGTGGTGGCCGCTCTGGCCACGGCCGGCTTGACCGCTGCTCTCGCCACCCAGCCCGCCTACGCGGCCAACAAGCTCACGCCATCCCAGGCCCGCGCCATCCTGATCCGGGCCGCCCATCACCACCAGCTGAATCCGAATTTCGTGCTGGCCGTGTCGTACTGGGAGAGCGGTTGGAACCAGGCCGCCCGCTCCCGGACGGGGGCCGTGGGACTGATGCAGGTCGAGCCCTATACCGCCGCCTGGGCCGGGCCGTCCCTGCTGCATCGGCGAGTCAACCTGAATAACCCGGTCGACAACGCGGAGCTGGGCGCCGCCCTCCTCCGCTCCTACCTCACCCAGCTGCACGACCCGAAGCTCGTCCTGGCCGCCTACTACCAGGGGATGACCGCGGTCCATCGCTACGGCATCTATCCCAGCAGCCGGAGCTATGTGGACGGCATCTGGAAGTTGCGCAACCAGTTCCAGCGCTCCCATCTCGGCGGCTAGCTCGGTTCGATGGCTTGCGTCTTTCCCGTGTAGCTGATATCGTCGATATCAGTTTTTGATACATTAGCGCAGGGAGGTCCCTATGGATGCCATCAAATTGCTGAAGAACGACCACCGCCAGGTCGAGAAGATCTTTTCGCAGATCGAGAAAGGGAACGGGAACCGCGAGCAGCTCTTCAGGGAACTGGCCAACGAGCTGACCGTCCACGCCGAGATCGAGGAACAGCTCTTCTACCCCGCCGTCAAGAACGCGAAGCAGACCCATGACCTGGTCCTCGAGTCGTTCGAGGAACACAAGCAAGTCAAGCTGGTGCTGGCTGACCTGGACAAGGCTGACAAGACGACCGAGCACTGGCTTGCCGGCCTGAAGGTGCTGATGGAGGATGTTCAGCACCACGTCGGCGAGGAAGAAAAGGAGTTGTTTCCCAAGGTGGAGGACAAGGTCCTGTCCCGCCAGGAGCTCGAGGATCTCGGCACCCGAATGGAAGAGATGAAGGCACAGCGCCTGGCGGCGATCAAAGCCCGGTAACGTTCGATTCGGCCCGGCCTGGCGGCGCGCCCATACAATTCGCGCATGCTGTCGACGCCGGTCAAGCGCTGGACCATCATCGCCGCCGTGCTGGGGTCCGCCGTCGTCTTCCTCGACGGGACGGTGATCAATGTCGCGCTGCCGCGCATCGGCCGCGAGCTCCCGGTGCATTTCGTTGGCGTTCTGGAAGGCCAGTCCTACATCTACAGTGGCTATCTGCTCGCGTTGAGCGCCCTGCTGATCCTCGCCGGGGCGATCAGCGACTTTTACGGCCGGCGTCGAACCTTTGCCATCGGACTCGTCGGTTTTGGCGCCGCTTCGGTCCTCTGCGGCCTGGCCCCGAACATGGAGCTGCTCATTCTCTTTCGCTTCTTGCAGGGAGTGGCCGGCGCCTTCCTGGTGCCGGGATCGCTGTCGATCATCACGGCGGCATTTCGCGGCGAGGAGCATGGCCGGGCGATCGGCATCTGGGCGGGGGCGACCACTGCCACCACCATCCTCGGCCCCTTCGTGGGTGGCGTGCTGGTCGACAGCATTTCGTGGCGGGCTGTGTTCTTCATCAACGTGCCCCTGATCGCCGTGGCGGTCTGGGCCCTGCTGGCTCACGTCCAGGAGAGTCGCGACTCGGAAGCCAGCCCGCATTTCGACTGGGTGGGAGCGCTGATCGTGGCCGTCGGCGTCGGTGGGCTCGCGGTCGGTGCCATCTATGGCCAGCAGCGACTGTGGCGTGATCCGCTCGCCTACATCGCGCTCGCCGTCGGCGCCGTCGGCATCGCCATCCTCCCCTTCTGGATGGCCCACTCGCCGCATCCTCTCATCCCGCTGCGACTCTTTCGCTCAAGAAACTTCACGGTCAGCAACATCTCGACACTGGTGATCTACGGCGCGCTCTACGTCTACGGCTACAACGCCGGACTGTTCATGCAGGGTACCCTCGGCTACACCGCGACGGCGGCCGGGCTCTCCTTTCTCCCGGGCTCCATTCTGCTCGCCCTCTTCTCCCCTCGCTTCGGCGCGCTGGCCGGGCGATTAGGACCGCGCCTGTTCATGGCGATCGGCCCGGCGGTGATGGCGCTCGGCACCCTGTGGTTGGTGCGGATCCCGGCGACCAGCGTTCCCTGGCGGCTGGCCACCAACAATCCCGCGACCTTCTGGCCGCCCGCCAGCTACTTGATCGACCTGCTGCCCGCCAGCATCGTGTTCGGCATCGGGCTCTGCATCATGGTCGCTCCGCTGACGACCGCGGTGATGACCTCCGTCCCCGTGCACAACTCTGGGCTGGCCTCCGCGATCAACAACGCCATCTCGCGGATCGGCCCCCAGCTGGCTGGCGCGATCGTCTTCATCGCGATCACGGCCAGCTTCTATCAGGGGATCCATCAACGCGTCCCCAGCGTGGACACCTCATCGCCCGCGGTCCGCCAGCGGCTGAGCCCGCTCAATGCCCCGCCACCGACCATGCCTCGGGAGCTGGCCGCGGCGGCCAGGGGCGCCTCGACGGATGCCTTTCACCTCGCCATCCTGGTCACCGTCGCATTGCTCGCCGCCGGCGCGCTCGTCAACGGCATCGGGATCGAGAATCGGCCGGTTCCCCTCCCGGCCCCGCCGGCACCCGGCCCAGCGCCGATCCAGGAGCCTGGGGCACCACTGCCTCGCAAGCAACCCGCGACCTGAGGTATCGTAGGTGCGGCTGAGGAGGAGCGCATGGCAGTTAAGACCGACCCCACCGAGTCACTCCGCCGCGTCCCGCTGTTTGCCGGACTGGACAAGAAGGAGCTCGAGGTTCTTGGAAAGCTGATCAAAGAGCAGCCCTACCGCGCGGGAACCACCATCGTCAAGTCGGGGGCCGGCGGGCACGGGCTCTACATCATCAAGGAAGGCCGAGTCAGTGTGGTGCGGGATGGGCAGAGCATCGCCAGCCTGGGACCCGGTCAATTCTTCGGTGAAATCTCCGTGCTGGATGGCGGACCCAGAACGGCGGATGTGCGAGCCGACACGGATACGGTGTGCCTGACCATGATCTCCTGGGAGGTCAAACCCATCCTCATGGACAACGCCAGCATCAGCTACAAGATGCTGCTGGAGATGGTCAAGCGGCTGCGCACCCAGTCGCCCCACGAACAGGACTAAGCGAGAGCATCGGCGTCGCTCGCGTCAGGGCCCCACGAGAAAGTCGTGCGCCATCCAGCCGAGCTTTTCGTGCCACCACAGGCGGCCGTCCGCATATGTCGGACCGCCATCGATGTGCACAGCCGTGCCGTCATTGATGCAGGCGACCACCCGCCCGGTCAGGCTGGCCGTCTCGCGAACGTTGGCGCAACTGCCCGGCACGCGCACGGTCGCATCGCGGCCGACGAGCGGGCTCAGTTGGTCGGGTAGGCCGCAGGCCGCATCCACGAGGTGCCAGCCGCCGCCACCATGAAAAACGTACCCGGCGCACTGGCGACCGCCCGAGCGCGCGGTCGAGAAGACGAAGACCGCGGCATTCTTGCCGGCCGTCTCGCTGACGAGCGAAAGACAGGCGGCATTCGTGGGGCATTTCGTTGCATACCGCAACCCGGTCTTCGCCTCAACTCCGGCGATGGCGGCGGCTTGCGGCGTGCTCGCGGCACTCGCCCCGCCCGCCGATGGAAGACGGGTTCCGGCCGCTTGTCGCGCCGCCACCGGATGACCCGACGGCAGCCGCGCGTAGGCCAGCGGCACGATCAATGCGGCAGCCAGCACCGCCGCGATGACCAGCGCAATCCCGGGCACGCGTGGAAGGCGCCCAGGCGGCGAGAATCGCGGCATCACCAGCCTCGGCTGCGGCAGCTTGGGTAGCGTCAGCGCCGGCCAGCGAAGCCGCGGAAGCCTCGTCACCCGCCGCCGGCGCCCGCGGCGGGCTGGTGCCGCAGCCGCAGCCGCACCAGGGGTTCGCGACATCGCGCTGCCGCATCGCGGGCAGTATTTGTCGGAGACGAGGTTCGGCGCCCCACAATTCGGGCAATAGGCGATCGGGGTGGCGGCTGGAGGAGCCTCAACCGCCGGGGCCAGCGGCCGGGTCTCAGCCGGCGCCTCGACGGTTCGCTTCCAGTCGAGCGGCCGGCCGCATCGCTCGCACCAGATGTCAATCGCCAGGTTGGGGTAGCGGCATGCCGGGCAACGAACCGGCGTCGCGAAGCCCCTGGTATGCGACGCGAGCTTCAGCATCTCACGCCGCGGACCGCAGATTCGGCTGGTTGAGGAGCCACCCCGACGGCGAGTCGACCAGCTGCCACGTCCCGATCCAGTGCCGCGTCTCGCCACCGGTGATTTCGACAACGTCGACATACACGATCGCGACGCCGCCACCCTCGCCGACCACGTGCTCGGCCGCCAGATTCAGCTCCTGGGTCTCCGCAAACCGTTGATCGATGAACTGAGCTGGCGGATCCTGCGCCTGTAACCCCGGCGTCCAAAGCGCTGCCGCGAGGTCAAACTGATGGGCGGCCACGGCCTGGTAAAAAGCACGCACGACAGCCGCCGGGTCGCCGGCGTTGGGGGTGGCGGCCTGTTCTGGGACGACTTGATCCGGCGCTGGTGTTGGCGCGGGTGTCGGCTCGGTCGTCGGCGTGCTGTCAACTGGCGGTGCGTCACTGGTCGAATTCGGTTCCGCGGTTGCTGCGAACGAGGGGGCGGGTGAGGTCGCGGGCGTTACCGGCGCCAGGGCGGTGGTGGGCAATGTCGGGGGCGTCTGACTGGACGCGGTGAGCCAGCTTGCGGCCGGCAAGGCCAGCGCGAGGGCGACCCCGCCTACCGCCGCACGCAGAGCCAGCGCCGCGGGCCAACGGCGCCGACGACCAGCCGGCGGCTCCCAGTCGAGATGCTGCTTGCACGCCGAGCACCAGCTATCGATCGCATAGTTCCTGGCCCCGCACCAGGCACAGCGGATCATCGGGTCGCTCCTCTCAACCCTTTAACCCTCCTATCACTTGTCCTGATAATACGCAGGGCGACCCCAAGGATGTGCTCGAGCTCATCCAAGTCATCCAGGTCAGAAGGTAAGGTTGGCTGATGCTGCCCGACGTTCGGAGCACCTTTGCCCTCCCCTTCCCGCTCGACCTGGGCCTGACGCTGGCACCTCTGCGGCACGGCGGGACGGATCCGACCATACGGGTCGAGGGCGACGACGTCTGGCGGACCGGAAGGACGCCCGCCGGACCGGCCACTCTGCATCTGCGTCAGAACGGCTCGACCCTTGTCGCCGACGCCTGGGGCCTGGGCGCCGGCTGGATGGTCGAACGCGTGCCGCAGTTACTGGGGTTCGACGATCGCCCGCAGGATTTCCATCCGGCGGACGCGATGCTACTCGACCTGCACCGGCATCACCCCGGGCTGCGGCTCGGCCGGACGCAACTGGTGTTCGAGGCGCTTCTTCCGACCATCCTCGAGCAGAAGGTCCCGGGTGTCGAGGCCTGGCGATCCTACGGCCAACTGGTCCGGGGACTGGGAGAGCCGGCGCCCGGCCCGGCGCCGCTGACGCTCCAGCCGTCGCCTCGGCGTCTCCTCACGACGCCGTACTGGACGGTCCACCGCTTCGGCATCGAACGGCGGCGTTTCGCCGTCATCCAGGCCGCCGCGGCGCACGCCCGCCGCCTGGAGCCGACCGCGACGATGCCACCGCTCGAGGCCCGTCAATGGCTGATGCGCTTGCCGGGGATCGGGCCCTGGTCAGCCGCCGAAGTGTCGGCGGTCGCCTACGGTGACCGTGACGTCGTCTCCCTGGGCGACTACCATCTGCCGCACCAGGTTGCCTGGGCGCTCGCCGGCGAGCCGCGCGGGACGGAGGCGCGCATGCTCGAGTTGCTCGAGCCCTATCGCGGGCATCGGGCGCGCGTCATCCGGCTGCTGACGCTGGGCGGAATCCAGGCGCCTCGCTTCGGTCCGCGGATGCGTCTGCGCCGGATCGCGGCGATTTAAGAAGCCTTCTTCGCCGGCTGAAAATACGGGTTCATGCCCGCGGCATGGTCTGTGATATCGATCACCTCGGTGATCTGCGGCACGGCGGCCTTGATCGCGACTTCGATCCCCTGTCGCAGCGTCACGTCCACCTGCGCACAGCCCTGGCAGCCGCCGCCCAGCTGGACATACGCGGCGCCGTCGCGCACCTCGAGCAGATCGACATAGCCACCATGCGCCGCCACCGATGGATTGATCTGCCGGTCGAGAATCTCCTGGACGCGGGCCGCCACCGGGTCGCGCCAGCCTTCGCGGGGGTTCTCGATCCGAAGCGCGCCACCCATGACCGAAGGATCGAGGTCGATGGTCGCCCCGTCGAGGTTGGCCGCGCTCCCCGGCTCGACCAGCACCCGCAGATCGGGTGTGTCGACCACGAGGTCACCAGGCGGTGCGTCGGCGGGTGCGACGAGGTCCAGCTCGTAGACGAACTCGCCGCCGCGCCGGCCGGCAATGGCGATCCGCAGGCAGGCATCGGGATGGCCGCTCTTCGCGCGGACGCCGTCGATCTTGGCCCGCGCGGCAGGCGTCACGGTGATCACGGGCGACATTACCGTCATTCTATTTCGTGGTCAACTTAAGGCGATGCCTCGCATTCTCCTGCTGATCCCGAGCCGCACCTACCGGACGCATGACTTCATGGAGGCGGCCGGCCGGCTCGGGATCGAGGTCGTGGTCGGCTCCGAGCATCGTCCGGCGCTGGCTGGCCTGATGCAAGACCGCCACCTGCGGCTCGACTTTCACGACGTCGAGCGGTCGACAGCACGAATCGTCGAGTATTGCGGTGCGCATCCGCTGGCCGGGGTGGTCGCGGTGGATGACAGCGGAACCCTGCTGGCCGCCTCCGCGGCGGACGCCCTCGGCCTACCGCACAATCCGGTCGACGCGGTCCGGGCCGCGCGCGACAAGGCGCGGATGCGAGAGCGCTTTCGGGCTGCCGGCCTGGCCACGCCCGGGTTCACCATCGTCGCCATCGACGCAGATCCGGCGACGGTCGCCGCGACCCTGCGATATCCCAGCGTCGTCAAGCCGCTCGACCGGTCGGGCAGCCAGGGCGTGATCAAAGTTGACCACCGGGCCAGCTTTCCGTCGGTCTTCCAGCGCGTGGCGGCGATCGTCGCCGCCTGTCCGCCAAACGGGAACCAGGCCACGGTCCTGGTGGAGGATTTCATCCCGGGCGACGAGGTGGCGGTCGAGGCGCTGCTCCGCAACGGCGAGCTCGAGGTGCTGGCCATCTTCGACAAGCCCGA
>VBJI01000152.1 GCA_005880875.1 Chloroflexota bacterium
AGGGGTGCGCGAGCTTGCCGCGCAGATGACCCAGGGTCGGGTGAAGATCGCGGTCGCCGGTGGGACCGCGGACGGCCGGCTGGGGACCGACGCCACGGCGATCCTGGGAGCGATCGAAGAGGTGCGCGGACCCGAAGGCGTGCTGGTGCTCGTCGACCTCGGCAGCGCGGTGCTCAGTACCCAGATGGCGGTCGAGCAATTACCGGAAGGCGGTGGCCGGGTGCTGCTCAGCAATGCGCCCTTCGTGGAGGGGGCCGTCATCGCGGCCGTCGAAGCCTCGATCGATAGCGGCCTCGACGGGGTCGCCGCGGCGGCGCTCGGTGCCAGGCAGATGGAGAAGATAACCAGTTGAGCCATGGCGGACGCTAGCGACCGAGCGGCTCGACGTCAGGCGAACTTTGCCGGGGCAGGCAAGACCTCTCCCCTGCCACCCTCGCTCGACGATCTCCCACTGCCCGGCGGCCTCGAGCTGGGCGAGGATGAGTTCGTGGTCCGCACGGCCAAGGACTGGGGAGCCTCGGTGAACCCCCTTATCCTCACCACCCGTCGTTTGATCTGCCCGACAGATCTGACCGGTCGACGTCAGGTTTCGATCCCGCTCATCGATGTCGCGAACGTCGAGCTGCGCAAACACTGGATCGGCTTTCCCACCGTCGTCGTCAATCGCACCGATCAGCCGGCGGCGTCGTTTCCCGCCCACATCAACGGCGCGCGCATGCGCGCCGATATCGCGGCCATGGTGGACGCCGCGCAGCGAGACGCAGCTCCTCGGCTCTCGGTGATGCCACCGCCGCCCGCCGGTGACCGCTACGAGCGGTTGCGACAGATAGGCGAGCTGCGGGCCTCCGGCGTGCTGTCGGAGGCCGAGTTCGAGGAGGAGAAGGCGCGGATCCTCAGCGAGCGATAACCCCGGGCGCGACCGCGCCGATGGCGCGCCGCCCATTCGGCACGACCGGCCTCGTGGTGACGCCGATCGGGCTGGGACTCGCCGCCGTCGGCCGGCCGGGCTATATCACGGTCGGGCGGGATCACGACCTGGGCGCGGACCGAAGCGTGGCGGCGCTCGAGCGGCGTTCCCACGAGGTGCTGAGCGCGGCCTATGACGCGGGCATCCGCTACTTCGACGCCGCCCGTTCGTATGGGTTGGCCGAACGATTCCTGGCGTCGTGGCTACAGCGGCGCGGACTGTCGCCGAACGACGTCACCGTGGGATCGAAATGGGGCTACAGGTACGTCGGAAACTGGCACGTCGACGCGAAGGTTCACGAAGTGAAGGACCAGTCGCTGGCCGCGCTGCGGCGCCAGATTGTCGAGAGCCGGGCGCTGCTCGGCGACCATCTGGACCTCTACCAGATCCACTCGGCGACCCTGGAGAGCGGGGTACTCGAAAACCAGCCGGTGCTGGCGAATCTGAACGAGCTGCGCGCGACGGGGCTTACGATCGGCCTGACGGTCAGCGGCCCGCGGCAGGCCGAGGTCATCGAGCGGGCGCTCGCGGTCGAGGTGGACGGCGTCAACCCCTTTCAGTCGGTGCAGGCGACCTGGAACCTGATGGAGCCGTCCGCCGGTGCGGCCCTCAAGGCGGCGCACGACGCCGGATGGGGCGTGATCATCAAAGAAGCGCTCGCCAACGGCCGGCTGGCCGATCGCGATGGAACGGCGATCGCCGCGGCCCTCAGAAACCCCTGGGCCGACGTCGTGCTATCCGGCGCCGCGACGCGTGAGCAGCTACTGAGTAACGTCCGGGCACTCCAGGTGCAGCTAACCGACCGAGGGCTCGCGAGCCTGAGAACGCTGGCCGAGCCGCGTGATCAATACTGGAAAGAGCGCAGTCAGCTCCGCTGGACATAGCGCCGCTTCCACGCCAGGAACAGTATTACCGCACCGAGGCACACGAGGACGGCGTACGGCAGGAAAAACCGGACCGTCTCGATCGGGTAGCACGCATACGAGGTTCCCGATGGTGTCTGGACCTGACCACCCGGCGTGCCGCAGACGTTTCGGATGCGAACGATGGCCGATAGCAGAATCGCGGTCCCACCAATCCCACCGCCAAGGAGATATGCGCCAACCCGCTGGAGCCGAGTGCTGGTAACACCTTTGACCGTAACGATCGCCACCAGTATCGAGCCGGCGAAGAGGAGCCCAAAGGTGCCAAATTCCAACGGCGCCGCCCAGGCGAGAGCGCCGAGAACAGCAAAGCCTGCCGCGGTCGAGGGGTTGATGCGTGCAGTATGGTCGAAGGTCGAATGACCGCACCGATCGCGAGCCGGCCGCACATGCCCGGCTACGGAATCCTCGGCGCCGGCGAAGGCACCGGGCTGCTCCCGTGGTCCTGGGCGCAGGAGCGGCTGGAGCAGTCGCACGATTACTGGGTCGCCACCAGCGGTGCCGACGGCCGCCCGCACGTGATGCCGGTCTGGGGCGTATGGATGGATGACGCACTCTGGTTCAGCTCGAGCCGGGCATCTCGCAAGGCCCGCAACCTCGCGTCCCGGCCGTACTGCGCGATCACCACCGATAACGCCTACGAGCCGGTCATCGTCGAAGGCGAGGCCGAGCTGATTGCCGACCCGGCCGCGGTCGGCCCCTTTACCGAGCGAATCAACCAGAAGTACAAGACGGACTACCCGCTGGAGTTCTTCATCCGGCCATCGAATGCGTGTTTCCGAGTGCGACCGCGGTGGGCCTTCAGCCTGAAAGAATCGGATTTCATCGGCTCCCCAACCCGCTGGACGTTCCCCGGATGATAAGGATCAAACCCCGCCTCGGAAGTTGACGCTCACGCAGTCACAAGATATCGTTGACGCGCGGGAGACATCTGGAGAAGGCAAGCAACGGCGCGACAGGACCGCTGGATACGGCCAACCGGGAGATCCGGGAGGCCGAACGGTTGGGCGAGCAGCGGCACCTGGCGCGCTCGTCCGAGCCAAGGCGGCTGACCGACCTCCTGCTCAGCCAGCTCGAAGAGCTGAATCTGGACGGCGAGGCGACGGTCCCCCACAGCTACGAGCCCACACTCGCGGAGCTTCGTGCGCACCTCATCGACCGGCGCGGGGTCGGAACGCGGTTGCTCGGACGCCTCCAGTGCGGGGGGAGCACCGCGGAGCTGATCGAAACGGTCTTTCTGATCCAGGAGATCATTTCCCCGCCGACGCTGCCGCCCGGCCCCCTGGCGCTCGAAGACGAGGATTCCGCCTAGGTCATTTCGCCTCGTCGTACCATGGGGCCGGTGTACGCGCGCCCCTTCCTCGTGCTGACGGCGACCGCTCTGCTCACTGGATGCGGCATTGGGGCGAGCTCGCCGCCCCGGCCGCCATCCGCGCAGGACATCCTCAATAGACCTGACCGGGCAAACGTGAAGGACGCGCACTTCACCCTGGTCGCGCACCTTACGAGTGGAGGCATTTCTTTCGATGCCACGGGTGACGGGACCATCGTGATCAAGCCGGCGCCGGCCTCGACGTTCACAATGAAAACCACGGTGAGCGGCCAGAATCTGACGTTCGAAGAGATCATCGTGGGCGGCAAGGAATACGACCTGTCGCCCGACAACCCGCGTTGGACCGTCAAGCCGAATACGGCCTCGAATCCGAGCTCCTTCAAAGGAAAGAATCCGGTCTACCTGGGCGAGGATGCCCTCAAGGGCGGCAAAGCGTGGCACGTCAGGGCGACTGATGAGAATGGCAATCTGTTCGAGGCATGGGTGCGCGAGAGCGATGGCTATCCCTTGAAGTACGCGAGCAGCTCGCAGGGCACGACGTTCACCGCGACGTTTGACCGGTTCAACACCGGGCAGACGGTGACGGCGCCGCCGGTCTCGGACATTCAGCCCTAATCGTGCCCACCCTCGGCCGACTGGTCGCCCCGTTGATTGCCACCGGCCTGCTGGCCGCCTGCGGCGGACCGGGCACGCCGCTGGGTCCACCAAGCGCGCGGGACATCCTCAGCAAGCCCAATCAGTCGAACTTGAAAGACGCACATTTCCTGGTTAGCGGCAGGTTCACCAACCAGGCAGGTCCGGTGAACCTCAAGGGCGATGGCGAGCTGGTCTACAAGGCGCCCGGCGCCGGTCGGTTCACGTTCCAGACTCTGGTCGCCGGGCAGACGGTGAGCTTCGAAGAAATCTCGATCGGAGGATCCGACTACACCCTGACGCAGCCCGGCAACGGCAAGTGGGTGTCCAACGCGAGCACCTCCCCCCTCGGTCCGACCAGCTTCAGCGGCGCGTCGGACTTCAAGTACGTTGGCGAGGAAAACCTTTCGGCCGGCAAGGCCTGGCACGCAAAGGCCAAAGACAAGGATGGCAACGCGTTCGACGGCTGGATCCGCGAGAGCGATGGCTATCCGCTCAAGTACACGCTGATCCAGCAGAGCAATGCGCTGACCCTCAGCTTCGACAAGTTCAACACGGGCGTGACCATCAAGGCGCCCCCCGCGTCCCAGGTGGTCCATGGCTAAGCTGACGGCACGCATCGGGCTCGCCCTGATGACCGGCACGCTGGCGGCCGGCTGCGGCATCCCCACGCCAGGGCCGCCGCCAAGCGCCAAAGAGGTGCTGCCCAAGCCCCAGCAATCGAACCTCAAGGACGCGCACTTCATCGTGAGCGGCAAGGTCACCGACAACGGGGTCACCCTGCAGCTGGTGGGAGACGGCGCCCTGGTTTACAAACCCAAGCCCGAGGGCCGCTTCAAGTTCCAGACGACGGTCGGCGGACAGACGGTCACCATCGAGGAGATCTCGGTCGGCGGAACCAACTACGGCCGCACGCCGAGCTCGCCCAAATGGGTGGCGACAACGAGCAGCTCCGGCATCGATCCGACGGCATTTAGCGGGGCCACCAACCAGAAGTACATCGGCGAGGAGAATCTGCCGCAGGGCAAGGCCTGGCACGCGAGCGCGAAGGACAAAGACGGCAACGCCTTCGACGCCTACATCCGGGAGAGCGACGGATACCCGATCAAGTACGTCGAGACTCAGACCGGGGGGCAGAACATCACGCTGAGCTTCGACCGCTACAACGCCGGGGAGACGGTCACCGCCCCGCCGCCTGACCAAATTCAGGCAGGCTAGTATCCCGTCCGGCTCGGCTTACGCCTTATTGATCTTCCGGCGATTGTAGTAGGCGAAGCCGGCCGACAAAAGGATGATCAGGCCGGCAGCGTCGAAGAAGACCGCCATTCGGTCGAGGTACTGCTGTTCAACGATCCCGAAGCCAAGAAAGAGGAGCCCAAAAAGCGCTGTTGTCAGTCCGGACCGTCCGTAGATAGCGGCGGTTCGCTGATAGGCTGTCCGGCTCTTTCCGATGACGCCCATCAGGGTTTCCACTTCCCTCTCACAGCGAGCCTTGCACGCAAGGCCCTGAGCCACCGTAACGGCGGATTCGTGACAAACGCCGCGGCCACAGTACTTGCAGACGCCCACGGCATCGCGATCGTCATAAAAGCACTTCACACCTTGAACTAACGGACCGGGAGTAAACGTTCCTGCGGGATGCCGCTGGCTAAGCTAGCGGGCATGGAGGCGTTTGCCCGGACGGGTGAAGCGATCCGCGCCACCAGCAGCAAGCTGGAGAAGACGCGGCTGCTCGGCGAGTACTTCCGAGGGCTCGACGATGCGACGCTGCCGCTGGCCGCCGTGTATTTCACTGCCCGACCCTTCGCCGACCGCGATCAGCGCAAGCTGAATCTCGGATATGCCGTCATCCGCCAGGCCGTGTGCGAGATCACCGGCGCCGACGACGACGTGCTCGGTGAGTCGTACATGCGCCACAGCGACGTCGGCGACGTGATCGAAGAGGTGCTCGAGGACCACACCCACCC
>VBJI01000153.1 GCA_005880875.1 Chloroflexota bacterium
ATGAAGGGTCTTGACCCGGCCGTCGAGCAGCTCGGGAAAACCGGTCAGCTCCTGCAGAGCGTGAACCGCCAGCCCGGCCTCGCGCAGCACGTGCTCGGTGCCGCCGGTAGCGTACATCGTGATTCCCAGGTCATCGAGACCCCGGGCAAAATCCACAAGCCCGGTCTTGTCGGAGACGCTCAGCAGGGCGTTCACCGCGGCAGCGGCAGCGGGAGTGGCTGGCCGGCGATCCCTTTCACCAGATCGGGCAGCAAGCTGTGCTCCTCGGCCTGGATCCGCTGCCGCAGGCTCTCGACCGTGTCGTCGGGCCGCACCTCGACCCGCCGCTGAGCCAGGATGGGGCCGGCATCGATGTCGTCGGTGACGATGTGCACGGTACAGCCGGTTTCCGCGACGCCGGCCTCCAGCGCCATCGCCACGGCATCCATGGTCCCGGCAAACTCGGGCAGCAACGAGGGATGAATATTGATGATCCGTCCCTTGAAACGCCGGGTGAAGGGTCGCTCCAGGATGGCGTCGTAGCCGGCGCAGACCACCAGCTCCACGTCGTGCTCCAGCAGGATTTGGGCCATCGCCCGGTCGCGGGCTTCGCGATCGGCGTATTTGGCCAGCGGGAACAGCCGGCGGGTGATGCCGGCCTTCTTCGCGATCTCGAGCGCCGGGCATTCACGGTTCGCGCAGACCACGACCACGCGCGCCGGGTAGAGCGGATCCTTCGCGGCCTGGACCAGCGACTCGAGATTGCTCCCACGGCCGGAGACGAGGACGCCAACCCGGAGCCGGCTCACTCCAGGATCTGAACACGCCGCTGATCGGACGCGACGACATCGCCGACCACGAAGACCTCGCCGTCGAGGAGGCGCAGCGCCGTTGCCGCGCTGGGCTCGTCGACCACCACCACCATCCCGATGCCCATGTTGAAGGTTCGCCACATTTCTTCGTCGGCGGTAAACGGCGCCAGGTACGAGAAGATCGCCGGCTCGGGCCAGGTCCCGCGCTGCAGGCGAGCCCCCAGCCCGACGGGCAGGATGCGGGGCAGATTGCCCACGATCCCGCCGCCGGTGATATGCGCCAAGCCCTTGATGGTGATGGCGTCGCGAAGGCGACGGACGGAATCGAGGTAGGCGCGGTGCGGCGCCAGCAGGGCATCCATCACGGTCTGCTGTGTGCCCGGCATCGTCTGGGTCAAGGCGCGGCTGGGAATCACACGGCGGGCCAGGCTGTAGCCATTGGTGTGGAGGCCCGTCGAGGGCAGCGCCAGCAGCGCATCGCCATCCCGGATGCTGGTGCCGTCGATGATGGCGTCGCGCTCACAGACCCCGACCATGAACCCCGCCACGTCATAGGTTTTGGGCTGATAGAGACCCGGCATCTCGGCCGTCTCCCCACCGAGAAGCGCGCAGTTCACCTGCCGGCAGGCGTCCGCCATCCCGGCCACCAGCTCGGCCACGAGTGGGGGCTCGAGCAGGCCGGTGGCGACGTAATCCAGGAAAAAAAGCGGATCGGCGCCCGCGGTCAGAATGTCGTTCACGCAGTGGTTCACCAGGTCCGCGCCGATCTGCGCGTGGCGGCCGGCACCGGTGGCGAGCAAGACCTTGGTGCCGACGCCATCGGTGCTGGCCACCAGCACCGGCTCGCGGTAGCGACGCGTGTCCAGCGCGAACAGCCCGCTGAACGGCCCGACACCTGCCAGCACCTCCGGGCCCTGGGTGGACTCCGCCAGTGGCCTGATCAGCTCAACCGCTCGGTTCCCGGCCTCGATGTCGACGCCGGCATCGCGGTAACTGGTCATGGCAGCGCCGCCTCCAGCGCCAGCTTGTCCATCTCGAGCTGGACCGGCACCGGAACCGGATAATCGCCGTCGAAGCAGGCCATGCAGAAGCCGGTCACGTTCTTGACGGCGCGAAAGAGCCCAGCCTTGCTCAGGTACTTGAGTGAGTCCGCCCCGATCAGCTGTTCGACTTCCTCGACGCTGCGGCCGGACGCGATCAGCTCGGATCGGCTGGCGATGTCGATGCCCATGAAGCAGGGCCACTGGATGGGCGGGCTGCTGACCCGCATGTGAACCGCCTTCGTGCCGGCCCGCCGCAATTCCTCGACGATCTTTCGACTCGTGGTGCCGCGGACGATGGAATCGTCGACCAGCACCACCCGCTTGCCATCGAGGATCTCGCGCAGCGGATTGAACTTCAGCTTGATCCCGACATTGCGCAGGCGCTGGTTCGGCTGGATGAAGGTCCGCGTGATGTAGCGACTCTTGATCAGTCCCTCGCTGTAAGGAATCCCGCTGGCCTCGGCGAAACCGACGGCCGCCGGTGTCCCCGAGTCAGGCAGCGAGATCACGATATCGGCCTCGGCCGGAGCCTCGCGAGCCAGCTCGCGACCCATGTTGCGACGAGCCTCGTAGAGCGACTGGCCCTGTAAACGGGAATCCGGTCGGGCGAAATAGATGAACTCGAACATGCACATCGCCTTCCGCGTCGACGGCATGAGCTGTTCGGCCGTGGGGGAGCCCTGGCCGAGCAGGACCGCCTCGCCGGGTTCGATTTCGCGCACCAGCTCGGCGCCCACGGTGTCGAGCGCGCAGGTCTCGGAGGCGATAATCGCGCCGCCCTCGGGCAGGCGGCCGAGACAGAGCGGCCGGATGCCGAGGGGATCGCGAACCCCGACCAGGCTGTCGCGGCTCAGCACCAGCAGACAATAGGCACCCTGCAGCCGGGGCAGGCCTCGACGCAGCACCGACAGCAGGTCGACACCGCTGGTTCTGGCCAGCAGCTCGGCGATCACCTCCGTGTCGCTGGACGTCTTGAAGCGCACGTTGTCGTTCTCCAGACCCCGGCGCAGGGCCTCGGCGTTCGTCAGGTTGCCGTTGTGCGCGATGGCGATCGGTCCCAGCTGGGGATGCTCCACCAGGATCGGCTGGGCGTTTTCCAGGCGGTTCGAGCCGGTGGTCGAATAGCGCGTGTGTCCCAACGCCAGGTGGCCGGTCAGCCGTTCGAGCGCGGCCTGGTCGAAGACTTGCGCCACCAGGCCCATGTCCTTATGCATTCGCAGCTTGCCTCCGTCGGCGGTCGCGATGCCGGCGCTCTCCTGGCCGCGGTGCTGCAGCGCGTAGAGGCCGAAATAGGTCAGGTTCGCGACGTCATCACCCGGCGCCTCAACGGCGAAGAGCCCGCATTCTTCGTGCATGCGCTCATCGCTGAGCCAGTGACGCCGGATCAAAATGGCGTTTCCCAGGCCTGCCGGAGGCTCTCGAGCGGGATGCGGATATCCGAGCCGACCTGGAAATCCTCGCCCCCCACCACCCCGATGGCGTGGAGCGGCACGTGGTGCTTCGCCATCAGCTTCTGAAGCTCGGGCACCCGCCGTGGCGCGACGCTGACGATGACGCGGCCCTGCGACTCGCCAAAATAAAACGCCTCGCGGCTAACCGGGCTCGTGATCCCCGGACAGCGCAGCCCTCGCCCACTGAATAAGGCGCTTTCGGCAAGAGCGACGAGCAGCCCACCATCCGAGACATCGTGGGCGCAGCGTAGCACCCCACGGCCGATGGAATCGAGCAACGCGGCTTGCAGGCGACGCTCCATCTCGAGGCTCACTATCGGGGGCCGGCCTTCCAGCCTGGCACCGATCATTCGCCAGTATTCGCTGCCCGCCAGTTCCTCCTGGGTATCACCCAGGAGGAATACGAGATCACCGTCAGCTTGAAATCCCGCCGGGCAGCGGGCGCTGAGATCGTCGAGCAGCCCTACCATGCCGATCACCGGGCTCGGCGGGATATTGCGCTCGCTGGTTTCGTTGTACAGGCTCACGTTGCCGCTGACCACCGGCAATTCGAAGCCGCGGCACGCATCGGCGAGCCCGCGCACACTCTCCTGGAGCTGGCCGAATACGAACGCTCGCTCCGGGTTGCCGAAATTGAGGCAGTTCGTGACCGCCAGTGGTCGCGCGCCGGTGCAGGCGATATTCCGAGCCGCTTCGGCCACGGCCGCCTTGGTGCCCTCATACGGATCCAGGGCGACGTACCAGGGGTTGCCGTCGGTGGTGAGCGCCAGTCCTTTGTTCGTGCCGGGCACGCGCAACAGTGCCGCGTCGTAACCGGGCCCCCAGACCGTGTTGTCCTGTACCTGATGGTCGTAGGTGCGATAGATCGGTCGCCGGCTGCGCAGATTCGGTCGAGCCATCAGGTCGAGGAGGATCGCCTCCGGCTCCTCGATGGCGGGCATTCGCAACGAGGGTTGCTTGTCCGGCACCTCAGCAGCCGGTGATCGCGAGGGCACCCCGTCGACCAGCGCCTTCAACGGGATGTCCGCCTCAACGGAACGGCCGTCGCGGACCCGGATCCGTCCGTTCGACGTGACGCTGCCGACCCGATCCGCGTGTAGCTCGAAATGGTTGAAGACCTCCCGCGCGGCGGTCTCCGCCTCCGGCCGGACCACGACCAGCATTCGCTCCTGAGACTCCGACAGCATCACGTCGTAGCCGGTCATGCCATGCTCCCGACGGCTGACCTGGGCGATGTCGAGGTCGATGCCGCGCCGGCCGCGGTGGGCCAGCTCGGCAGCGGCACTGGTCAATCCGGCAGCCCCGAGGTCCTGGATCGCCGTGACCCCGTCGAGCTCGTTGAGGCGCAGGCAGGCCTCGCACAGCAGCTTCTCGAGGAACGGATTGCCGACCTGAACGGCGGGCCGCCGCGACGTCGATCGTTCATCCATCTCGACCGAGGCAAAGGTGGCGCCGTGAATGCCGTCACGGCCGGTGTCGGCGCCCACCAGGAGGACGAGGTCGCCACTGCGATCGGCCCTGGCCCGCCGCAGCCGGTGGTGGGCGACGATACCCACGCACATGGCGTTGACGATCGGATTGTCGGCGTAGCCGCTGTCGAAGTACACCTCCCCACCGACCGTCGGGCAGCCGAAACAGTTGCCATAGCCGCCGATGCCGGCGACCACGCCCTGGAACAGGTGCCGGTTGCGCCCCTCTTCGAGGGGGCCGAAGCGCAGGGCGTCGAGGATGGCAATCGGCCGGGCGCCCATGGCGAAGACATCGCGGAGGATGCCGCCCACGCCGGTGGCCGCGCCCTGATAGGGCTCGATCGCCGACGGGTGGTTGTGCGACTCGATCTTGAAGACCACGGCCAGCCCGTCGCCGATGTCGATGGCGCCGGCGTTCTCGCCCGGCCCCTGCAGCACGTGCGGCCCTTCGGTCGGCAGCTGCCGGAGCAAGGCTTTCGAGGTCTTGTAGGAACAGTGCTCGCTCCACAACGCCCCGAACATGCCGAGCTCCAGCTCGTTCGGCTCGCGACCCAGGGCGCGGACGATCGCCTGGTACTCGTCCGAACTGAGCGCGACGGCCTCGAGCCGGGCGCGGGTGGCAACCGCTGGCATCAGGCCGGCACCCGGCCCAACGCGTGGATCGCCGATCGAAATATGGCGAGCCCGTCCTCGCCGCCAAGCAGCGCTTCGCAGGCCCGCTCCGGATGGGGCATCAGTCCAACGACGTTGCCCCGGGCGTTGCAGATCCCCGCGATGTTGCGAAGCGAACCGTTGGGATTCGCGTCGGCGGTGATGCGGCCATCGGGCGCACAGTAGCGGAACACCACCTGGTTGTTGGCCTCCAGGGACTGGAGGGTTTCCGCGTCGGCGAAAAAGTTGCCCTCGCCGTGGGAGATCGGGATTCGCAGGACCTGACCGGGGCGGCAATCGAGGGTGAATGCGGAGTCACTCTGCTCGACCCGCAGGTGCACCCACTCGCAGCGAAATTCGCAGGACGCGTTTCGGAGCAGCGCTCCCGGCAACAGACGAGCCTCCTGCAGGATCTGAAACCCGTTGCAGATGCCGAGCACCAGGCCGCCGCGGTTCGCGAAGGCCGCCACCGCCTCCATCACCGGGGCGAAGCGTGCGATCGCGCCGCAGCGCAGGTGGTCACCGTAGGAGAAGC
>VBJI01000154.1 GCA_005880875.1 Chloroflexota bacterium
AGATAGAGCGTCAGAATGTCGTTCTTCGAAAATCGCCGCTGGAGCTCCAGCGCGAGCACCGCCTCACGCACCTTCCGTTCGATCGAGGGATCGTTGCCCACGAACATCCGCTTGACCAGCTGTTGAGTGATCGTGCTGCCGCCCTGGGCGGCACGTTGATGGGTCACGTCCGCGATGGCGGCCCCGACGATGCGGCGCAGATCGATCCCATTGTTGGTGTAGAAGGTGCGATCTTCGAGCGCGATGGTCGCCTCGACCAGGTGCGGCGAGATGGCGGAGAGTGGCACCACCGTGCGAACGACGCCATCGGTGTGCTTGACGTAGAGCAACACGCCGTTTCGGTCGTAGATCTTCGTCGCCTGGGCCAGCTCCTTGGCACTCAGCGAACTGGGGTCCGGCAGGTCTCGGGTGTAGGTCTGGTACTTATCGACCGCCTCGGCGCCACCACCGAGACCCAGCAGGCCGACCAGCGTCAGCCCCACGACGATGACCTTGGCGGCCTGGCCGCCGCGACGCCGGCGCTTGATCCGGCTGATGGTGAGCACGCGGATCGCGGCGAGTCGGGCAAACCGGTGCTTGTCTGGCGACACCGCGTCTATAACGGTTCAGTTCGCTAAAAAAGCACAGTCAATCTCGAGTTCCGCCGATATACTCGCGTCTAGAACGCGTGACGGAACGATGAAGAAACAACAAAACCTTGATCACGGCGCCTGGGAAGCGGTCACCAGCGGCGCGGTCGAGATCGTCGACCGCGCGCATTTGAAGAGCCGCGTGGAGCGGGGCGACCGGCTCCGAGTCAAACTGGGCCTCGACCCGACCAAGCCCGACCTTCACCTGGGGCACACGGTGCCGCTCCGGGCGCTGCGTCGTTACCAGCAGCACGGGCACCAGGCGGTCTTGATCATCGGCGACTGGACGGCGCGGATCGGCGATCCTTCAGGTCAGAACGTGACCCGTCCCCAACTCACCAAAGACGACGTCGACGGCGCCGCGCAGACCTACCTCGATCAGGCGTGGAAGATCCTCGATGAAGCCGAGACCGAGGTTCGCCTCCAATCCGAGTGGTTCGACAAGATGCGGCTCGAAGACGTCGTGCAATTGACGAGCCGCTACACGGTAGCCCGGATGCTGGCCCGCGACGATTTCGCCAAACGGACGAAAGAGGGTCGCCCGGTCGGCATGCACGAGCTCCTCTATCCGCTGCTGCAGGCCTACGACTCGGTAGCGGTCAAGTCCGACCTGGAGCTTGGCGGAACCGACCAGACCTTCAACCTGCTGGTCGGACGTGATATCCAGGAAGCCTATGGCCAGCCGCCGCAGGATATCCAGACGATGCCGCTGCTCGAGGGGCTGGACGGGATTCAGAAGATGAGCAAGAGCCTGGACAACTACATTGGCATCGCCGAATCACCGTCGGTCATGTACCGCAAGGCGATGAGCGTGCCGGATCAACTCATCCTTCGCTATCTGCAGCTGGTGACCGATGTCGATTCGGAGCAGCTCGCCGCGGAAGCGCGAGCGCTGCGCGAGGGCGCGAACCCGCGTGATGTGAAGCAGCGGCTGGCGGAGCGGATTGTCCGGCAATTCCACCCCAACGCGGAGACCACCGAGTATCGCGAGGAGTCGGGGGGCTTCAAGTCTGCCGGTCCCGCAGCCATCGACGTCGGGCCGGCCGAGCGGACGATCGCCCAGCTGTTTCTCGACGCCGGGCTGGTGGCCAGCAAGAACGAGGCGCGGCGGCTCGTCGGGCAGAAGGGCCTCAGGGTCAATGGCCAGCCGGTACGTTCGGCCGATGACAAGCTCATCCCGATCGACGATATGGTGCTGCAGCGTGGACTTCATCGAGTCGTCCGGCTGAAGGTGAGATAAACTCTCGGACGGGGAGACGATGTCTGGACATTCCAAGTGGTCTTCAATCAAGCACAAGAAGGCCCTCACCGATGCCAAGAAAGGCCAGCAGTTCACCAAGATGGCGCGCGAGATCACCATTGCCGCGCGAGAGGGTGGAGGGAACCCGGATGGCAATTACCGGCTTCGGCTGGCGATCGAGAAGGCGCGCGACGTCAACATGCCGCAGGACAACGTCCAGCGAGCGATCAAGCGCGGCACCGGCGAGCTGGGCGGCGCCGCGCTCGAGGAGCTTCGGTTCGAGGGCTACGGCCCGCATGGCGTGGCGATCATGCTCGATACGCTGACCGACAATCGCAACCGCACCAGCGGCGACATCAGGAACCTGTTCAGCCGTGCGGGCGGCAACCTGGGCACCACCGGGAGCGTGGCCTGGATGTTCACCCGGCAGGGACAGATCGTCGTCGATGCCAACGGACGCGACCCGGATGAGGCCGGGTTAGAAGCCATCGAGCTAGGGGCCAGCGATGCGCGCGTCGATGGCAAGACGGTGGATGTCGTTACCGATCCGGCAAAACTGGAGCCGGTCCAGCAGGGATTGAAAAAGAAGGGCTACAAGGTCGACTCCGCGGAGGTCACGATGAACGCCTCCCAACTCGTTCCGTTGAATGAGGCGACGGCTCCATCCGTCCTCAAGTTGCTGGATGCGCTGGAAGAACACGATGATGTGCAGTCCGTCTACTCGAACATGGATGTTCCGGCCGACGTTCTGGAGCGAATCAGCGAACGCGTCTAACGACGGCTTGCTGGTCCTCGGAGTGGATCCGGGGCTCGCGGACACGGGCTACGGTGTGGTCCGCCGACTCAACGGTCGTCTGGCGCTCGTCACCTGCGGCACGCTCAAGACGCCTTCGAACCTGGCGGAGCCGCAGCGACTGCGGTCACTCGCCGAGCAGCTGCGCGCGCTGCTGAGCGAGATCCGTCCACAGGCCGCGGCCTTCGAGGAGCTGTTCTTCAGCAAGAACGTGCGGACCGCGATGGCGGTTGGCCAGGCGCGCGGCGTGGCCCTGCTCTCCGCGGTTGAAGCCGGGGCTGACGTCCACGAATACACGCCGAACCAGGTCAAGCTCTCGGTCACCGGCTACGGGGCCGCGACCAAAGGGCAGATGCTGAAGATGGTCCAGTCGCTCCTAGCCACTCGTGAACTTCCCCGTTCTGACGACGCGATCGATGCCCTGGCGATCGCCATCTGCCACCATCACAGCGGTCGCCTCCGAAGCGTGATCAGCCGGGCCCCGGCAGGCGTCCGCGGTTGATCGCGTCCCTCGAGGGCATCCTGGCCCAACGAGGTACAGACTCGGTGATCGTCGATGTTCACGGCATCGGGTACCTGGTGACGGTGGGCAACCGGACGCTGGCCGAGCTGGGGACGGTGGGGGAGCGGGTCCGGCTCTATACCTATACCTACGTCCGCGAGGACGCCCTCGGGCTGTTCGGCTTCCGCAGCCAGGACGAGCTCACCTTCTTCAAGCTGCTGCTGTCGGTCAAGGGCATCGGTCCAAAGGCCGCGCTGGCGATCCTCAGCCGGGCGGAGCTCCGGGTGCTCAAGCGGGCGATCCTCCAGGAGGATGCCGCCTTGCTGGCGACCATACCGGGGATCGGGCCCAAGACCGCGGCTCGGGTCGTCCTGGAGTTGAAAGGCAAGCTCAAACAAGAGATGTTCGGCGAAGAGGCGAAAATTCCAGCCCCGGGCGGCGTCGACGCCGTCGCCCAGGCCTTACAGGTGCTCACCGGTCTCGGCTACGCGCCGGCGGAGGCCAAGGAGGCGGTGCGGAAGGCGACCGCGGGCAACGGCGGCAATCACTCCGTTGAGCAGCTGGTCACGGTCGCGCTGAAAGGATTGGACCGCGGATGACCGAGCGCATCGTGACCGCGGAGGAGCGCACCGAGGACCAGGAGTTCGATCGAAGCCTGCGCCCGCGCCGCCTCAGCGAGTTCATCGGCCAGGAGGCGGTCAAGGCCAACCTCGAGATCCTGATCACGGCCGCCAAAGGCCGCAACGAGCCGATCGAGCACATCCTGATCGCGGGGCCGCCTGGCCTGGGCAAGACGACGCTGGCCAACATCGTGGCGAACGAGATGGGCGTCAGCATCCGCACCACCTCCGGTCCAGCCATCGAGCACCAGGGGGCGCTCGCCTCCATCCTGACCAACCTCGAAGACCGCGACATCTTCTTTGTCGACGAGATCCACCGCCTGGCGCGGCCGGTGGAGGAATCGCTCTACGCGGCGATGGAGGACTTCAAATTCGACTTCGTGAGCGGAAAGGGCGCCGGCGCTCAGACCTTCCGGCTGCAACTGCCCCGCTTCACCGTTATCGGGGCGACCACCCGCCAGGGCATGCTCTCGGCCCCCCTCCGCGATCGCTTTGGCGCCGTCTACCCACTGTATTTCTACGGCCCCGACGACCTGTTTTCCATCGTGACCCGGTCCGCGCAACTGCTGAGGGTCGACGTCGACCAGCCCGGCGCCAGGGTGATCGCCAGCCGGGCGCGCGGGACGCCGCGGGTCGCCAACCGCCTGCTCCGCCGCGTCCGCGACTTCGCCCAGGTTCGGGCGCAGGGACGCATCGACGAGCGGATCGCGCTCGACGCCCTCGCCATGCTCGAAGTCGATGAGCTTGGACTGGACCTGATCGATCGCCGGATTCTACGCACGATCGTCGAAAAGTACGAGGGTGGGCCGGTTGGCCTGGAGACGATCGCCGTCTCCGTTTCGGAAGATCCCGAAACGGTCGAGGACGTGTATGAGCCATTCCTGATGCAGCTCGGCTTTCTGGCACGGACGCCGCGCGGGCGGGTTGCGACCAAGCTCGCCTACGATCATCTGGGCCTGGTCAAAGCCGCCAGCAACGACCAGCCTCGGCTCTTCTGAGAACAGCCGATTTCGATTACGAACTACCGCCGGAGCTGATCGCGCAGCATCCGCCCGCCGAGCGGGACGCCGCCCGGATGCTGGTGCTCGAGCCCGCGTCCGGTGCCGTCAGCCACACCACCATCCGGGAGCTGCCGCACTACCTCGACCCGGGTGATGTTTTGGTCCTCAATGACAGCCGGGTCATTCCGGCGCGCCTGATCGGACGCCGGCGGGATGGGGGAGAGGCTGAGGTCCTCCTGCTCCGTCCAGTTGATGGCGATCGCCTTCGCTGGGAAGCGCTGACGCGTCCGGCGCGCCGGCTGGACGCGGGTGCGCAGGTTTGGTTCGACGGCTCGAAGCTGGCGGTATCGATCGACGCGCGGCAGGGTGAGACCGCCACCGTGCGCCTGATCGGCGTGGCCGATCCGCTCGCCGAAGTCCGTCGCATCGGGCAGATGCCGACGCCGCCCTACATCAAGGAGCGTCTGCGCGATTCGGCGCGTTACCAGACGGTGTTCGCTGCGGAGGAGGGGTCGGCTGCGGCTCCGACTGCCGGGCTGCATTTCACCCCCGAGCTGCTGTCGGCGATCCGGCATCGTGGCGTGGACATCGCCTTCGTGACCCTGCACGTCGGGGTTGACACCTTCCGGCCCATCCGGGTGGATGATCCGGCGCGGCACGCGATCCACCGCGAGTGGTTTCGCATCGAGGAAGCGACCGCCTCGGCGATCAATCGAGCGCGCCAGCGGGGAGGCCGCGTCGTCGCTGTCGGTACCACCAGCGTTCGAGTGCTGGAAACAGCCGCCGAGGGCAGCCTGGTCCGGCCAGGGGA
>VBJI01000248.1 GCA_005880875.1 Chloroflexota bacterium
GCCGGCGGCCGTGGCACCGGACTCACCGGTTTCGGCGCCCGTTGCACCAGCACCGGTTTCCGCACCGGCCCCGGTCGCCCCGGACTCACCCGTCTCGGCTCCGGTCCCACCGGCGGCACCCGTCTCCTGGCCGGCGGCCGTGGCACCGGACTCACCGGTCTCGGCGCCCGTTGCACCAGCACCGGTTTCCGCACCGGCCCCGGTCGCCCCGGACTCACCCGTCTCGGCGCCGGTTCCACCGGCGGCACCCGTCTCCTGGCCGGCGGCCGTGGCACCGGACTCACCGGTCTCGGCGCCCGTTGCACCAGCACCGGTTTCCGCACCGGCCCCGGTCGCCCCGGACTCACCCGTCTCGGCTCCGGTCCCACCCGCGGCACCCGTCTCCTGGCCGGCGGCCGTGGCCCCGGACTCACCGGTCTCGGCGCCCGTTGCACCAGCACCGGTTTCGGCACCGGCACCCGTCGCACCACTCTCACCCGTCTCCGCACCCGTTCCACCGGCCGCGCCGGTTTCCTGGCCCGCAGCGGTCGCGCCCGACTCACCGGTCTCGGCGCCCGTTGCGCCAGCACCGGTTTCGGCAGCGGCACCCGTCGCACCCGATTCGCCCGTTTCAGCCCCCGTTCCGCCCGCCCCCGTCTCCTGATCGGCCGCTGTGTTCGCCGCGCTCTCCCCGGTCGCTGCGTTGCTCTCGGCCCCTACGGTGGCACCGCTCTCACCGGTTTCCGCTGCGGTTCCCTGGTTGGCTCCGGTCTCCTGACCAGCCGCCGTCGCCCCGGACTCGCCGGTCTCCCCTGCCACGACACTCTCGTTGTTGCCGCTGGCACCACTCTCGCCCGTTTCGGCCGCGGTGGTGGGAGGAGGCACTGTACCGTTGCCCGTGCCCGACGCACCTGCTGGCGTCGCGCCAGAGGCATGACCATCACCCTCGTCGTCGTGATCGCCCGCCGTTTTGCCCGGAGAGAACTGAATGATCTCGCTCGCCGCGCTCTTCTTAGAGAGTGCGGCCGGATCGGCCGGCGAAGTCTTGGGCAGGGACGGCGGCGGAACAGGCTTGGAACTCGTGTTTACGGTGACGACTAGAGGAGAGGCGGCCTGATGGAAGGTCGGCGTCCAGGTAATGTTGCCGTAGCTGGCGGACCGTCCAATGACAAGCAGACCGGCAAAAACGACGCCGGATAACTTCAGGGGCCAACTCGACTTGGAAATCAGGGCTGCGGAATCGTCGTCTTGATAGGCGCGGTA
Organism: Chloroflexota bacterium; assembly: GCA_005880875.1. Taxonomy (GTDB): domain Bacteria; phylum Chloroflexota; class Dormibacteria; order CF-121; family CF-121; genus CF-13. Next base: position 1,243 of record VBJI01000248.1, read on the forward strand.
GCCCAACGTGTTAGCCTCGGTCACCTTTTGTTTCCCTCCAAGTGGATCTCCCCGATCGATTAAGCGTGGACAAATAGTCGCATGCTTGGTCACTAACGGCTCAGCGCCAGTTCGCTTTAACTTTATTCTCAACCTATCGACACTGTCAATAGAGATTGGGGGAAAAGTTATACTGCAGGGGCTGGGTTTCCCCAAAAACCACCCTCCGTGACGGTGGAAAGACCCGCCTAAAATGACGGTCAAGTGAAGGGCTCGCGTTTACTCGGACTTCTCTTCTGTGGGCTGCTGCTCGCCGCTTGCACACCCGGCGTTGACCCGCTGAAGAACCCCCTCACCTCAATCGCGAACATCCAGCTGCCGCCGCCGGGGGCGGAGGCCGCCGACCCTCGATATCGTCGACCTGCGCAGCCGGACGGTCAAAGGCCAGGTGCCAAATCTTCCAGGCATCAAATCGATTGCGTTGTCGCCGGACCCGAATATCGTGTTTACCGGTAACGGCGGGGATAACCGAGTAGCGGTGATTGATGTCGCGAAGCTCAAGGTCATCGACGAGGTGATGACCCCCGTGGGCAACCCCGATGCGATGCTCTACGACGCCACCAACGACACCGTCGTCGTATCCCAGAGCGGACCTTCGCCAAACCTCACATTCATCGACCGAACCAGCCACAAGGTGATCGGCTCGCTAAAGCTTCCGGGCGGGCCCGAGTTGATGACGATCGACCCCCACGCGGGACGGATTTATCTCGCGATGCACGACCAGAATGAAGTGCTGGCCATTGATGGGGCAACCCGCCAGATCCTGCAGACCTATAAAGGATGCGATATCAAGAGCCCGGTGGGCATGGCTTTCGATGCCGATCAGGGGCGGCTCTTCGTCGCCAATGGAATCCAGCATTCAGCAAACGTCGTGAGCACGATCGACGTCGTCCTGGACCGGTGCCTCGGCTCGATCGACATCGGCCATGGACCGGATCAGGCGGCGCTGAACGAGCATCTGCATCATCTGTATGTGGCGAACTCCGGCACAAGCAACCTATCCGTGATCGATACGGTGTCGCTCAAGCCGCTTGGCGTCAATGGCACGGGCCGTGCCGCGCACTCGATTGCGGCCGATCCGACGACTGACCTCGTCTACGTCGGTGTCGAGCGGGCCGGAATCATCGCGGTCTATCACGATCCGTAGTCGCTAGCTGCGCTCGATCGCGTCGACCATGCCCCACGCATCCATCAGCAACGCCTGCAAGGTGGCGTAGCCGATGTGTCCGAAGCCGTTATCGCCCCACTGTGTGCCCCAGCTGTTGGCGAACTTGAACATCCGGTTGCGCCGGTCGAAGCCGACGACGCAGATCGCGTGGCCGCCGAGGAACTCGCAGCCGGCCTCGGGCATCGGGATAACGCCGTCCGGCGCATCCATGAAGCGCTCGTGCACCATCACGCCGGCGACGAAGCAATTCGTCATCAGGTACGCCTCCATCTCGCCGATCGCGTTGAGCCGCGCATAGCTCTTCGCCCGATACGGCGCGGCCGCCTTTCGCTGCTCGGCCGTCGGCGGCACATTGATCCGCTGTGCGTCGTAGGGCATGCACGCCAGGCTGCAGACCCCCTGTTCCTGGATGATCTTCATCGCCTCGCGAATCGTCATGCCCTGGTCGGCCGGCTGCTTGCGCCGCTGGCTATAGATGTAGAGCG
>VBJI01000155.1:0-9042 GCA_005880875.1 Chloroflexota bacterium
ACCCCGGTGTTATGTGGTGCTACCAGCAGGGCACGTCCATGGCGTCTCCTCATGTGACCGGGGTAGCGGCCCTGATCATCAGCCGGTTCGGGCCCATGCCACCCGGTACCGTGGCGGCCTACATCAAGCAAACGGCCGACCCGCAGCCGTGTCCGTCAGCCGCCGAGCAAGCGGCTCTCAGCGCGTCGTTCCCGTCTCTCGATACGGGTGGCTCGCAAATCTGCCAGGGTGGCAGCGGCCACAACTCCTGGTACGGCGATGGCCAGGTGAATGCACTCAGCGCGGTAACGCACAGCTAGGGTCGTAACCCAGGCGATCTCTCGGCAGAACGGCCGGGCCGGCGCCCGGCCGTTCCCTTCTAGGCGACCTTTTCCTGCGATTGAGCGGGGCCGACGTAACGCTCGACGAGGGCGATCAGCTCTTCCAGCTCGTACGGCTTGGTCAGGCATTCCGCGCAGCCGGCCGCGATCGCGGTCTCCCGGTCGCCGACCATGGCGTGCGCGGTGATGGCCACCACCGGGATGTGCGCCAGGGCCCGGTCCGCCTTGAGGGCGCGGGTCGCTTCCCAGCCGTTCATCTCCGGTAGCGAGAGATCCATCAGGATCAAGCCCGGCTTGAGGGCGGCCGCCATCGCCACCGCCTCGCGGCCGTTCTTGGCCAGCTCGCTGCGGAAGCCGCGTGAGCGCAGAATCTTGAGCGCCATCTTTTGCATCGTCGCGTCGTCTTCGACTACGAGGATCAGTTGACTCATGCGGCCGCTCCTTGCGATTTACTCTGACCGAGCAGTTGGCGAACCGCGTTGGTCAGGCCCTTCGGTTCGATCGATCCTTTCGCCACGAATCGCTGGACGTGTCCGTTCAGCGTCAGTACATCTTCAGCGGTTAATTCTTTGGCGCTGACGATCATGACCGGGATACTCGCGCCCCCGGGCTGGGCGCGCAAGCGCGCCACCATCTCGAAGCCGCTCATGCCCGGCATCATCAGGTCGAGCAGCACCAGGTCAGGGGGCGCCTGCGCGATCATGCTCATCGCTTCATCGCCGCTGGCGGCCCCCACCACCTCCGCCTCCTCCTCCTTCAGGATCTTGGCCAGCATGGCGCGGGCTTCCGGATCGTCATCGACCACGAGCACTCGCTTGCCATCGAGCCGCGGCAGCAATCGACGGATCTTGGCGATCAGGGCGCCGCGATCGTACGGCTTGCCCAGGTAGTCGGACGCGCCCAAAGCGAAGACCAGCCGCTGGTCCTCGACGATGGTCACGACCAGCACCGGTATGCCGGCGGTCTGCGGTTCCTCCTTCAACTTCTCGAGCACCCACCAGCCGGAGGCGTCCGGCATCATGATGTCGAGCGTGATCAACATCGGCCGGCTCTCGCGGGCCAGCTGCAGGGCATCGGTCGCGTTCGAGGCCTGCACCGTCTTCCAGCCCTCCTGCTCCAGATGCCGCGCGATCAGTTGGCGCACGCTCGGGTCATCGTCGACGACCAGGATGGCTGTCCCGGGCAGACCCTGGTTGGGCCGTCGCAGGGGCCGCGGCTGGAGCGTGGTGTTGGCGCCCTGGCTGGCTGCCCAGGTGGGCACCGTAAAGGAGAAGGTGCTCCCCAGGCCCGGCTCGCTGAGCACGGTGATGGCACCGCCGTGCATCTCGACCAGCTTTCGGACGATGCTCAGCCCCAGCCCGGTTCCACCGTGACGGCGCGTGCTGCTCCCGTCTCCCTGGACGAACTCTTCGAAGATCAGTTTTTGGGCTTCCGTCGAAATCCCGATGCCCGTGTCCTTGACCGCGATGCGCACCATCCGCCCCGACGGTTGGGCGATGACCTCGATATGACCGCGATCGGTGAACTTCACGGCATTCGAGAGCAGGTTGATCAGGATTTGTTTCAGGCGCGAGGCGTCGGCCTCGACGGCGGGCAGGCCGGGCGGGAACCGCGTCTCGATCCGCAGGCCCTTCTCCTGGGCGAGCGGGCTGATGCTTTCCAGGACCGCCGTAATCAGCCCCGGTAGCTCCACGCGTTCGAGGGAGAGCTCCATCTTGCCGGCTTCGATCCGACGCACCTCAACCAGGAGCTGGCCGCCGCCCACTCGGCACAGCCGGCGGCGTGCGCAGCTCATGCGACACGTTGGCCAGGAACTCCGACTTCAGCTTGTTGGCTCGGGCCAGTTCCTGGTTGGCGGCCTGCAGTTCGGAGGTGCGCTGAGAGACCTTCTCCTCCAGCGTCGCATAGGCTCCACTCAGCTGGCGAGCCATCTGGTTGAAGGTCTGCGCCAGCCCGCGGAGCTCCTTGGCGGCAAACCGCTCGCGCACCACGACCGGGGTGACGAAGTCGCCCTGGGCGATCCGTCCGGCCGCCCGGGTCAGCTCGACGACCGGCCGGGTGATCCAGGCGGCCGCCACAAACCCCAGGACCAGCGCCAGCACGATCGCAACCAGCAGCCATTCGAGCGTCGTCAGGATCAGGGGCATCAGCTCGGTCCGCAGGTCAGCCACCGGCTGCGAGATCCAGACCTTCCAGCCGACCACCGGCACCGTGGCGAACCCGGCGGCACTGGGCACAGTGCCGTCCAGGTCGGTGTACCAGCTGACGCCGGTTTCCTGGCCGAGCGACTGCTGAAAGATCCCCTCCGCGGACAGGTCCTTCGCCTCCAGGCGCCAGTCCTGCCGGGGATGGGCAATGACGCGACCGCGCCGGTCGACGACCACCGTTTGACCGTTCAGGCCGATGCGACTGTAATTGGAAAGCCGCTGCACCTCGGACAGATCGACGGTACCGGCCAGGAACCCGATCAGGTTTCGCTGGCTGTCGAGCAGCGGGACCGCGATGATGACCGCGGACACGCTGGTGTCGCCCTGCGAGCGAACCACGTCGGAGTACCTGGGCCCGATGCCCCGCGGGTTGAGCACCTCCTTGACGTAGTTCCAGACGCTGTAGTCCACGCCGATCCCAGCCGGCGGCGCGGCGGCGACCGCCCGACCGGCCAGGCTGCCGACGTAGAGCTGCAGCAACGCCGGCTGTGCCGAGTGGGCGGCGGCCAGCTCCTGGTTGAGGTGCGTCGGATCGAAGCCCGGCTGGTTCAGGCGGGCCAGGCCGGCATTATCGGATTCGAGCTGGGACGCCGTGCTCTGCAGCGCCGACGTCTGGTCGAGCAGGTAACCGTAGATCGCCTGTGCCAGGCTGTCCGCCATCGGCTCGTGTTTCTGCTGGATGCTCGCGTTCTGCGTCGCAAAGAGGGAAGAAATGCGCTGCGCGCCAAAGAAGATCAGCGGTACCACACCGACCAGAAGAAACCCGACGCTGATGTACCAGCGGAGGCTGTGGATGGACGCGCGGCCGCCGTCGCTCGAAGCCGAGCCCACACCGCAGTAACGGCTCGATCTGCCCAACTTTGCGCGCCCGCCACGTTCGCCCCGTTACTGGAACGTCACGCCCGTTAGGCTTGTCGATGTGCGTGCGAAAGAACGCGCTCAGCTCGCGGTTGAGCGCCTCAAGGCCGTCTACCCGGCCATCTCGGAGCTCGACCACGCGAATCCCTTCCAGATGCTGGTGGCGACCATCCTCTCGGCCCAGACGACCGACCGCTCGGTGAACGCCGTGACGCCGAGGTTGTTCGCCAGGTACCCCGACGCCGCGGCGCTCGCCCATGCCGACCCGCTGGCGGTTGAAGCCATCATCAAGCCCACCGGCTTCTTCCACACCAAGGCCAGGACCATCATTGCCGCCAGCGCCGCCCTGGTCGAGCGGTTCCACGGCGAGGTGCCGCCCCGGCTCGACGACCTCGTGACGCTCCCCGGCGTGGGCCGGAAGACCGCCAACGTGGTGCTGGGGGTCGCCTTTGGCGTCCCCGGCTTCGCCGTCGACACCCATGTCATCCGGCTGACCCGCCGTCTCGGATTGACCACGAGCAGTGACCCGGTCAAGATCGAGGCCGGGGTGACCAGGATGATTCCGCCGGCCGACTGGACCGGTTTCAGCCTGCGCCTGATCCTGCACGGCCGCCGGGTCTGCCTGGCGCGGGTGCCGAAGTGCCCGCAGTGCGTGATGAACGACTTCTGCCCCTCCTCAACGGTCCGAGCGGCGCGCGGCAGACGCCCCTTGACAGCCACCGGCACCCGCGTAAGGTTGAGCCATGCCCGAGGGAGCACCGCCAAACGCTCCGGTCGTAGCCGAGCCCGCCGCTAGCGAGATTCGCGGCCCAGTGCGCCCGAGCGCGTCCCCCTCCCGACCGCGCCAATCGACCATCATGGGGGGCCTGCTGGTCCTCATCGGCGCGATCCTGCTGATCGGCCAGTTCGTGCATGTGGACGTGGGCCGCTATGGTTGGCCGTTCTTCATCATCGTGCCCGGAGTCGCGCTCCTGGTCGTCGCGCTGACGGGTCGGGGCGTGATCGGCGAGGGCCTCGCGATTGCCGGCAGCATCATCACGGTCACCGGCCTGATCTTGCTGTACCAGAATTCCACCGATCATTTCGAAAGTTGGGCCTATGCCTGGGCCCTGGTCGTTCCGGGCGCCGTCGGCAGCGGCATGATGCTGTACGGGCTTTCGGCCGGCCGGCCGGGCAATGTTCGGATTGGCAGCCGGCTGGTCGGCATCGGCGTCGTCCTTTTCCTGCTGGGCGCCGCCTTCTTCGAGGGGGTGATCGGGATCGGCGGCTATGACTTCGGGGGTTCGACCGGGGTGGTCGTTGGGGCCGTGATCATTCTCCTGGGGGCGCTGCTGCTGGTCGCAAATCTGACATCCGGCCGGCGGACTTCGAGGTAGGCCGCTTCGTAAACTAGGCGTCGTGCGCATCGGAGTCCTGACCGGCGGTGGCGACGCGCCCGGTCTCAATGCCGCGATTCGGGGGGTGGCCCGCCGCGCCTTCCAGCGCGGTTTTCAGGTGACCGGCATCAAGAATGGCTGGGCCGGCCTGCTGGGCGCCGGCGACCTGGAGGACCTGACCGTCGGATCGGTGCGCGGCATCCTGCCGGTCGGCGGGACGATCCTCGGAACGTCGCGGACCAACCCGCTCAAAGAAAAGGGCGGCGTGGGCGAGGTGATCAAGCTGCTACGGAGCCGCAACATCGACGGCCTGGTGGCGATCGGCGGCGACGACACCCTGTCGGTGGCGGCGGCGATGAGCGACGCGGGGTTCCCGGTGGTGGGCGTTCCGAAGACGATCGACAACGACCTTTCGGCCACCGAGTTCTGTATAGGCTTCGACACGGCGGTGGGCATCGTGGTCGAAGCCCTCGACCGGTTGCACACGACCGCATCCGCCCACCATCGCGTCATGGTGGTCGAGGTCATGGGACGCGACACCGGTTGGGTCGGGATGGTCGGCGGCCTGGCCGGCGGCGCCGACATGATCCTCATCCCGGAATTTCCGGTCGAGCTCGACGCGGTGGTCGAGCATTTGCACCGGCGGCGCGCGGAAGGAAAGGACTTCAGCATCATCGTGGTCGCTGAGGGGGTCAAGCTGCGGGCGCTCGAGCCGGCGATGGCGATGGCGGCCGCCGCCGAGAAACGCGATGCCTTCGGGCACGTGCAGCTGGCGAAGCAAGGCGTGGGCGACGCGCTCAGCACCTATATCGAACAGGCGACCGGTTTCGAGACCCGGGTCACGGTGCTCGGTCACGTGCAGCGGGGCGGCTCGCCCTCGCCGGTCGACCGGATCTGGGCCACCCGGCTGGGGGTCGCGGCCACCGACCTGCTCGCGGATCACAAAGCCGGGGTGATCCCGGTCCGCCGCGATGGAACCATCGCCGTGGTGCCGCTGCGTGACGTGATCGCCGAAACCCGCCGCGTCCCCCGCGAGCTCTACGATCTGCAGCTGGTATTCGGGTAGTCTGGCCTAGCTCGCCTTTCGCTTCTGTCGGTAAAGGGTGGCATCCGCCGAGGCCAGGAGTTCCTCGGCGGTACGGCCGTCACCGGGAAAGGTCGCGACCCCCAGGCTGACGCCGGGAATCTGGAGCAGCTCGCGGCCGGCCATGAAACGGTGGCGGGCGATGCCTTCCGAGATGCGCTGGGCGACGCTCGTGGCGGCAGGGGCCGGGGTGGCGGGGAGGAGCACGATGAACTCATCACCCCCGTAGCGGGCCACCACGTCCTCGCCGCGGACCGCGTCCATCAGCGCATTCGACAGATCTCCTGCTCGAGCCGTTGCACGAACAACCGGCGGTTGTTGAGTCGCGTGAGGGGGTCGTGACTGGCCTCCCGTTTCAAGGTGTCGTGAAGTTGCGCGACCTCGAGGCACGATGCGAGCTGGGAGCCCACCGCCGCCATCAGCGCGACATCCGCCTCCGAAAACGCGTCGCCGTGCTGGCTTTCGGCGTTCAACACACCCACCACGCGACCCCGACTGATCAGTGGGAACGCCAGCTCCGAGCGAACCTGCTCGTCCAGGCCGACATAGCGCGGATCGGCCTTGACGTCCGGGATGATCTGCGCGGTCCCCTGGGTGAAGACCCAGCCGGTGATCCCCCTGCCGATCGGGATGGTGAGTCCGGTGATGTCGACGGCGTAACCACTGTGAGCGCCGACCCGGAGCTCGCTCGCCTTCTCGCCGGGCAAGAGGATCGACACCATGTAGTAGCCCATCACGTCACGGATGATGTTGACGATCCGGTTGAGCAAGGTGCCCAGGTCAAGGACCGCCGTCGTCTCCTGGGCGATCCGGTAGATGATGCGCAGCTCGCGTGAGTCGGCGACACCGAGTATGTCTTTCGGGCCGGTCGAAGGCGTGCTGCCCGTGGATGCCAATAGCGAATCGAGCAGCTCCTGGTACCAGGATGCCTGGCTGGATGCGGCCTGCTGGAACATGATGGCGAACGCGGCGGTCAGGGTCGGGTCGAGATTGATGCCCGAAAAGCGGGTCAGCTCCGTCAACCCCTCGGGGACGGTGGCCTGCGTCTTGATCGGTAGATCGAAGGTGACGTTGAAGAAGGCGTTGACGACCGAGATCAGCCTGGTCTCGACCGGGATGGTCTCACCCTTCAGTCCGTCGGGATAGCCTTCGCCGTTGAACCACTCGTGGTGCGATCGCACCACGGGCGCCAGGTCGGCGAGTGGCATGAATCGCGCCAGCAGATCCGCGGCGACACCCGGGTGGGTCATCATCAACGCCCGCTCTTCGGCGTCGAGCCGGCCGCGCTTGCTCAGCAGGCTGTCCGGGAGGCTGAGCTTGCCGAGGTCCTGGAGGAGCGACGCGTAGCGCACCCGTCGGCGCCGTGCCGGGTCGAATCCGAGATGCTCGGCAAACCGCTCGGCGAGAGCCGCGTGTTCGCTGGCTCGGCTGTGCAGCACCTCGCGCAGCTCGATCGCGCCGGCTAGCGTCAGCACGGTCGCCTCCTCCAGCTGGCGGCTTTCTTCCAGCAGACGGGCGGCCTCCAGGGCGGCCGCCGTCTGGTTCGCGAACGCCATGACCGCCGGCAGGTCGGCCTGCCGAAGCCCTGGACCGATGACGGTGATGGCGCCAATCGCGCGGTCGCCGGCAACCAGCGGCGCCGAGATGGCCGTATTCAGGTGCAGCAGCTCACTGAGCCGGCGGGCGTTCGCCGCCTCGCTTGGTCGCATGACCATCGCCACCCGGCCAACCAGCTCGTCATGGTCGCCGATGTACTGCGGTCGCAGCGTCGTGCAGGCCCGGTGAAGCACCGGCACACGGTCGAACGGGAGGTAGGTGCCGACCTGCTGCCCGGCGGTCAGTTTGTCTACCTCTGCCGCGGCCTCGACGGCGTGCCAGAACACGACCGTGAGCCCCTTGTGGTCGGGGGCCATCAGAAAGAAATAGGTCGAGAGACCGGCTTCGGCCAGGCGGCCGGCGACCGTGCTGAAGATCGCATTCCGCTCGGGGTGCTGCAGGGCCTCGAGGCCGGCCTCGCCAAGCGCCCGGAGCAACCCATCCGCGGCCGTGCCGCTGCTGGAGTCCGGACCCGTGCCGTCGCTGGCGATGCGCGGCAGGAACTGGTCGAAGCCCGCTTCAGCCAATCGCTCCGGCCTGAAGAACCACACGCGCCCGATCTTTTCCGCCGGGAGGCGACCGTCGCGGGCTTGTCGCCGAACGACCTCCGGATGCCGGTGAATCGCCGCGGCCACTTCTTCGACCGACAGGAGGCTGGGCAGCTTGAGGGCGAGGGGGATGGCGGGTTGTGTGACGCGACGCTTCACTCCTCCCTGCAACGAAGGAAGGTATCCGTTCCTACGTCTTACTGCCGTGGACCTGCGGCCGTCCGGACCCATGCCCGAACGGCGGACCATCCTGGTCACGGACGACAGTAGCGCCAATCGGGACCTGATCTGCGGTCAGTTGTCGACGCTCGGTTTCTGGACCGAGGCCGCGACCAACGGCGAGGAGGCGATCCGCTCCGCCAAACGGTTGAAGCCGGACCTGATTCTGATGGACGTCGAGATGCCGGTGATGAACGGGCACGAGGCCTGTAAGCGCCTGAAGGCCGACCCGGCCACCGCCGAGATCCCGGTGCTGATGATGACCGGGTTCGATCCGCGACCAGAGCGAATGAAAATGGTCGAGTCGGGTGCCGACGACCTGATCGTCAAACCGGTCCCGATGCGCGACCTGCAGGTGCGGGTGCGCGCGTTGCTGCGCTTGAAAGAATTGCGGCGCGACCTGCAGAGCACCCAGGAAAGCCTTCGCGAGCTGGTCAAGAAAGAGAACCCGACGGAGTCGAAGGCGCCCTTCGACGACCGCGTGGCGCTCACTGCCCAGGCGCTCGCCCGGCTGATCGGGCTCGACGCGGAAGACCAGGAAGTGGCGTTTCACGCCGGGTTGCTGCATGACATCGGGCAGATCGGCCTCCCCGAGGAACTGCTCAACAAGCAGGGCACCTACACGCCTGAGGAATTCGCCCAGATCCAGAAGCACACGATTCTCGGCGCCGAGATCACCGGTCCCTTCCGGCCGGCCTCGGTGCTGGCGCCTGCCATCCGGCATCACCACGAGCGCTGGGACGGCACCGGATACCCCGACAAGCTGCAGGGGCCGGCGATTCCGATGATGGCCCGCATCGTCGCCGTCGCCGACGCCTTCCACGCGATGATCAC
>VBJI01000155.1:9123-15197 GCA_005880875.1 Chloroflexota bacterium
ATCACGGTTTCGTAGACGCTATCGACTATGGGTTGTAGACACAAAGGGCGTTATTCGGGACCAGTTGGCCCTGCACGGTTCCGGTGCTGTATCCAGCCTTGACGACGTACTTGAACGACTCAGTCGCCGGCGGCAGCTGGTGCAAGAGGTTCGCGGTGACCAGCTCGTTGAGGTTCACACCGTCACCGTTCGCAGGTCCCGGCGGCACGAGGGCGTCGGCGACACTGTCGGGGTATTTCAGGTTGTTCGTGTAGTAAATGTCGGCTGCGTTCTGGACGGTCCCGCCATCGGTCTTCATCGCGTTGCAGGCGGCATTCGCACTGACGCCCGAGATGTTGAAGAGGACGATCGCCGCCAGAATGCCCAGGATCGCGATGACCACGAGCAGCTCGACGAGGGTGAACCCTCCCTGGCTGCGATGCGAGCGACTGCGCGCATCCTTGAGTAGTGTGAGAAGCATTGTTGTCGTATTACCTCCTTAGTCACTGTCGAGCGTAGAGAGCTTTTCTTGCGAGATTCGTAAAAGTTCGCTCAGCGCAGTAGCAGCTGCGTGACGGCCACCGTCACAACGCCGGCCATCAGCACGACGGCCACCAGCACCGCCAGGGGTCGAACCCGGCTGGGCCGCCGCGGCGGCGCGAAGTCGACGGCGATGTCGGGAGTGCGATCAGGCCGCGACACGGGTGTCACCTCCCTGTGACGGGCTGAGGCGGTTGTGCCACCGTTCCTGTCGGATCAACCCGATGCCGGCGAAGTGCGCCTGCCAGGGGAAGTCGGCCGGGGCGGTGACGGCCGGCAGGGGAAGGACGACATTGAAATCGAACCGCTGCCGAGCTCGCTGGACGCCGTCGTCCATGAAGGCGAAGCGCCCACCGAGCGCCAGCGACGTGGCCGGACTGATGGGCACGTCGGAGGTGGCCCCCCGCATGAACTTGACCAGCGCGTTCAGCGAGAGCGCCAACTCGTCGAGCTGGGCCTCGGCGTCCTCTGCCGCGGCATCGAGTCCAAAGGTTCGAAAGAAGCGCGGGCGCCCGCCTACCATCAACACCAGCGTGGCCTCGGACGCCCCCCATTCGAGCAGCATGCCGTCGGACACTCCCATGCCGCGCGCCAACGCCAGCGGTTTGAGATCCATCCGCTCGACCAGCAGGCCGGCCGACCCCACGGCCGCAACCACCGCGTCGATCATGGCTCGGCGCGCCGCGACCAGGTAGACCGCGTACCCCTTCACGTCGCGGGTCGCGTGCCAGGCGAAATAGACGTCGGCAGCCTCCATCGGCACCAGCCGGCGGCCCTCAAAGCTGACCGCGCGGCTGAGCTCGCTGCTCGAGAGCCGCGGCAGCCGGAAGTCGCGAAAGGCGGTGCCGGTCTCGGCGATGGCGACCCGGGTGCGACTGGCGGTGAAGCCTCCCGCATCCAGGGCGCTCCTCACGGTCGCCGTGAGCAGTGCGGTCGGCAGGCCGTCGGCCATGGCCCCTTCGGGGAGCAGGACTTCGGCGTGATGGGTCAGGCGCCGGCCGTCGGCCTGGAGCAAGCGGAGCTCGCGGGTCCCAAGGTCCAGGCCGAGCCGGGCGGTCATTGGAACGCTTCCCAGTCGATCGTCCAGCTGGCCTTCTTTCCGGCGTTGGACGATGAGATCTGGGCATTCAGCTGCCGGCCGGCGCCGGCCATCACGTTGACCACATAACTTGGCTTGTTCGTCTTGCACCCCGGCGCGGCGGTTATCGTCACGATGACGTTGATGGTGCTGGACCCGTAGGTCAGCGGAAGGGTGGCGGCGGTGTCAGTGCAGCCGGTACCCTTGGACGCGGAGTCGTTGGTCTCGATCGCGTAAGCCAATCCGGCATCGAGCGCGTACGTGTGCCGGGTGTCACTGCGGATGCCGTTGAGGTTGAGAAACGCGGCGCTGGCCAGCGTGAGTGCCGCCCAGACGACGAGCAAGAAGGCCGCGACGAACGCCAGGATCAGCAGCAGTCCCTGGCCGCGCTGACCCGCCAGGCGGCGCGTGATCACCAGCAACCTCCCGGACGGTTGCTGACGTTGAAGGTCGAAGCGGTCGCCCCGGTGGCGGACGGCAGGATGGTCACCGTGGCATAGCAACCGGCGGCCGTCACGGTGACGCTGGTAATGCCGCGGGCCGCGGTGGTGGCCGCCAGGTTGACGGTCCGAACCAGGTCATGATTGTTGTTGACGCTATAGACCACGGTGATCGGCGGCGATCCGTAGGTCACCGTCAGTGTGCTGGCGAGGTTCACGGTAACCGGGATGGCCGGCAGCGCCGTGGCGCTGTTGAGGTCGCGCGTGAGCCAGACGCTGGCGCCGCTGACCGCCTCGTCCGCGGCGATGACGCGAGCCTCGTTCGAGACCGCTCGGTAGCCGACCAGGAAGGTGCCGGCCATCGCTACCGTGATGATGCTCAGGAGTGCGAGCGCGACCATCATCTCGACCAGAGTGAATCCACGCTGAGTCCTCACGGCTGCACCTTCAGGAAGACGAGGGTTTCCGTCGTGTTATTGGGTCCAGTGACGGTCAGGATCAGTTCCTGAAGACCGTTGTCGCCGTACGCCGCCGAAAACTGGGGCTGGGGCGGCAATTGCGTCGGGTCGTAATTGAGCACCTGATACGAGAAGCTGTAACCGCTGACCGCGATGTTGGTGTAGGGTGTCGCCGGCGGCGCGGCCGAGTAGGGCTGGCTCTTGATGGATTCGGCGTCTCGGCGCGTCACCAGGTCGAGCGTGGTCTCCTGCTGGTGGCGGCGAGCGGCGAGCGTGATCGCCGAGAAGGCGCTGAGAATGGTGACGACGATGACCGCCAGCAAAGCGATGGCGACCGTAGTCTCGATCAGGGTGAAGCCGCGCCGGCGCGTCATTTGATCGCCCCCACCAGTCCATACATTGCCGAGATCAGCGACACCGCGATGAAGCCAACGACCAACCCCACCGCGACCGTCATCACCGGCTCGATGAGGGAGGTCATCGTGCGGATCCGATAGTCGAGCTCTTCTTCGTAGAAATTCGCGGCCTGCTCCAGGTAGGTGTCCAGGGTTCCGGTCTCTTCGCCGACCCGCACCATCTGGGTGAGCATCGGCGGGAATAGCCGAGTGCGGATCAGCGGCCCGGCGAAGCCCTCACCGCCCGTCATCTGGTCGCGAACGGTGGCCAGCCCGCGCTGGAACACGGTATTGCCGGTGCTCGCGATCACCGCGTCGAACGTCTGACCCAACGGCACGCCGGCCTTGAGCACCATGGCCAGAGTTCGGGCAAAGCGGTTCAACACCGCCGACAGGATGATCGGCCCCAGGATGGGCGCCTTGACCGATAGCCGATCTTTGACGTACACGCCGCGCTCGGTCCGCAACCCCAAGACGATGCCGCCGGCGAGTCCGATGATCACCGCCGCGATGACGAGCGCCCAGCGACCGATGAAATCGACGGTGCCGATCAGGATCCGAGTCGGCAGCGGCAGCTCGACCTTGAACTCCGCGAAGATCCTGGTAAAAGCCGGCAGGGCGAAGAAGACCAGGATGAGGACCACGCCGGTCGCCACCACCAGGATGACGCCGGGATAGATCATGGCCGTGCGCACCCGGCGGACCGTGTTCAAGTCGCGCCGCAGATACCCCGCGAGCTCGGTGAGCGTCGATTCCAGCTTACCGGTGAGCTCGGCAACCCGCACCAGGTCGATATACAGTGCGGGAAAGACCTTGGGGTGCTTGACCAGAGCCTCGGAGAGATTCTGCCCGCGCTCGAGGTCCGCGAGCACCGCCAGGATCACCCGCTTGAAGAGGGGTGACGCCGTCTCCTCGGCGATCACGCCCAGCGCCCGGCTCATCGGGACACCGGCGCCGACGAAGGTCGCCAGCTGCCGGGTGAACAGGATGATATCGGCCCGCGAGATTCGGTAGAGGCTGGGAAAGTAGTCCGCCATCGTCTTCTTCGGTGGCGCGGGGCGCAGCTCGACGACTTTGAGCCCTTCCAGCCAGAGAGCCTGTTCGGCCGCGGACGTGCCAGCCGCATCGATCCGGCCGTCCCGCCGCTGGCCGGCCTCGGTATAGGCGCGATAGGCGTAGCTAGGCATCCATGTCCTCGCTCAGATGTACCGAGCGCATCACCTCGGCGATCGTGGTCAGGCCCTCATCGATCTTGGCGAGCCCCGACGATCGAAGCGTGGTCATGCCCTCGGTGATGGCGCGTTGGCGCAATGCCTCGGGGGGGGAATCCCGGACCAGCAGCCGCTTGATGGCGTCGCTCATCCGCAACACCTCGAACACCCCGATCCGCCCACGAAATCCGGTATGCGCGCAGGCGGCGCAGCCGGTCCCGCGCTCGAAGGCCACCCCGTGGCCGCCAACCGAGTGATAGAAGTCCAGCTCCTCGGGCGCCGGCTCGTAGGCGCTCGCGCACTCGGGGCAGATCCGGCGGACCAGCCGCTGCGCCAGCACGCCGCTGACGGCCGACGTCACCATGAACGATTCGATGCCCATCTCGAGGAAGCGGTAGATCGCGCCCACCGCGTCGGTCGCGTGCAGGGACGAGAGGACGAAGTGGCCCGTGAGCGCCGATTGCACCGAGATCTCGGCCGTCTCCTTGTCGCGGATCTCGCCCACGAGGATGGCGTCGGGGTCCTGGCGCAGGATGGCACGCAGCCCGTTCGCAAACGTGATCCCGGCCAGGCGATTGATCTGGATCTGGTTGACGCCTTCGAACGTGTACTCGACCGGGTCCTCGATGGTCATGATGTTCTGCGCCACGCTGTTCAGCTCGTTGAGGGCGGCGTAGAGGGTCGTCGTCTTGCCGCTCCCTGTCGGACCGGTCACCAGGATCATGCCGTAGGGCGACTTGATCAATCCGCGGAAGATGTCGAGCGCGCCGGGCGAAAAGCCCAGGGTGTCGAGCCGAAGGATGGACCGAGACCGCTCCAGCAAGCGCAGCACCACCTTTTCGCCCCAGATGGTTTCGATCGTGCCGACCCGGATGTCCAGGGGTCGCCCGTCGACCGTGGTCTGGATCTGGCCGTCCTGGCTGTGGCGCCGGTCGACGATGTCGAGGTTGGCGAGCAGTTTGACCCGGGAAGAGATCGGCGCCGCCAGGGTGGCAGGCAGCCGGGTGGCATCGTGCAACACGCCGTCGATCCTGAAGCGCACCCGAAGGTGATCCTGTTGCGGCTCGATGTGGATGTCCGAGGCTCGTTCCTCGGCGCCCTGGGCAATGATCAGGTCGACGATCTGGACCACCGGGGCGTCCTGCTTGACCTCGGCCAGCCGTCGCGTGACGGAAGCGGGCTGAAAGGTCTCCTCGAAGGACCGAACATGACGGTCGACACCGGTCCGCAGTTTGTACGACTGGGTAATCGCCTGATCGATATCGGAACGCACGCCGAGCACCGGCTTGATTCGCTTGCGGGTGAGGACCTTCAACTCGGCGAACAGCGCCAGGTCCCCCGGATCCACGGTCGCGACTTCGAGCTCGTCCTTGTTCAGGCGCATCGGCAGGATCGTGTGCTCACGCGCATAGGACTCGGGAATCAGTGCCAGTGCATCCTTCTCGACCCGCGTCCTGGCGAAGTCGACCTGGGGAACGTTGAAGTGCAGGCTCAGCACGCCCGCCAGGGCTTTTTCATCGACGAGCCCCTGGCTCAGCAGCACCTGGCCGAGCGGCCGGCGTTGCCGCTTCTGCTCTTCGAGGGCGAGGTCCAACTCCTGCTTGGTCAGGAGGCCGTTCTCGAGGAGAAGCTCGCCCAGCCGTTTATCCTGCCGAATCCCGAAGCGGCCGATGGGCTGCGGCTCGACGGCGCTCATGCGGCCTCCCGGGCTGGGGCTTCCAACCGGCGCCGGACCTCTTGCAACGCGTCGGGGGTAAAGCGCAGGTGCCGGCCCGGGGTTCGAAACGCCGGCTGGATGTCGCCACGGTTTACTGCGCGGATCAGGGTCGACTTACTGATGCCGAGCCAGCGCGCCGCCTCGCTCGTAGAAAGCGCCGGCTTCATCTATACGTGTCCAACTGGAGCAAACGCGTCAAGCGGGGCAAACCTGTGGTTAGCCAGCTCCCTCCCCCGCTGGCGGGGGAGGGCAGGGT
>VBJI01000156.1 GCA_005880875.1 Chloroflexota bacterium
CCGGCTCGACCTACGGCTACCAGTTGCTGTGGGTCGTGCTGATCGCGAACCTGGCCGCGATGCTGTTCCAGGCGATGTCGGCCAAACTGGGCATCGTTACCGGACGCAATCTTGCGGAGCTCTGCAGGGAGCAGTTCCCGCGATCGGTCGTGGTCGGCATGTGGATCGCATCGGAAATCGCCGCGATGGCAACCGACGTTGCCGAGTTCCTCGGCGGCGCCCTGGGCATCTCCCTGCTATTTCATGTCTCGCTGCTGTGCGGGTTGAGCGTCACCGGGATGGTGACCTTCGCCATCCTGCAGCTCGACAAGGGTGGCTTCCGTCCGCTCGAGCTGGCGATCGCCGCGCTCGTCGGCGTAATCGGCCTGAGCTATCTGTGCGAGCTCGTGGTCGCGCCGCCCGACTGGGGCGCCGCGCTGTTGCATGCCGTCGTCCCGCAATTGCCCAGCGGCTCGGCCATCACCCTAACGGTCGGCATCATCGGCGCGACGATCATGCCGCACACGCTCTACCTGCATTCAGGATTGACCCAGAACCGGACGCCCGCGCGCGACGACCGCGAACGCAGCGGCCTGTTGCGGTTCTCGAACCGAGAGGTGGTGGTCGCGCTGGGCTTCGCCGGCCTGGTCAATCTCGCGATGGTGATGATGGCGGCCTGCGCGTTCAGCCGGTCGACAACGGGCATTGCGGATATCGGCGTCGCGTATCGCACGCTCGTCCCGGCGCTCGGCGCCGGCGCGGCCGGCGTGTTCCTGGTGGCGTTGATCGCCTCCGGCATCTCCAGCTCGGTGGTCGGCACTATGGCGGGTCAGGTCATCATGCAGGGCTTCGTCGGCTTCCGCATCCCCGTCTGGCTGCGACGCCTGGTCACGATGGTGCCGGCCTTTGTGATCGGGCTCAGCTTCAACGCGACGAGGGCGATGATCCTCAGCCAGGTGGTGCTGAGCCTTGTCCTGCCGCTGCCGCTGGTCGCGCTCGTCGTGCTGTCGTCGCGCAAATCCGTGATGGGCGATTTCGTGACGCGCAAAGGGACGGCGGTTGCGGCGCTCGCCGCGACCGTCCTGATCGTGCTGCTGAACATCGTGCTTATCGGCCGCAGCGTGTAGTAATCAGCTCGCGCGCTACGCAACCGATGGCAGCGTAAAGACGGAGATGCATGAACGAACGCCGTATCCACCAGATTTTTCGAATCAGTGTCCTGCTGAAAGGGGCTCATGCGTTAGTCGAGTGCGGTGGCGGCCTTGTATTGGCGTTCGTCAGCACCACCGCCATCACAAGGCTGGTCAATGCGCTCACCCAGGAAGAGCTGATCGAAGATCCGAATGACCTTGTGGCAACACATCTTTTGAGCCTGGCGCAGAATTTCACCGTCGGTACCCAGCGCTTCTATGCTCTCTATCTCCTCAGCCACGGCCTCATTAAGGCGTTGCTGGTCATCGGTTTACTTAGAAACAAGCTGTGGGCCTATCCTGTTTCTCTTGTCGTCCTTGGCCTCTTCATCGTCTACCAGCTCTACCGCTTTTCGTACACGCATGGCCTCGGTCTCATAGCGTTGACCGTCTTCGATGTATTCGTGATGGGATTGATCTGGCACGAATACCGGGTGGTCTCCTTCACTCCGCCGCCGCGTGACTGGCGGCGCTGAAAGGCGGGCGCGCGAACCAGACGACCGCGATCAGCGCGAGGAAGGTCCAGCCCCAGAGCCAGAAGAGATCGTTGGTCGCCAGCATGTAGGCCTGCTGGACGATCGAGCGCTCAAGCATCGCCAGCGCGCTGTCGGCGTGCGCGGGCGTATTGAACACGGTGATGCTCTCGGAGAGCCGCGCCTGGTGCAGCGCCTCGCGCCGGTCCCACCATGTCGTGGTGAGCGAGGTGCCGAAGCTGCCGGCGATGGTGCGCACGGTGTTCGCGAGTCCCGAGGCGCTCGCCAGCCGCTCGGGCGGAAGGCCGGAGAGCAGGATCGACATCAGCGGCACGAAAAAGAGCGCCAGCCCGACGCCCTGGGCGAAGCGCGACCAGGCGAGCATGGGGAAGCTCACCTCGGTGTTGAAGCCGGCGAACCAGAACGAGGCGACCCCGAAAGCGCACAGGCTCGCGGTCGTCATCCAGCGCAAGTCGACGCCGCTCGAATAGCGCGCGATCAACGCCACCAACGCGATCGGCAGGAGCCCGACCGGCGCGGAGGCGAGCCCCGCCCAGGTCGCCGTGTAGCCCATCTGGGTCTGCAGCCACAGCGGCAGCAGCACGATGTTGCCGAAATAGGCGCAGAAGCCCAGGCATAGCGCCACCGTTCCTGCGGTGAAGTTGCGCCGGGCGAAGAGCGAGAGATCCACCGCCGGCTGCCGCTCGGTCAGCTCCCACACGACGAAGAAACTGATGCCGACCACGGCGAGCGCGGCGAGCGCGACGATGGCACCCGAGGCGAACCAGTCGAGGTCCTTGCCGCGGTCGAGCACGATCTGCAGGCTGCCGATGCCGAGCGCGAGCAGTCCGATGCCAACCACGTCGGCCGGCACGCGCGCCGTCGCCGTCTCGCGGCCGCGCAGCAGCGCGGCGGTGAGCAGCGTCGCGACGATCCCGATCGGCACGTTGATGTAGAAGATCCACGCCCAGTTCCAGTTGTCGGTGATCCAGCCGCCGAGGATCGGGCCGAGCACCGGCGCGACGATCGTCACCATCATGAGCAGCGCGAGCGCCACGTTCTTGCGGTCTGCGGGATAGTTGTTGAGGAGCAGGCTCTGCGACAGCGGAATCATCGGGCCGCCGAACACGCCCTGGATGGTGCGCATCGCGATCAGCACGGCGAGGTTGGACGAGAGGCCACAGGCGAGCGAGGCGACGGTGAACATCGCCGTGCAGACGAGGAACACGCGCACCTCGCCGTAGCGCCGGCCGAGCCAGCCGGTGAGCGGCATGGCGATCGCCGCGCTCACCGCGAACGAAGTGATCACCCAGGTGCCCTGGTCGGCGCTCGTGCCGAGCTCGCCCGCGAGCTGCGGGATCGCAACGTTCGCGATCGCGAGGTCGAGCACGTTCATGAACACCGCGAGCGACAGCGCGATGGTGAGCGCAACCCGCTGGCGGGCGCTGAGCGGCGCCATCGCTACTGCCCGGCGACGACGGTCGAGGCGCTGGCCGGCCCCAGGTTGGCCTGCACGATCTCGCGCCCCAGGCGCTCGGCGTCGGCGAGCGCATGCTCGTACGCTTTTGTCTCCAGCGGAGACTCAAGCGAGGGCGCGTCGGCGAGCACTGCGCCGCTGCGGTCGTGGGTATCGATCGAGACGTTCATCGACAACCCCAGGCGCAGCGGGTGCGCCGCCAGCTCCTGCGGTTCGAGGCGGATGCGCACCGGCAGGCGCTGCACGATCTTGATCCAATTGCCCGTCGCGTTCTGCGGCGGCAGCAGCGCGAATGCGCTGCCCGTGCCCGAGCCCAGTCCAATCACCGTGCCGTGATAGGTGACGGCGCCGCCGTAGAGGTCGCTGGTGAGCGTCACCGGCTGGCCGATGCGCACGTGCTCGAGCTGCGTCTCCTTGAAATTCGCATCCACCCAGACCTGCGCGAGCGGCACGATGGCGAGCAGCGCGGCGCCGGGCGCGACCTGCTGGCCGACCTGCACGCCGCGCTTCGCGACGTAGCCGGTGACCGGCGCGACGAGCGAGGCGCGCTGCGCCGCGAGGTACGCGCTGCGAAGTTGCGCCGCCGCCTGCTCGACGTCGGGGTGCGTGCGGGCCGTGGTGCGCGCGATCAGCACCTGCGCGGCGCTCAGCTGCTCGCGCGCCGCCGCCAGGGCCGCCGCGGCCGTATCGGCCTGCGCCTGCGCGTGCTTCACATCTTCTTCGGCCACCGCCCGAGCATCGGGGAGCCCGGTGCGCCGGGCGAGATCCTCCTGAGCGCGGCGCAGCTCCGCCTCACGCAGCGCGACGTTCGCGCGCAACGCGTCCGCGTTCGCGTAGAGCTGGCGCACGCGGCGCACGCTTTGCGCGAGCGCCGCTTTCGCCTGCGCCAGCGCCGTCTGCGTATCGGCGCGATCGAGCTCCACCACCGCTTCGCCCGCGCGCACGAGCGCCGTGTCGTCGGCGTTGATGCGCACGACGATGCCGGCGATCTGCGGCGTGAGCTGCACCAGGTTGCCCCGCACATACGCGTCGTCGGTCGCCTGATACCAGCGGCCGTCGAGCCACCACCACAGTGCGCTGCCAATTCCCGCCAGAATGAATACCGCCGCGAGCGTGCCGAGCACGAGATTGCGTTTGTTCGTCGCCATGATCAGTTCCCTTGAGCAGTTGTGGTGTCGGCCTGGTAGCCGCCGCCGAGCGCGCGGATCGTCTCGACGACGAGCGCGAGGCTGCGACCCTGTAGCCGCACGCGGCTCAGGCGTTCGTTAAGGAGCCGCTCTTCGTTGACCAGCACGTCGAGATAGCTGGTCAGGCCGGCGCGGTAGCGGTCGACCGTAAGGCGATGCGCATCCTCGGCGGCGGCGAGCGCGTTCGCCTGCTCGGCGAGCTGCCCGCGCACAGCGCGCAGGCTCGTGATCTGGTCGGCCACCTGGCGCAGCGCCTCGAGCAGCGCCTGGTTGTATTGCGCGAGCGCGGCGTCGTATTCGCCGTAGCGGCCGCGCAAGCTCGCCTGCAGGCGCCCGGCCTCGAACACCGGCAGGTGAATCGCCGGCCCGACGCCTGCGGTCCGGCTGCCGGCGCTGAAAAGGTCGAGACCGTGCAGCGTCAGCGCGTCGAAGCCGAGGAAGGCGGTGAGGTTGATGTTCGGGTAGAAGTCGGCTTTCGCGGCGCCGATGCGCGCCGCGGCCGCCTCGACGCGCGCTCGCGCGGCCGCGACGTCGGGCCGCCGCGCGAGCAGATCCGCGGGCAGGTCGGCCGGCAACGCCAGCGCCTCTTCATACGTGTGGAGCGCGGGCTGCACGTCGAGCGGCGCGTGCGGACCGAGGCCCGCGAGCGCGGCGAGCTGATGGCGGTCAAGCTCGACCGCGGCCTCCGCCGCGGAAAGCGAGACGCGCGCAGACGCCACCTGCCCGTCCGACTGCCGCGTGGCGAGCGTCGCCTCGAGGCCACGGCGCGCGCGCTCGCTGTTCAGCTCGCGCAGGCCCTCGCGCTCGGCGAGCGTCTGTCGCGCGACTTCCGCCGTGGCGATATCGGCCTGCAGCTGGAAGTAGCTCTCGACGAGCGCCGCCGCGAGCACGAGCCGCGCGGCGGCGCTGTCTGCTTCGGCGGCGCGCGCCGTACCGAGGGCGGCCGCGAGCTCGTCGCGGTGCTTGCCCCAGAAGTCGAACTCGTAGGCGAAGTCGAGCGTGGCGCGGCCCTGGTTGATCGAGCTGCCGGCATACGGTCCGTAGATCAGGTCATGCTCGCTCAAGCGCTCGCGCGCCGCGGCTGCGTTGAGATCGAGCGTCGGATAGAGCGCCGATCGCGCCGCATCCCCGAGGGCGCGTGCCGCGCGCACGCGCGCTTCGGCGGCATGCAGGCCCGGGTTGTCGGCGAGCGCGCGCGTCACGAGCGCGTCGAGCTTCGCATCGCCGAACATCGACCACCAGTCCGCGCGCGGCCAATCGCCGTCCAGGAACACGCCGTCGCCGGCCTTGCTCTGAAACGCGAGCGCCTCGGGCGCGATGGGTCGCTCCTCGCCGTGGATGCCCGAGTAGCTCGCGCAGCCGGCGAGCGCGATCGATAGCGCCGCGAGCGAGCCCGCTGCGCGGGCAATTTTCGTCATCGGGTGCCGGACGCCTAGTAGAGGATTACCGCGGCCTGCTCTACCGGCCGCTTCGCGGGTGGCGCCATGAACGCGGGCGACACCGGGTTGGTGATGCAGCGCCTGAGGATGGCATCGATCTCGTGCTTGGTGTCCGGGTCCAGACGCCAGCCGTCGATCTCGCCAATGGCATCGAGCTGCTCGGGACGCCGCGCGCCCCAGAGCGCGATGGTCCGCCCCTGGTCGAGCACCCAGCGCACCGCGAGCGCGAGCACCGATTTGCCGTAGCGCTCGCGCGCGAGGTCCGGGCGCATGCGGCCGCTCAGGAGCCCGCGGCACAGCGCGCCATACGAGAGCACCGTGAGTCCGGTGCGGGCGGCATAAGGCAGCACGCCGCCCTCGATCTCGCGCTCGAAGAGGTTATAGGGCGGCTGCACCGCATCGAGCCTTGCAAAGGCGCGGAAGTGGTTCATCTGCCCGGGCGAATAGTTGCTGACGCCGATCGCGCGAATCTTGCCGTGGCGGCGCAGGTCCTCGAGCGCCCGGGCGGTTTCCTCGAGCGGCGTCTCGAGATCGGGCCAGTGCACCTGGTAGAGATCGATGACGTCGGTGCGAAGCCTCCCCAGCGACTCCTCGACCTCCTGGTGAATGCGCGCCGCACGCGAGTCGCGGTACACGGCACGGTTGTGCCAGGCGAGGCCAACCTTGGTGGCGATCAGCACCTTGTCGCGCAGCCCACCCTCGGCGAGCGCCTTGCCGACGATCTCCTCCGCGCGGCCGAAGCCGTACGCGGGCGCCGTATCGATGAGCGTCACGCCGCGCTCGATCGCCGCGCGGATGGTGGCGATCGATTCCGCTTCATGCGTCCCGCCCCACATCCAGCCGCCGATCGCCCAGGTGCCAAGGCCGATACGCGAGCTCGTCAGATTCGAGTTGCCAATGTTGATTCGTTCCATGCCGCCATCGTCGGCGCGTCGCTTGACGCGAGCGTTCCCGGGCCCGGGCGCACTGTTTCGTTCGCAAGGAACCTTGCAACCGGCCGGTAACCTGCCCATCGCAACGTGCGCCAACCCAGGAGACATTTCATGCCCGCGACGAAAGTGACGCTCGATGTGAACGGCGAGGCGCGAGAGCTCATCCTCGACGATCGCCGAGCGCAAGCGGCACCTCGAGGTCTGGCAGGCGCCGGCGGCGGTCGGCGAGGCGCTCATGGCGATTGCCGCGATTATTTGGGCGGTGGTGCTCGTCCTTTTCATCCTCAAATGGATCTTCGCGCGCGAGCAAGCCCTCGACGAAGCGCAGCACCCGGTTCAGTGCTGCTTCATCGGCCTCGCGGGCGTGGCAACGATGCTGATTGCCCTCGCCGCGATTCCGTACTCGAGGCTCGTCGCGCAAATTCTGTTCGGCGCAGGAGCCGCATTCACGCTCGCATTCGCTCTCTGGCGAACGGGTCTGCTTTGGCGCGGCGGACGAGACCATGGCGCGACGACGCCCGTCCTCTACCTCCCGACGGTGGCCGGCGGCTTCGTCATGGCGATCGTCGCGTCGGCGCTCGGCCACCCCGACTGGGCACAGCTCGCATATGGCGGCGCCTTCTTTTCATGGCTCGCCATCGAATCGGTCCTGCTGCATCGCTTGTACACCGTGCCGAGCTTGCCGGCGCCGCTGCGCCCCACCCTGGGAATTCAACTCGCGCCGCCGGCCGTGGGTGCCGTCGCTTACCTCAGCGTCAACGGGAATACTCCAGACCTCCTCGCGCATGCGCTCATGGGATATGCGTTGCTGCAGGCGCTGCTGCTCGCGCGGTTACTGCCATGGATCATGCAGCAACCGTTCGCCGCGTCCTATTGGGCTTTCACGTTCGGCGCCACGGCGCTCGCCTCGGCTGCGCTGCGCATGGCCGGCGATAACGGTGCGATGGCTTTCCTCGCGCCTTACCTGTTCGTCGCCGTGAACATCACCGTCGCCGTTATCTCCCTCGCCACTTTGCGCCTTATCGCGCGCGGCCAATTCATCCCGCAGGCCCCTTTGCCGGTTTGACGAGCGCATCGCCGGCGACGTTGCAAATGACATTTCAATGAAACACGCGGCCAACATCGGCCATTGATACTCCCAGCCTTCACCTCGGCCTAAAGGAGTCCACATGAGCTCACAAATCGACGTGGCACCCGAGTTCGTATGCCTCTCGTTCAACGTCTGGGGCGCGCGCAGCGCGCAGCGCAACCAGTTCGCCGCGGCACTCGCGCTCGAAGATAACCAGTAGGTCGATGTGAGCCGCGCCGCCGGCATCGCCTCGATCGCCGCGCTGCTTGCCGCAAGCGTCTTCGCGGCCTCGCGCAATCCGGAACCCGATGCGCTCGCGCAGCCGCGACCCGCGAAACAGGTGGGCCTGCCGCCGCAGGCGCTGCACGCCGCGATTCCCGCGGATGAGCCGCTCACGCCGGAGAAAATCGCGCTTGGCAAGAAACTCTTTTTCGAGCCGCTGCTTTCGGCCGACGGCAGCGTCTCCTGCGCCACCTGCCACAACCCCGCGCTCGCCTTCACCGACGGCCGGCCGGTGTCCATCGGCATCCACGGGCGCGCGGGCCAACGCAATTCTCCGACCGTCCTCAATGCGCTTTTCAACAAGGCGCAATTCTGGGACGGGCGCGCGGCCACGCTGGAAGAGCAGGCGGCCCTGCCGATCACCAACCCGTCGGAAATGGGCCAGCCCACGCTCGACGCCGCCGTGGAGGGGATCGCCGCCATCAGGCACTACCGGCGCGAATTTGTTTCGGCGTTCGGCCGCGAGATGAACGACGCGGACCTCGTGCGCGCCATCGCCGCCTACGAGCGCACGCTGGTTTCGTTCGATTCGCCGTTCGATCGCTTCGCCGCCGGCGACGCGCGCGCGATCGACGACGCGGCGAAGCGCGGCTGGGACCTCTTCAATACCAAGGCTCGCTGCAACAAGTGCCATGCGCCAAGCGAGAACCAACGCGACTCGACTTACTTCACCGACTTCGACTATCACAACATCGGCATCGGCATCCTTGCCCACGATGTCGCCGGCGCCTGGCGCACGGCCGAGCGGGAGCTCGCGGCCGGCACGCTCGAGTCGGTCGACCGCGCAGCGATCGGGTCGGAGCTCTCGGTGCTCGGCCGCTTCCTCGTCACGCGCAAAGAGGCGGACACCGCCGCGTTCAAGACGCCGGGCTTGCGCAACGTGCTGGTGACGGCACCGTACTTCCACGACGGCTCGCAGGCGACGCTCTGGGACGTGATCGACCATTACAACAAGGGCGACGGGCTGAAGGACGCCTGGCTCGACGAGGACATGCAGCCGCTCGCCCTCACCGAGAGCGAGATCGACGATCTCGTCGCCTTCCTCGCCTCGCTCACCAGCGCGCAGTACCGGGCGCTCGGCGAGCGCGAGCTCGCGCGCCAGCGCGCGCTTGCCCAGACAAGCCGTCCGCAGCGCGACACGGCGAGAGCTTTCGGCCCGAAGCCGCCGCGCTTCAAGCCGCCCGCGCCATAGGAGGACGACATGAATCTCGAGCTGACCGACAAGCGCGCTCTTGTAACCGGCTCGACCAAGGGCATCGGCTTCGCGATTGCGAGGGCGCTCTCGGCCGAGGGCGCGCGCGTGATCGTCAATGGCCGCTCGGATACATCGGTCAGGGATGCGCTCGGGCAGATCCGCGCTGCGCATCCCGACGCGAAGCTCGAGCATTTTGCCGGCGATCTCGCGAGTGCGGCGGCCGCGGCCGAGCTCGTGCGGCGCTGGCCGGAGGTCGACATCCTGGTGAACAACCTCGGCATCTTCGAGCCGCGGCCCTTCGAGGAGATCTCCGACGAGCAGTGGCGGCGCTTCTTCGACGTCAACGTGCTGAGCGGCGTGCGGCTGTCGCGCGCCTATCTGCCCGGCATGAAGCGGCGCAATTGGGGCCGCGTGGTATTCATCAGCAGCGAGAGCGGGATCCAGATTCCGCCCGAGATGATCCACTACGGCATGACGAAGACCGCGCAACTCGCGGTGTCGCGAGGAATGGCGGAGACTTGCGCCGGCACCGGGGTGACCGTAAACGCGGTGCTTCCAGGTCCGACGCGCTCCGCCGGCGTGGAAGAGTTCGTCGGCAAGCTGAGCGGCGGCCGCTCGTTTGCCGAGTTCGAACGCACGTTCTTCGCAACGGCGCGGCCGAGCTCGCTCCTCAAGCGCTTCGCCACACCGGAAGAAGTGGCGAACCTCGTCGTCTATGTCTGCAGTCCGCTCTCCTCGGCCACCAACGGCGCGGCGCTGCGCGTCGACGGCGGCGTGGTGCGCGCCTGCTTCTAGCGCTGCGCGAGCGCGCGCACGCCGCGCAAGGCCCAGTAGACGAGCTCGCCGGCGATGGAAAGCGTCGCCAGGCGCAAGTTGTCGCGCGCGCGCATGCGCGCGACGAGGATGGCGAGCGCGCCGGCGGCGGCGAAGAGCGCGGCGAGGAGTGAGAGCAAGAGGACGCGCGCTTCCCAGAACACCACCAGGAGGAGCGCGATGCCCAGGGCCAACGCTCCGAGGAGCGCGAGCGCGCCCAGCGCCGCGAGGACGGCGGCCGCGGCCAATCCGCGCAGCGCGTCCATGGACATGCGCTACGAGCGCCGGCCGAGGAGCAGCCCGAGGATGAGACCGACCACGGCCACCGCGCCGAGCGCCTTCCAGGGATGCGCGTGCACGAGCTTGTCGGCCGTATCGCCGAGCTCGGCGAGCTGCTCTTTATAGGCGTCGATCCGCTTCGCTTCTTCCGTGGCGTCGGGCGTTTGCATGGCAAGTTCCCTTGGGGTTGGGCGGCCCATGCTGGCGGCAGCCGGTTGCCGGAAAATGTGCCGGCCTGTTACGCGTGTAACAGGGCGGGCCGGCAGCGAAACGCGTCTTAAACGCCGCGCTCCCATAGTGCACGCGTGCATCACCTCAGCGCCGAACAGCAGCTGTTCATCCTCTATCAGATCCGCAACTGGGTGTTCGGTCGCTACGACGCTTTCAGGCTGCTGAACATGCTGCTTCTCGCACGCTACAGCTTCGGCCGCGTCGTCCTTCACCTCGTCGCGATGTCGCGCAACGGCGAGATCCGCTTCCACGGCGCAGGCATCCTGCGCGAATGCGGCATCCGCGCGCGAGAAGACAATCACTGATGCGCTAGCGCGCTTGTCAGCCGCTCGGCGCTCGATTTGAGCAAGCGCTCCTCCTCGGCCGACATTTCCGGCCACAGCACCTCGCCCACCCCGGCGCGGCCGAGTACGCTCGGCAGTGAGAGCGTGGCGCCGTAGCGCGACTGATACGAGCCCACCGGGAACACGGCCTGCTCGTCGGCGAGCACCGCTTCCGCGAGGCGCGCGCTCACCATGCCGATGCCGTACTGGCTCGCGCCGATGCCCTCGATGATGGTGATGTTGGCGTAGCGCACGTCGTGCTCGACGGCGCGGCGAAAATCGTCGAAGGCGATGCCTCGCTCGACAACGAGGCGCTGCACGCTCGTGCTGCCGATGCGGGCAGAGGACCACAGGAAGACGCTGGAAGTGCCGTGCTCGCCGACGACATACGCCTCGACGCTCGCCGGGCTGACGCCCAGGCGCGCGGCGAGGTGCACGCGAAAGCGCAAGCTGTCGAGGGTCGTGCCCGTGCCGAAAACCCGCGGGTGACCGGCGAGGCGCAGCGCGACATCAGTGAGCGGCTCGGGCGGGTCGGTGGCGACCAGGAGCACGGCCTCGGGCGCCGCCTGCACGATGCGCGGCACGATGTCCGCGAATACCCTTGCGTTCGGTTCCAGCAGGCGCAGCCGTCCGAGCGGGTCGCTGCGGTCGATCGCGCCGCCCGCCTTCTCGTTCACGCCGGCGGCGATGATGACAACGCCGGCGCCGGCAAGATCGCCGTAGTCGCCGTCGGAAATCTGCACGAGCGCTGACAGGGGCGCGCCGTAGCGCATATCGGTCGCCACGCCCTTGGCGCGGGCGCGGTTGCGGTTGACGAGCACGAGCTCGCGCACGCGGCCGCGCAGCGCGATCGCCATCGCGGTCGCGCTCCCGACGGCGCCGACGCCGACAATGCCGGCCTTCAAGAGCGATCGCGTCGATCGACGCTGTAGCGGCCGGGGCCGAAAGCGAAGACCATGAGGAAGCCGCCGGCGATCGTGATGTTCTTCCAGAAATTGATGAAATCGTCCGACGATGGCGATGAGGACACCGAGCGCCGGGAACGGCAGGCCGTGTGCGGCGATGAAGGCCGCCGTCGCGCCGAAGCCGGTGAGCTTGCCGACGCCAGAGAGAAAGTACATCGCGACGAGCAGGAGGCGCGCAATCAGCGCCACGACGTCGCCCGAGGTACCGGCGGTCGCAAGACCTGCTTCGCGCTGCGCATAAGGACTAGCCATGGACGCTCCGTTCAGGTGATAGAGACGCCGCGCGCGTGGCGCAGGTTCCGTGCGGCGAACTCCCAGTTCGCGGGCTCGTAGGGCAGCGGCGGAAGTTGGATGGCCATGTCAGCGCAGCGACTGCAGATAGGCGACGAGGTTGGCGCGCTCCTGCGCGTCCGACATGCCGGCGTACGGCATGTTGTTGCCGGTAACCCGCATCAGCCTCATTTCGTGTCCCCTGACGACGGGTCGCCGATGGCATGGCGCATGACGGCGATCTCCTGCTGCTGGCCGTCGATGATTCCCTGCGAGACGCGCCTCAGCTCTTCGTTATGGCCGTAGCGCAGGTACGAGCGCGCCATGTCGATGGCGCCCTGGTGATGCGGCGTCATCATCGCCACGAAGTCGCGGTCGACATCGCCGCTCGGCTTGACGGTCATGTCGTCCATCATCTTGCCCATCGCCGCTTCGTTTTCGGCGAGATACGCCGCTTCCGGAGTGGACTCCTGCGCCCAGGCGAGCGGCGCCATGCAGCAGGCCAGCGCAAATATCAATTTCCTCATAGCATCCTCGGGTTGGTGATGTAGCGGTTGAAGTCGTCGCCCAAGCGCAGGGTCAGGGCGCCGGCGGTACCTTTCAGGAAAAGGCGGCGGGAACACGGCTCTCGCACGCAACGCTCCTTTAAAGCGAACTGGACGAACGCACGCATCGTGCGCAGCGCGCGTTGCGGCCTCGTTGCCTCAAGGGTTACCGGTGTAACTGCAAATCGCGGTCTAAACCAAAGTCGTAGCCGCCGCTACCACTCGCTATGGCGGCGGCCGCCCGATTCGGCAGACCATTGCCGCGTGACAACGAAACGGACGCGGCGCACACTAAGCCGCAGGAGACACCCGGCCGCGCGCGCATGAGCTGGACCCTCGCCACCGAGCCCATTGGCAGCATCCCGCGGCCGGCGGAACTTATCGCCGCGCTCGCCAGGACCGATTGCGAGGATCCGGCGCTCGGACCTTTGTACGAAGCAGCGATTCGCGACACCCTCGAGCGCTTCGAAGCCGCCGGCTCTCCGGTGGTGAGCGACGGCGAGCAGCGCAAGTACCATAACTTTGCGACCTACCCGGTCCACGGGCAGGCCAATACGGCCGCCGACGGTTTCAGGATTGCCTTCGCCGACGGCCACTCCCGGCGCATGCCACGGCTCACGCGCGGACCATTCTCTTACCGGCGCTACGCGGATTCGTACCTCGAGGTGGCGATGCGTTACGCGCACGTGCCGGTGAAGCAGGCCGTGATCTCGCCCTCGGCGCTGAGCCTGATGTACCCGCCCGAAGGCATTGCCGACTATCCGCGCGAGCAGTTCATCCAGGATCTCCTGCGTGAGCACGAGACCGAGATTCGGCGCTGCCTGCAGAAGGGAGCGCACTGCGTCCAGATCGACTTCACCGAGGCGCGGCTCGCGGTGAAGCTCGACCCGTCGGGCGCGCTGCTCGCGAGCCTCGTCGACCTGAACAATCTCGCGCTGGCGCGCTTTTCGCCGCAAGAGCGGCGGCGCATCGGCGTGCATACCTGTCCGGGAGGCGATCTGCGCTCGCCGCACAGCGCCGAGGTGGACTACGCGGACCTGCTACCGCGGTTGTTCGAGCTGAACGCGGGACATTTCTATGTCGCGCTCGCCTGCGAGCGCGATCGCGGCCGAGCGCTGCAGGTCATGCGCAAATGCCTGAAAGCCAATCAGCGGATTTTCATCGGCGTCACTTCGCCGATCGACCCGCGAACCGAGACCGCCGAGGAGGTGCGCGATCTCGTCCTGCAGGCGTCAGAGCACATACCGGCGGAGCAGCTCGGCACGACGGACGACTGTGGCTTCGCGCCGTTCAGCGACGACACGACGAGGAGCCGCGACCTCGCGTTCGCCAAGATCGGCGCGCGCTTGCGCGGCACGCAACTCGCTGCCGAGCTGATCGCAGGCCGGGCGTAATGGACGACGAGCACGAGGAAACGCTGCTGCGCTCGGCGGCGCTGCAGAACGCCGAAAGCATTCGCCTCGCGCGCCGGCGCGCCGAGCTGCAGACCGAAGCCACTCTGCGCGAGCAGGCGAGCCTGCTCGATCTCACGCACGACACCGTCTTCGTCCGCGACATGCGCGATACGGTCACCTATTGGAATCGCGCCGCGGCGGAGTTGTACGGCTGGACCCGGGAGGAGGCCCTCGGGCGGGTCTCTCATCGGCTGATGCAGACGGTCTTCCCGGCGCCGCTGGCAGAAATCAATGCCGAGCTCCTGCGCAGCGGCCGGTGGGAAGGCGAGCTGGTTCACAGCAAACGCGACGGCACCAAGGTCAGCGTAGCGAGCCGGTGGGTCCTGCAACGCGACGAGCACGGCAAGGCCGTCGCCGTGCTCGAGACGAACAATGACATCACCGAGCGCAAGCGAAGCGAAGCGGATCTGCTGCACAAGACAGCGCTCCTTGGCGAGCTGTTCGAAGGCGGGCCCGACGCGATGGTGCTCTCGAGCCTGGATGAGCGCGTGCTGCGG
This sequence comes from Chloroflexota bacterium, assembly GCA_005880875.1. Classification (GTDB taxonomy): domain Bacteria; phylum Chloroflexota; class Dormibacteria; order CF-121; family CF-121; genus CF-13. Next base: position 14,601 of record VBJI01000156.1, read on the forward strand.
GTCAATCGAGAGTTCACCGCCCTCTTCGGCTATAGCGCCGAGGAAGCGCTCGGGCGCCACCTCGCCGATCTGATCGTGCCCGCGGACGAGCTCGAGCGCTCGCTCGCCGCCCGGGCGCTCGCCCATTCCACTCCGCGACGGGTCGCGTTCGACGGCGTGCGCCGGCGCAAGGATGGCAGCCGGATACAGG
>VBJI01000157.1 GCA_005880875.1 Chloroflexota bacterium
CAGCCTCAAACCGAACCAGCGCGGCAAAGGTCGACAATGTCTGGGGCGAGGCCTGGATCAGCGCTCGCGAACTAGCCGCACCCGAGAAATGCGCTGGATCCATCGGCTTGAAGCCCGTCAGCGCCTCGGACCGTGGTGTGATTTTCATGCCTTCCTCCAGTTTCCGAGCGGATTCCTTCAGAGCTCAACGTAGCCGCTGATGCAGGTCACGGTGCCACCGCCAATCCAGAGTTCCCCATTCCGATCCTGCGTGACGTGGACGCGTCCCGCGCGGCCCAGGGCGGTGCCCTGGCTCACGACGTAGGGAGCGGTGGCTCGACCGCTCCCGATGAGCCACTGGGCGAGGGATGCGTTGAGGCTGCCGGTGACGGGATCCTCCACGGTGGAGCCGCCCTTCGGAAAGAATGCGCGTACCTCGAAGGCGTGTGCCGATCCCTCTGGATAGCTGCCCACGACACCCACGTCGAGGTCGACACTGCCCGGCTGGAGGTTGAGGACCGCCGCCGCGCTCTTTAGCAGGATGGCGACCCAGCCCGGGCCATTGTCCGCCCAGTTCGCATCGACGATATCGGCGCGGCCGATGCCCAGGACGGCCGCGACATGCGTCACGACAGACTCCTCAACGGGTCCCGATCGAATCAGTGGTGGAGCCGCGAAGGCCAGGCCATCCTCCGTCTGACGAATCGGAATCAGGCCGGCGCCACACTGCTGGACGATCACCCCTGAGTTTTTCAGCTGCCCTCCGGCCGAGAGCCAGGCGTGACACGTTCCCAGCGTCGGATGCCCCGCAAACGGCAGCTCGGAAACCGGCGTGAAGATTCGGACGTGATAGTCCGCTTCCGGGACGGTTGGAGGAAACAGGAAGGTCGTCTCGGACAGATTGGTCCAGTGCGCATACGCCTGCATCTGAGCCGCCGCCAACCCGGCGCCGTCCATGACGACCGCGACCGGGTTGCCCTTGTAGGGAACGCTCGTGAAGACGTCCACCTGGTTGAAGGGGCGGCGCATGGGCTGTCGGGTTAGCGGATCTGGACGCCCTGAGCTTCGAGCACGCCCAGGACCATGCCCTCGCCCTGGTTGCGCGCCTTGCGATAGGTCTCGGCCGCCGCCGCATCGCCGTTCGTCGACGACTCGCGCCGCAGGCGGTCCAGCTCCTCGTCGAATAGCTGCGTTACCAGCTCGGGCGTATGGGTCACGTCGCGACCATTGGCATCGGGCACGCTGACCCGATGGAGGGTGCGCTGGGCGATCATGTACCGGTAGATCCGATCAGTCGCCAGGTCTTCCATGTAGCCGTCGAGCAGGCTGGCGCCCTTCCCGTTGAGAACCCCATTGCGGTACCGGATGACGGTTCGAATCGCGTCGCGAGTGCCCTGCAGGGTTCGCTTGCCAACACCCTCGGGGCTCGGGCGCAGGTCCTTGTGGATGTCGGCGTCTTTGCGCCGAGCTTGCAACTGATTGGGATAGGGGAACTGGTTGACTGCGATTTCGTTCTGGTCCGGATGGCCGGTCCAGGCGCCGTCCATCAGGCTGTTCGCCTCGTTCTTCTTATCTTGCTCGAGCACGTTGAGGGCGCGCGCATTCAACTCGGCGTCTTCCCGGCTGGGATATAGCGCTGTCATGCCGCCGATCGCAAGCATGCCGCGCTTGTGGCAGACCTCAGGCATCACCTCGCGGACCGCCTGGAAAAAGGCGACGTCGTGCGGGATCGTGTTTCGGTCGGGCAACACCCAGGCGGGATCCTGGAGGGTGAAGTCGATCAGGCTCGCCATGTAGTCCCAGCGGCCGAGGTTCAAGCCCATCATGTGCTCGCGCAGGTGATAGGCAAACTCCTCCATCTGGTAGGCGAGCGGATGTGCCTCGACCAGCGCCATGCATTTGATGTAGTCCTGGGGCCAGCCACGTGCGGCGGAGATGGCGCGAAAGAGATCGCGCCACCAGAGCGCCTCGTCAGCCGACTCGGACTTCGGAATGTAGATCGATAGCGGATGCTTGAGCTGCGAGGGATCGACCTGGTAGGCGACCATGGCGACGTCGAACAGCGCGGCCGGCAGGCGCTCGCCTTTGACCACGCCGGCCTGCTCCAGGTGCAGGCCACGGGGCCGGGTGTAGATCACCGTCTTGCTGTCGTTGATGCCGACCTCGCGGTTGCGTTTCTTGTCCTGGTAGGTGAGCTGGCCGCGGAGGGCGGGAATGATGTTCTGGATGCCCATGGTGATGTTCGGCCAGGCATTGGCCACCGAGTCTTCGAGGTCGAGCATCACCCCGGGGGCTCCAGAATTGAGCATCTTGACCACCAGCTCGCCGTCGTCGGCCGGGCCGGTCATCTGGTTGCGCTGGTCCTGACACCACCCGGGCAGTGTCACCCTCCAGCTGCCGGTCGTGGCTTCGGAGGGTGGGAGGTAGTCCGGCAGCTCTCCCGCGTGGGCCGCGTCGAGCACCCGCCGGCGGCGGGCGGCAAGCTCCTGTTGCCGGGGCGTGAATTCGCGGTGCAGGCGGATCAGGAAGTCGTAGAAACCGCTCGGCAAATCGCGCGAAGGATCGAGGTCAGAGGGCGCCTGGTTCACGGGTGGATCGATCGAGATCACCGTTTTCATGGGTCCTTACGGTGACAATAGCAAGAGCCTGTACAGAGACGCCTCAAACGCTCGCATCGCACTGCCGCGCGGCTCGCGTGGGCCGGCGGGCCCGCACCCTAGCCCTCGGCCGGGCCGGCGAGCCTCAGCTGGCTTTCGAAAGTCCTGAGGTGCTGCGCCGCTCGTGCTCGCGGCGGTCGCCCCGGAGGGTGACCTGGACCGCCGAGCTCTTGTAGATGTATCCGCGAGTGATGGCCTGCTTGATCTGCCGCCAATACGCCTCTCGCAACCAGCGGCGCTCGACGACGAGCTCCACGCCCGAGAGGTTGAGGTACTCGCCCGTCATCGTGGCCGTCGTGTCTGCCCGCTGGGCCTCGCGGACCGCATCGAGGTCCAGCCACGGCATCAGCCACTCGGTCGGAATCTCGAGCATGGCCCCCGGGCTGTCGTCGCGGTGGTCAGGCTGGGACACCACAATAAGGGAACCGCAAATACCCCCTAGTCTTGCGCGACGGGCAACTCGATCTCGAACGCCGACCCGTTCCCCGGCTGGCTCTCGACCTCCACCCGGCCGCCCAGACTTTCCACCACCTGGCGGACCAGGTAGAGGCCGATGCCGGTGCCGGTCGCGTTCTGGAGCTGCGGGTTGTTGACTCGATAGAACTTTTCGAACAGGTGGGAGCGCGCCTCCTGGGGGATGCCAATCCCATGGTCCTTGACGACCAGCCGGACCCGGCCGTCCTGGCGGTCGCCGACGACCTCGATCTCCGGAGGTCCCGGGCTGAACTTCACGGCGTTCTGGAGGAGGTTATCCATGGCCGAGGAGAGTCGCTCCGAATCGCCCATCACCATCAATGGCGAATCGGCCAGCTTGAGGTCGAGCCGGCCCTGCCGAAGTCGGACCTGTGGCTGAACTCGGTTGAGCGCGTCCTTGACAACCTTTCGAAGATCAACCGGCGCCAGCTGGGGCGGCGCGGCGCCGTCCTCGAGCCGCGCCAGCAGCAGCATCCGCTCGACCTGCACCCGCATCTCGCTCGATTTGTCCATCAACGTGTGCAGCGCCTGCTCGGCCATGGGGGGCATCGGTCCCAGGGAACCCTCTTCCAGCAGCGAGGCGTAGCCCCGAATCACCGTTAGCGGCGTGCGCAACTCGTGCGAGGCAATTTGCATGAACTCCCGCCGCTCGCGCTCCAGCTCCGCCAGCGCCTCCGCCCGGGAGCGCTCACGTTCGAGCGCCTGGCGGGTATCGAGCGCGATCGCCGCCTGGGCGGCCACCAGTTGCAGGCGGCCGAGCTGCTCCGGCCGATTCCATCGTGGTCGCCGCCAGTGCAGGGCGACGAATCCGACGAACCGTTGTCCGGCGCGCATCGGGAGGAAAACGCTGGCGTTGACGCCGGGCAGCTGCGTCTCGCGACGAGCCCATTCGGGCAACTTCTGGTCACCGCGCGGATCGGCGACGTAGCTGGTTACTCTTGGATCGGCCAGCCAGGCGATCTGCGCAGCCGGCAGCGATTCATCGACGGGGGCCTCGTCGGAGGGCCACTGCCGCCCGCCAGTGGCCGCGATATGGTAACGCCCATCGCCTCGCAGCACTCGAAGCGTCGCCAGATCGGCCTGGCTGAGGTCGATGAAACCCTGCAAGATGCGCTCTTCGATCTCGGTGTCGGGTGCGGCCACCTCGGTCGATTGCAGGGCGTCAATCGTGGTCAGGGCCTTGATCGTTTGCTCGGCTTCGGCATACTGCTCGGCGTTCGCCAGGGCGAGCGCGGTCTGGGCCGCGATCGACTCCATCACCCGAAGGTCCTCGATCGTGAGCGAGGCCGCCCCCAGCCGGGCCAGGCTCAGGGCGCCGAACAACCGGTCGCGGGTGACCATCGGAACGCTGAGGATGCTTTCCTCGATCGGAATGGTGCCGGCGGGATAGACCATCCGTGGATCCTGGCTGGCGTCGGGAACGAGGAGGGGTCGCCGGGTCTTGGCGGCGACGCCGGTGATGCCCTCACCAAGACCGAGGGTCATGGTGTACCAATCGGCTCCCCGGTAGGCATCTGCCCGGGCCACCGACTTCACCAACACCAGACGTTCCGATGGCTCGTCCCAACGATAAAGGCGGAAGTGCTGATAGTCGATGACGCGCAGGGTCGCCTCTGCCACCATGCTCAGGACCTCGTCGGCATTGAGGCTCTGGATGATCCGCGGCGACACATCCTGGAGGAGATCTTTGCGCTTTTCGAGCAACAACTGCCGGCCGCGGCTGACATGAACGAACTGGATGACCGCCGCCGCCGCGAGCACCCCGGTGATGAGGCGAACCGCGTCGCTCACGGTCGACAGGCCGAAGCCGAAGTGCGGCCCGAGAAAGAAGTAGTCGGCGACCAGAGCGAAGGCGACGGTCGCGCCGACCGCGGGGCCCCGGCCGAGTCGCCAGGCGATGCCGCCGCTCAGGAGAACGAAAACCAGGAGAAACGTCTCGATCCGATCGATCCGCAGGGCCCAGGCGGCCAGACCGAGCGCGGCGGTCAGCGCGAAGACTGCGCCGACCGCGGCCGCGTACGACAGCCCCCGGCGAACCATGCCGATTATCACAATACGCAACCGGTTGGCGCGCCGGATGCAGCCGGCTCAGTACCAGCTTGACGGATTCCGGTTGAAGCCCGTAGGCTGGGCGGTCTGATATCAGGAAAATATACAGGGGAGGTATCCGTATGAGGATTGCCTGCGTACTCGATGTCGACTACGAAGACTCGGAATACAAGCAGCCGTACGACGCGTTCAAGCAGGCTGGCCACCAGGTCACCATCGTTGGGCTCGAGCCCGGCAAGGAGCTGAAAGGGAAGAAAGGCACGGTGACGACCAAGACCGAGATTGGCATCGACCAGGCGCGTCCGGATCAGTTCGACGGGCTGTTCATCCCGGGCGGCTACTCGCCTGATCACCTGCGAGCCAATCCGAAGATGGTCCAGTTCGCAAAGGCGTTCATGGACAGCGGCAAGCCGGTATTCGCCATCTGCCACGGCCCGCAGCTGCTGATCGCGGCGCACACGGTCAAGGGGCGCAAGCTCACCGCCTGGCAGACCATCCAGGACGACCTGGCGCAGGTCGGCGCAAATGTCGTCGACCAGGACGTGGTGGTCGACAAGAACCTCGTCACCTCGCGGAAGCCGGCCGACATCCCGGCGTTCATCCGTGAGTCGCTGAAACTGCTGGAGAAAGTTCCGGTAGGGGCTCGCTAGAGCAGTTCCCCCCACCCTGACCCTCCCCCGCAGGGCGGGGGAGGGATGGGCCGATTCGATTTAATGGCCGCAGATGGATGGCCAGCGGTCCAACAGAGCAATTCTGCTGGCGGCCGCTCCGATCGCCCTCGCGGTCCTTGTTTTCGGTATCTCATTCGGCGTGCTGGCGGTCGCAGCGTGTTGACGGCGGTCTTCGCCGGCGCCCTGCTCAATCTTCGCTTCGTCGCGACCGGGATCGCGGTGGCGCGAGCGATTCCCGGCGGGCGGCTGCGACGAGTGGTGCTCGCCCAACTCTCGATCGATGAGAGCTATGCGATGGCGGCCCGCGCCGGCGCACCCGGCCGGCCGCACGGCCGGACGCTGCTGCTGACCGGCGCCCTGCTCTACGCCGTGTGGGTGGCTGGGACTCTGGTCGGATCCCTGCTTGGCCCGGTGCTGGGCGACCCGAAGCGCCTCGGCCTCGATGCCGCATTTCCGGCTGGCTTCGTCGCCCTGCTCTGGCCCATGCTGTCCGGCCGGCACGCCGTTCGTTGCGCCGTTGGCGGGGTCGCCGCGGCCCTGCTGCTCGCGCCGTTCACGCCGCCGGGCGTGCCCCTGGCGGGGGCCGCCATCATCGGGCTATGGCTGGCCCGCTAGCGCTGACGCTGGTGCTGGGGCTCGCCAGCCTATCGTTTTTGATGCGGGCGACCGGTGCGCTGCTGCCGACGCTACCCCCGGCCGTCACCGAACGAACGAGCGGGCTGGCACCGGCACTGCTCGCCGCGCTGGTCGCGATTCAACTTACCGGATCGAACGGTCTGCTCCACCTCGACGTCAAGGTGGCGGCCGTGTTGCTGGCCGCAGGGCTGGCGGCCCTGCGAGCTCCGTTCATCGTCTGCGTGATCGCCGGTGCACTCGTCGCCGCCTTGCTACGGGCGCTCTTCCACCTCTAACTCTTGCGGTTGACGGCGCGTTCCAGCTCAGCCTTGTTCATCCGGGAGCGGCCCGGGATGCCCTTCTCCTTCGCCTCGTTGCGCAGCTGATCGTAGGTGCGGCCCTGGGAACCGCTATGCGAGCGAAGCCCGCCGCGGCGCTCCGATGAGATGTCCACGATGGAGGTTCGGCTGGCCTCCTTTGCCTCGCCGCTTCGGGCGCGCTCCTTGTTGACGGTTCTCGCGGCGATCTCCTCCGCTTTCTCTTCGCCGGAGCCGCGCTCCTTGAGACTCTCCTTGATGTGCTCGTACTGACGCTCGCGCTTCGGACTCCACGCCTCCTGTGGCATACGCCTTACCTCCTGACTGGGCTCTGCCTATAGATGTATCAAGGGCGCCCCGCGTCGGGCAAACCTTGACATTGCGGAAGGGCTTGCCCATCATGAAGCCGACTTCTTGAGGCGAACGTCCTACCCTACGTCTGGCTACAGCCTCGGGACGCGCGGCCGCCGCTCGTCGCGCCGTCTCCGCGTCCCCCCGCGCCGGCGCACGCCGGTCATCAGGCTCCTGATCGTCGTCATCGTGCTTTTTCTCGGCAGCCGGGTCTTTTCGATGTTGCAGACCCACGGCGAGATGCGCGTGGTCGCGGCCACCGCGCACACGCCCACCCCGCGTGCCAGTACCGTGTCTCGAACGGCGCCCAGCGCCCATCCAGTCGCCAGCCCGACGCCCTCGCCATCCGCAACACCGATCGCCTCGCAGCTTCCCCAGGTCAAGGTGCCGGTGCTGAGCGCCAGCTGGCTGCGGACACACCCGATCGCGGAGATCCCGGCCATCAAAGGCCGGGCGGCCATCGTGGTTGATGTCACGGCCGGTCAGATCCTGTATCAGCAGTCCCAGACCACCCGCTATCCAGAGGCCTCCCTGACCAAGATGATGACGGCCATGGTGGCGGTCGACCTGGCGCCGCTCGACACCGTGATCACGGTGCCCGCGGCGGCGACCCAGATCGAGCCCAACCACATGGGCATCAGCGCCGGCGAACGGCTGACGGTCCGCGAGCTGCTCGAAGGTATGCTGCTCGATTCGGGCAACGACGCGGCCGAGGCGATCGCCATGGGGATCGTGGACCGCCCGGCGTTCATCGATTTCATGAATCAGAAGGCGGCCCAGCTGCGTCTGCGACAGACCCATTTCACCAACCCGAGCGGGCTGGACGACACCGATCACTACGGCTCGGCCTACGACCTGGCGGTGGTGGGGGCGACGCTGCTCACCGACTACCCGGACCTGCGCACCATCGTCGACAGCAAGCAGGTGTCGATCTACGCGACGCCGCAGCACAAAGCCTTCAATCCGATCAACATCGACCGCTTGCTGTGGACCTACCCGGGCGCGATCGGTATCAAGCCCGGCTACACCGGCGCGGCGGGATACTGCCTGGCCGCGGCGGCGACCCGCAACGGCCGCACCATCCTGGTGGTGGTGCTCGGGAGCACCCAGCACTTCACCGACGGGGCGACCCTGCTCGATTTCGGGTTCCGGCATCCCGTGACCCGCTGACCGCAAGAAAGGCGTTCAAAGGCGGTTGAAGGTGCGAACGGGCCTACCCTATGCAGGCTTACCAATCGCCTCCCTGCCTCTACTGCGGCGCGACCTGGAATCCGCCGGGCGCGCAGACGTGCGTCAAATGCCACAATCTCCTGCCCGCGATGCCGGCGGCCTATGCTCCAGCCGGAACGCCTCCCGCGCTGCCGACGGCGGACGCCCCGTTCCCGGCAGCGATTCCCACGTCGGCGCCTCGGCCGGGCTTTTACCGCGCTCCGCTACGCACGTTTCTGTTCGCGGCGGTCGCCGCGGACGCCTACCTGATCTGGTGGTGTTTTCAGTTGCTCGGATTCGCGCAGCGAGAACGGTTCAAGAACGCGGCCTCGCCCTGGTGGGTGCTGTTTCCTCTGGCGAACCTGGTCCACATTAGCCGCGCCTTCAGGGGCATCGCGGACGGCGAAACAGCGCGACTCGGTCGGACGAGTCTTTCAGTGCCACTCGCGAACCTCGGCTTCATCGCCATGCTGGTTCTGGGGCGCCTGGCCGCCAACATTTACGGGGGCACCGGGCTGGCGCTCGACATGGCGACCGCCGTCGTCGCCGGTGCGGTGCTGGCCATGGTCCAGCGGTCCGCGAATGCCTACCAGGCCAGCGCCCACCCGGAGCTTGGACCGGCGCCCAGGGGGATGGGAGGGCGCTACACCTGGGGTGAAGTGGTGGCGCTCATCGTCGGGATCATCATCACCATCCTCCTGATTACGGCCGACCTGACGCCCTAAGGCGCCGCCCTCCACAGGGGGGAGGGAAATTGAGAAACTTCGCTGGCATGGGTGACGTCGGCGAGATCTTCCGGCTTGGCATTCCCTGGACGCACCTTCTGATTCGCGCCGTCCTGATCTACATCGTGTTCTTCATCGGCTTGCGCTTGTTCGGCAAACGCGAGCTCGGCCAGTTCACCACCTTCGACCTGGTGCTCGTGCTGCTGGTCGCCAACGCCCTCCAGCCGGCCATCACCGGGCCGGACCAGTCTGTCACCGGCGGCGGGCTGATCATCGCCATCCTGCTGCTCTTCAACCGCGGTGTCGCCATGGTGCGCAGCCGCTGGCCGTGGTTCGATCATCTCATCGAGCCGCCGCCGACGGTGGTCGTCCAGGACGGCAATTTCGTGAAGCCGAACCTCGAGAAAGAAGGGCTGAGTCCCGACGACGTCGAGATGGCGGTTCGAGAGCACGGCTTCGACAAGCTGAGCGATGTCGGGCTCGCGGTCCTGGAAAACGACGGCAGCGTCAGCGTCGTAGGGAAGGGGAGCGCCGAGCGATTTCGCCGCCGACGCCGAGTTCGCTTCCTGAAGCGCTGATCCATGGCTGAAGAGCGCC
>VBJI01000158.1 GCA_005880875.1 Chloroflexota bacterium
GCTTTGCCCCAGCGACGCAGCAGCGCCAGGACCACGTCCTTGCCGCTCACCCAGGGCCGCAGCGTCCCGGTGAAGACCACCCGCCGGCGCCTGGCCGGCGTGAAGTAGATGTAACCGGTTGACCAGCCGAAGCCCAGCTGTGTGCTGCCGACCCCGACGCCGACCGCGCCGTAGGCCCCGTAGGCACGGCTGTGCGAGTCGGCGCCCGGAATGAACGCCCCGGGCACCACCAGGCCCTGCTCCGGGAAATAAAAGTGGAAGATCCCATCGCCGGGGGTCGCATAGTAGGGCTTGCCGATCCCCTGGAGTTGGGCGAAGTCGCGGCCGATGGACGTCTGCCTGTCATCGGCATTGCGGCCGGAGAAGACGAAGTGGTCGTTGGCGATGGCGGCCTGCCGGGGAAAGATCGTTCCGCCACCGGTGATCTGGTTGAAGGTGTGAATGGAAAACGGCGCGGTCCCGTCGGAGGCCGGCAGCAGGTCACACCAGACGCGAAGCGTGCTGCCCGGCCGCACCTCGGCGTCCTTGTCCACTCGGTGGGCCCAGACGATCTGCTCGGTGCTGGTCATCACGCCGGCGGCCGCCGGGTCCGGCCAGTCGACGCGCGGCGACTCCTCGACCGAGTCGGCGAACTCGCGCCGCCCGACGGCGATGATCCCGCCGGAGCGGCGAATCTCTTCCTCTTTCGGGGTCAGCGGCACCGGCTCGTACGTCTTGCCACGGGTCTCGTTGGTGATCCGGCGAGTTGATGGGTCGAACGTCAGCACGTCACCTTCCTGCGCATCCTCAGACGCGGCGCGGCTCTGCACCACGTGCAGGCCGAGGTTGAGCGCGTTGCGGCGGAAGATGTCGCCGACGCCTTCACCGCAGACGATGACCAGCTGAAGACCGACCTCCTCGGCAACGGCCTTCAGCCCGGCCGGGCTCATCTCGCGCGATGAACCGATGCCGAAGCGCTCGCCGGCGATGACAAATGTTTCACCGCGGTGCACCCGCTCTCGGAAGTCCGGCATCAGATAGCGGAAGGCTCCCACCTTCCAGCGCTCATCCAGTCGATCCAGGCTTTCGGAGACGCAGTCGTCGGCGGGCGTGATCTGGTCGGTGTCGATGGCGTCGAGCTTTTTCCCTGGGATCTTTGGATCCCAGAAGATCAGCGCACGCCCTCGGACCAGGTGCCCGTCGCTCGACAGCACCGCGGGTCGGTCGGCGGGCCGCGCGGGCCTTGCCGCGCCGCTTTTCCGGCGCGCCGGCTGGATCGTATTTACGAGGCGCTCGATGATTTGAATTCTCTCATTGCCAGCGCATTCAGGATGGCATCGGCGGCCGCCGTCGTCGTCAGCGATCCGCCAAGGTCCCGCGTCGTCCGTCGCTCCCGAGCGGAGGCCATTACGGCCGCTTCGATCTGATCGGCCCCAACGGCGTCGCCAAGGTAACGCAGCATCATCGCCCCGGCGAGGATGGCGCCGACCGGATTCGCGATCCCTTTCCCGGCATGCTTTGGCGCCGAGCCATGCACCGGCTCGAAGAGTCCGCGCCGCGTCTGCGGGTTGATGTTGGCCGAGGGCGCCTGGCCCAGCCCGCCCACGAGCTCGGAAGCGAGGTCGCTCAAGATGTCGCCGAACATGTTCGTGGTGACGACGACGTCGAATCTGCCCGGGTCCTTGACCAGCTGCATGGCGGCCGCGTCGACGAAAAGATGCTCAGCCTCGATCTCGGGAAATCGCTCGCGCTCCGACACAAAGACACGCTGCCAGAGATCATGGGCGTGATACAAGGCGTTACTCTTGTCCACCATCGTCAGGCGACCGCGATGGCCCGCCTTATGGCGCTGGCCGGCGAGCTCGAAGGCATATCGCTGAATGCGCTCCACACCCTTTCGAGTATTGATGTCTTCCTGGATCGCGATCTCATCGGCCGTGCCACGCTTGAACTGACCGCCGATCCCGACGTAGGCGCCTTCGGTGTTTTCCCGCACCACGATCAGGTCGATCGATTCCGCATCGCGAAGCGGTGTCAGCCCGGGTGCCAGCAGCCTCGACGGCCGCAGGTTGACCCAGAGATCCAGCTCGAAGCGGAGCCGGAGCAGCAGACCGGCCGCGTACTGTGGGTTGTCGACCCGCGGATCCCCGACCGCTCCCAGGTAGATGGCATCGGAAGCCCGGAGCTCGCTGAAGACCGCGTCCGGCAGGATCTCGCCGGTCCGCAGGTATCGCTCCGCGCCCAGATCGTAATTCACGAATTCCAGGGCACTCCCGCTGTCCGCCGTCACGGCATTCAGGACGCGCATCCCCTGGGCGATGACCTCCGGGCCAATGCCGTCGCCGGGGATGACCGCGATCCGAAACGGCATCGGCTACAGCATATCGGCGGGTGAGACGAGAAAGGTTTCCGGGTCCCGACCGATACCACTACATAGTGCTGACGGAGGAGAGAGCGCTCAGCGTGGCGCTGGGCAAGATGCGCCGGCTGCGCCGCATCCGCCGGTTGTCCCGTCTGACCTACTGGGCCGCTTGGGGGGTCGTCGGCTTCGTGTGCCTCCTGCTGCTGGTCGGCGGGATCGCGGGACTGGCGTCGGGCTAGGAAGCCGTTGACGTCTCGACCAGGCGGTCGAGCACCTGCCTGGCACGGCCACCGTCGAGTGACGCCGTCGCCACGGCGATTGCCTCAGGCCACTCCTCCGCCCGGCCCGCCGCCAGCACCGCCGCCGCGGCATTCAGCAACACGACATCACGGCGTGGCCCGCGTTCGCCGTCGAGCACCTGCCGCAGCAGCTTCGCATTCTCCGGCGGGGCGCCACCCTGCAGCTCGGCGGGCCGTGACCGCTTGAAGCCCAGCTCCTGCGGATCGAGCTCGTACTCGGTCAGCGTGCCAGCCTTCAGCTGAAATACCCGCGACGATCCGGTGGTGGTGAGCTCGTCGAGGCCGTCATCGCCGTAGAACACCAGCGCCCGCTCGTGACCGAGGTCCTTGAGGACGCGGATCATCAAGGGGGCCAGCGAGGGCGCCCCTACCCCCAGCGCCTGGCGACGAACCCGACCGGGGTTGGCCAGCGGCCCGAGCACATTGAAGACCGTCCGGACACCCAGCTCGCGACGGGCCGGACCGGCGTGGCGCATCGCGGGGTGAAAGGTCGGCGCGAAGCAGAAGCCCATCCCGGCTGCCTCGATGCAGCGGCGGACGCCATCGGCGCCGAGCGTGATGTCGACGCCGAGCGCCTCGAGGACGTCGGCGCTCCCACACCGGCTCGAGGCCGCGCGGTTGCCATGCTTGGCCACCGGGATGCCGGCTCCGGCGGCCACGAATGCCGCCGCCGTCGAAATGTTGAAGGTCCCGGAACGATCGCCACCAGTGCCGCAGGTGTCGATCGTGTCGTCGGGCAGCTCCAGGGGGGTGGCGTGGGTGCGCATCGAATCCACGAACCCGGCCATCTCTTCGACGGTTTCGCCTTTGGCCCGGAGCGCGATCAACACCCCGGCGACCTGCACCGGGGTCGACTCGCCGGCCATCACCTGGTCCATCACGCCTCGCGCTTGCTCGCGAGTCAGCGGCGTGCCGCCGAGCAGCTGCTCGATCGCCTCCGCCGGGGTCATGGCCGCGGGTACTGATAGGCGGCCGGCGCCGCGATCGTGAGCAGGGCCAGCAACATCCGGTAGCAGGTCTGAAAGTCAGGGGTGCGATAGCGCGTGGTGCGCCCGCCGGCGCGCTGCACGTCCGGGAGCTGGGCGCAAAGATCGGCCATGCTCGCGTTCATCCAATCGATCTCGAGCGTAAACGGGCCATCCGGCCGGTAGAGCGGCCGCGACGCCCGGTCCGCGTAGGCGCGGTAGGCGCCCTCCTCGATCCGCCGGCAGGCCTCAACCGGATGCAGCGAGCGAGCCGCCTGCCGCCCCAGGGCCTCCTTGACCACCACCCCTTCGATCCCAGCGAGCTCGGCCGTGGCTTCCTCGACGGTCGCGCGATCGCCGGTGATGAGGGCCGTCCGAACGCCGTAGGTCCCGGCGAGCGCCGCATTCAAGCTGGCCTCGCTTTGCGCCCGCCCGTTGATCCGCAGGGCGTACACGGTTCGGCCGCCGTAGGTGTGATCCATGATCGCGCCCTCGGTCCCGATGGAGGCGTGGTAGCCGACGAAGAACGCGACCTCGAACGTCGGGTCGAGCCCGGCGCCCATCGAGTACGGCTTATCGGCCCCGCTGATGACCTCAACCCCATCATCGAGCTCGTCGAGCAGGAAGTTGCGCATGTCGCCGTGCGAGTCGTTGACCACGATCCGGGTGGCGCCGGCGCGGCGTGCCCCGGCCACCGCCGCATTCGTCTCGGCCGTCATCAGGTGGCAGGACCGCTCATACTCGGGCGTACCACGCATCACTTGATGCAGGTGGACAACCCCGGCCATCCCTTCCATGTCGACGGAGATGAACACCCCCGAACGCTGGGAGGATTTGCTTCCCGGTGTGGCCAAAGTCCCCCAATTCTAGGCAGCCGTCAACGGCCGATCAGCCCTCTGCGCCCAGATCCACGCCTGGACGGCAAACGTTTGACCGCACAAAGGTGACGGGAGCCGCTTGGGGCCGAGGGCAAAGAAAATGGGGTCCTGGTTCCGGGGGGCTTGGAACAAGAACCCCACCGGAAAGTATAGGGAAGTGCCGGGTGCTTTTCCACATGCTTCTCACGTGGCTCTAATACGAGAAACGCCCGGGTTCAATACCGGGCGACCCGTCGCAACCCGTCGGCGACTTTGTCGGGATTGAGCATGAACGCGTGTTCGAGCGTGGGGCTGAACGGCATGGCGGGCACATCCGGGCTGGCGATCCGGCTGACCGGCGCATCGAGGCTGGCGAAGCAGCGCTCAGCGAGCTCAGCGGCGATCTCAGCGCCGAACCCGCCGGTTCGGTTGGCCTCATAGATCACCACGACCCGCCCCGTCTTGTGGATGGAGCGAACACACGTTTCGACATCCCACGGTCGAAGCGTCCGCAGGTCGATGATTTCTATCTCGATGCCATCCTGGCTCAATCGATCGGCGGCCTGCGCCGTGACCGCTCGCATGTAGCCATAGGTCACCGCCGTCACGTCAACGCCTTCCCGAATCACGGCCGCGGCCCCCAGCGGCAGGAGCGCCGCCTCGCCCTCGGCGACCTCCTGCCGCTCGGCGCGGTAGAGCTTCTTCGGTTCCAGGAAGATCACCGGGTCCGGATCGCGGATGGCGGCCTTCAGCAGTCCCTTTGCGTCATGCGGTGTCGACGGCAGCACGACCTTGAGGCCGGGGACGTGGCAGAAAAATGCCTCCGGCGACTGCGAATGATAGAGGGCACCGCGAACCCCTCCCCCGGTCGGCGCGCGGATCACCAGCGGGCAGGCGAAGTCGCCATTCGATCGGTAGCGGACCTTTGCGATCTCGTTGACGATCTGGTTGAACGCGGGGAAGCTGTAGTCGACGAACTGCATCTCGGCCACCGGCCGCCAGCCTTCGAGCGCCAGCCCCTGGGCCACCGCGGCGATGCTCGATTCGGCCAGCGGTGTATCGAGCACGCGCTGGGCGCCATAACGAGCCTGCAGACCTTCCGTCGCTTTGAACACGCCGCCTTTGAGGCCGACATCCTCACCCAGGACGCAGACCCGCTCATCGCGGGCCATCTCTTCGTCGAGCGCGTCGCGGACGGCCTGGACCAGGTTGCGTTCAGGCATCGGCGTAGACGTGCCGGCCGAGCGACCCGGGATCCGGATCGGACGCCGATTCGGCCGCCTCGGTAGCCCGCTCCACCTCGCGGCCGACCTCCTCGCGCAGCTGCGTATCCGTTTCGGTCGTCAACCAGCCTCGCTCCATCAAGGCATCGCGCATCCGCGGGATCGGATCCCGGGCGGCCTCAGCCGCGAGCTCGGTGGCGTCCCGGTAGGCACGCTGATCGTCATCCGTCGAGTGCGATTGCAGGCGGCCCGCTCCGCCACGCCCGGGCCGGCCACCTGGAGGGATTGCGGCACGGAGATCGCCCAGTGGTTGTTCTCGCAGAAGAAGATCACCGGGCAATGGTGGATGGCGGCGAAGTTGAGACCTTCGTGGAAGTCGCCCTGGCTGGTGGCGCCCTCCCCGAAGCTCACGTAGCAGAGCGCTCCCTCCCCTCTCCATTTCAGGGCCAGCCCGATGCCGGCGGCTTTGGGGATCTGGGGACCGACCGTGCTCGATCCGATGATCACCCCGCGACGCCGGCTGCCGAAGTTGCCCGGCGTCTGCCGGCCACCGCTCGACGGATCAGCCGCCCGGGCGAACGCGGAGAGCATGAGCTCGTCGGCGCTGAATCCACAGGCGAGGGCCGCCGCAAAGTTGCGGTAATAGAGACAGAAGCGATCGCGGCCGGGTTCCAGCGCCGTGATCGCGGCCACCTGGGCGACCTCGTGCCCGCGCGGCGAAATGATGAACGCCAGCTTGCCGGCGCGGT
>VBJI01000249.1 GCA_005880875.1 Chloroflexota bacterium
CACTGCTGAGGCTGGGCGTCACGACGACCACTGGCGTCGGGACGATCGTACTCGTCTACTCCGGCTATGGCGTTCGTGCGCTGCTCGTGCTAGCCGCTGCCGTTGCGGCGGCGAGCCTCTGTGCGTACGCGTTGATGGCCTGCCGATTGCTGCCGAGCCTGCGTCTCCGCACGAGGGCCGACAGCGACGTCCTCTTCACGACTCTTCGCTTCAGCGGCTGGATCTTCCTCGCCAATACGACCGGATTTCTTCTCTTCCAGCTCGACCGCTTCCTCCTGGGGGCGCTGAAGAACGTATCCCTCGTGACGTATTACGCGGTTCCCGGCAGCGCCGCCTCTTACATCTACGCCGCTGTCGCGAATCTGGCGGCGATCACGATCGCCGTCGCAACGGCGTTGTTCACACGACAAGAGGGTGAACGAGTCGTGCAGTTGTACCTGCGGGCCACGCGCTTCGTGCTTCTCTTTCTGCTCGCAATGGGAATACCGCTCCTGGTCCTCGCACGACCGATCCTGGAGTTCTGGATCGGGGCCGGCTTTGCAGACCGCAGCACGACCGTCCTTCGTCTGCTCGTCGTGACATATCTCTTGATAAGCCTGACTGTCGTCCCTTACAACGTCATCCTCGCAGCCGGTCGGCCGCGCGTCCTCGGCCTATTCAACTGTGCGTCGTTTTGTTGTTGCGCCTTTCGCAATCGCACTGGCTGAGGCTCGTGACACGGTTCACAGTTCCGGTCGCCGCTGCCATCGCGCTGTCGTGGCTGCTCATGAACGTCGTCGCGAATCTGGTCGAGGTCATCGCGGCAACCGCCGGCGCATCTGCGCTGCTCGTCATCGTGTACCTGCGCTGGTTCGCGGAAAGTGAGGACCGCGCGCTGGTACTGCATTTCCTGCGCCGGGTCAAGCGCGGATGACGTCGCGACGCCCGGACCGCCTCGGCTGAGAAAGTCGCGATCTCGGCGCAGGTCTGCATATCCCCCGTTCGAGGGATTCGTCTACTTTCGAAAACGGGCATCCACACAGGCTCTGAGCGCCCCCGTTAGCCGCTAGCCCCGCGGATTCCTCCGCATAGGGGTATCCCACTTCACCCGAAGTTGACCGCCGTTGCCTCTATCGAGGGATGGCTCAGCCTCGCCGACCACTCGATTCAGGTCAAGGGTCAGCCGCCACAGAGGAGAGAGATGTTCAGCCGCCACCGCTACGCCCAGCCAATCCTGGTTGTCTTATGTGTATTGACGGGGGTGCTGTTCGCGCTTGGAGTGACAGGCGGCGCAGGGGCCTCGCTCGTGTGGAACGGCGATTTCGACACCGGCAGCCTGAGTCAGTTCAGCTTGAAGTACTGCTACCAGTCCTACTCGTGCACCGTAGTGCCGGCGCCGGGCGGTCGTTCCGGCTCGGCCGGCAGGTTCGAGATCGGCAGCGGAGAGACAAGCCCAATCGGCAACGCCCACGCCCAGGTGCAGCAGAACTCGAACGAACACAGTGGCGACGAGTCCTGGTGGCACTGGGACGTCTACCTCCCGCCGGACTTCAAGGATTCATCCTCTTTCTGGCAAGTCGTCACCGAGTGGCACCACTATGCCGAGAACAGCGTGAACTGTAACTGCGCTAATTCCCCGCCGCTGTCGTTCCAGGAGATCAACGGCCGGTATGTCGTCCGAATCGTGAACTCGCCCGATCCGACACAGGGGTCGTACTGGACGCAATACGAACTCGGCCCCGCTCCGCGAGGTGCATGGACGACCTTCACCATGCATGCCAAATGGTCGAACGATCCCTCGGTCGCGGTGACCGCCGCCGCGCGACGAGCCTCGTGGAAGCGGAAGGCTCGTCGTCGGCCCCCAGCACCACGTCGACGAGCTCGACGTCGACGGGGACGGCCCCCAGCACGACCACGCCGACGACGACGACCACGCCGACGACGACGACCACGCCGACGACGACGACCACGCCGACGACGACGACCACGTCATCGACCACGACCACAACACCGCCAGGAACGTCGACCTCGCAAACGACCACCTCGCCCGCGCCGCCGCCACCGGCCTACAGGGTCTCAATCACGAGCCCGAGTCCAGGCGCGAGCCTGACCAACCGCGTCACGTGGACGGCGACCACTTCCGGTGCGACAACGTCGGAAGTCGGCTTCTTCATCGACGGAAACCAGAAGTGGACCGAGTACTGGGCTCCGTACTACTTCGGCGGCGACAACCAGTACTGGGACACGACCAGCGTCAAGAACGGCAACCACACGCTGATGGCGCGCGCGATCTCTTCGACGGGTGTCGTCACGACGTCGAGCATCACCGTGACCGTGAACAACCCGCGGAAGTCACTCAACAAGGCGAGCTAGCAGCACCGGTAGGCGGCTCCGCCGCCTACCCCTCACTTTCCGCGCGGTCGCGGGACGCGTTCCAGGTAGCGCTCGCCGAGGTCGATCGGACCGGTGCGCCCGCGAACCGCGTCCCTGAACGCACGTGCCTGTGCGGCGAGGGGCCGGATGTCTCCACGCAACGTCGCCCGGAGCGCGAGCAGCGCGCGGAGACGCCGAATCGGGTGTCTCAGCACGACTCGCATGGGGTGCGCGCCGAAGAGCTTCTGCTCGAAGCGGAAGTGGTTCCTGTGGAGGTAATAGAGCGACTGCGGCGTGTCGTAGGCCAACGTCGCGCCCTTCGCGTGCGTCACCCGGGAAGCGCGGACGAGGCCGAGCCGCCACCCCGCGCGAACGAGTCGCTCCATCAGGTCCATCTCCTCGAGGTAGTGGAAATACGACTCGTCGAAGAGGCCGGCGGTGCGGAGCGCATCGCTTCGAAGCAGCAGGCTCGGCCCGCGCAGCAGCGCGACTTCCTCGACGCGCCCGTCTCCCGACGCCGCGCGCAGCGGCACCACGTGCGGGCGTCGCACCGGGTCCCAGCGCTGCCCGTCGGGGAGCGCCCCGACCAGCCCCTCGTCCACGCGTCCGTCGGGCGTGAGGATGAGCGACGTCAGTGCCCCCCACGTGGCATCCGCTTCCGCCGCGGTCACGAGCGCACCGAGAGCATCGGGCTCCGCCTCCGCGTCGTTGTTGAGAATCCAGACGTAACGCGCGTTACGCTCGAGCGCGCGGCGGATGCCGATGTTGTTTCCGCCGGCGTAGCCGAGGTTCTCACGCAACTGAAGGAAATCGACGCCGGGCTGGAACGACTCCGGCGCGGGCTCGCGCGACCCGTTGTCGATCACGAGCAGCTCGAAGCGCCGGTAGGTCGAGGCGAGGACCGAGCGGACGCAGGCGGCGGTCTCACGCCAACGGTTCCAGTTCAGCACGAGCACGTAGACGAACGGCTCGGATGAGAATCCCGCGGTCACGCCTCTGTATTTCGACGGAGTCGGGGCGATTACTTGAGAGCCGGCGCTCTCAGGGGCCGGACATGGACGTTTTCT
>VBJI01000033.1 GCA_005880875.1 Chloroflexota bacterium
CCGCCCATGCCAGCGGATCAGGTACTTCGACGCCATGGAGATGGCGACCACGCCGACAAAGATCCAGATCCCGTGCAGACTCCACCATTGGCCATGCAGCGTGCCGGGAGTTCGCAGGATGAAGGCCGAGCTGTTGCCGGTCAGCAATCCGCTCGCCGGCCACATGATGGCCGAGTCTTTGAAGAAGGCAACGCTGAATTCGATCAGGGCGCCGGTCAGAAGACAGATGAGGATCTGCGCCACCGAGAGCCGGAAGCCGAGCACCGTCTGGCCCAGCACCTGGAGCGTGATCAGCACCGCAGCGACGTGCATTCGGGGATCGCGCAGGCTGGGGAGGATGACCGCGTATTCCCGGCCGAAGATGCGAACCGCCCGGCGCTTGCGCGCTGGGTCCCCGCTGGTCACCCCTGAGTAACGGTTGGAGGAAGCCACGCGTTACACAACCCGGGCCTTGTTACCATTTCGCTCCCTCGCGCAGACGCTGTACCGAGCACGGGCCGGGTTGATCGGAGCCGTCGTTGTCGCCGCGCTCTCAGCCTGCGATCTTCCGTTCGGTCTCGACCTGCCCACGACGCGCAGCCTGGAAGCCGGTGCCACCGGAACCCTGGTCGCGGCCGACAGCTTCGAGATCGCCGGCTCGTACAGCGAAGGCAGCAACCAGTGGTCGATCGACTTGCAGCTGAGCCGGCCCGCCTCTGAGTACGTAACCGTGACGACGGCTGGTGTCAAGCTCGAGGCGATCATCATTGACAACAATCCCTATTTTCGCGGGCAGCAGTTTCTGTCGGCGCACATGGGCGGCGACACTGTGTCACGCAGCTTCGTCAAGGCAGCAGGAAACGGCTGGTGGAAGGGGTCGGCGGGCCACGTCCCCCAGCTGACGGACCTGACCGATGGAAACGCCTTCCGGTCGACGTTCCTCGGACAGGCGATCACGCAGCGCACCGACCATGTATCGGTGGATGGAGTCGATGCGGTCGACCTGTCCGGCGCGCGGGGGGAGGTATTCATCACCGCGCAGGCGCCCTATCGGGTGCTGCGGGTGCGCCTGAAACACGGCGTTGTTGTTGACGGCATTCGCGACGCCGACCTTCGGTTCGTCAATTACAACCACGACTTCGCGATTTCGGCGCCTGCTGACGTGATCGATTTCTCGAACCTCACCACGCTGCCGCCTATCTATACGGTGGTGTCGGTCGACACGTCGGGATGCGGCTCGCCCTGCGTTGTCTCGGCCTTGCTCAAGAATCTCGGCGGGCTACTCCACGCCCAGGCGCCATCCACCATCACCTTCACCATGAGGGACACGGCCTCTAGGCAGATGCTCGGAAGTTGCCAGACGCAGGTCGCGCCGGACGTCAAGTACAACACGACCACCACGGTGATGTGCGCGATCGATAACGTGACCGCCCAGCAGTCAAACGCCGCCACCGTGACGGCGACGCCCGACAACCCGGGACGCGGCTAGGATCGTGCCAAAGCTCGAGCTGGCGGCATGGGGCCTCGTCATCGCTTTGTTAGGCGCCGAGGTCGGGCTCGCCGTGTTCCAGCCCTGGGACCATCACGTCGCCCTGTCGCTATCCGGCTCGCACACGTCGAGCCTTGCCCCGCCCAACCGCTCGCCCTCGCCGGGGCCGACCACGCTGGTTACGCCCTCCGCTGGTGGCAAGTGTCCCGACGTGGTGGTCCGCAGGATCGAACAACTCGATACGATCCCGCGGAGCGCCTGGGTCCACGCCTCGGATGGAGTCAACGTGCGGAGCGCGCCCTCGTCCTCGGCGACGCGCCTCACCACGCTGGCGACCGGAACGCAATTGAACCTTGAGAGCCAGCAGACTAATCCCGATGGCAGTACCTGGTATCGAATTCGCCTGAGCGACGGCCGCGACGGTTGGTTGAGTGGCCGCTATACGACCAACTATCCAATTAACCTGGCCTCGACCGACTCGGTGAAGATCTGGCTGCCGGTTGGCTATCAGTTCCAGTCGGGAGCACCGGGGAAGGCGGAGGCGCACTACAGGAACGGGCCGATGACGTTGCTCTACGTGGAGAGCGGCGCGCGGGACCAAGCGCCGGCCGAGACCACGGTGCCGGCCGGCCTACCGCCCCGGTCCGCGTGGACCGCGCGCCCCACCGAGCAGGTGCTCGTCGGCGACCTGCCCGCCACCGACCGCGTGTTTGGCGTCAGGCTGGCCGGCGGCTGTCCGGCGCTCGTGCACGAGGTCAGGGTCAGCACGACCACCCGTTACTACGACTTGCTCTTCCTGCTGGATGAGCCGAGCTCGTCAGTGGTTGCCCAGTTGCTGGACAGCGCCACGCTGCAGTAGAGGCCGGTCAGGCTCCGCCGGGTCGGGTGAGGGCGCCAGGAGCGCCCGCCGGATCGAACGACGGGTCGGGATGGATATCGAAGGCATCGGCAAGGCGTACGAAAAGGTTGAAGAGCGCGCCGTCATAGACGGCTTCGGCGATCTGGGCGTCGGTCCAGCCGGCCTCGCGCAGCCCCTGGACCTGCTCGTCCGTGATGCGGTAAGCGTGCCGGGTCAGCGTCTCGACGAACTCGAGGAGCAGGCGGTGCTTGCGCGTCAGGTCCGCCGCGTCGAGGTCCCCGTCGCGCAGCGCCGCCGCCGCTTTCGAGTACTGTTCGCCCTGCAACTGCAGGAACCAGGCATGGTTGCTGAGTCAATAGTGGCAGCGGTTAAGGGCTGAGACGTAGGACGCGAGCGGACGTCTGCTTCAGCTCGCGATAGAGGTCGGCGATTTCGCCCGTTGCGTCATCGTCCTCGACCCACGCGATCCGAGCCATGATGGCGCAACGCTGGCTCGGCAACCCCTGTTACGGTCTGACCAGGCGCCAGCCGGTGTAGTTGCCCCTGGTGTCGCCGGGCTTGGCGTCGGAGTGGAAGAAGTAGAGTGGCATTCCCTTGTAGGTCACCTGCAACGTGCCGTCGGCGCGGCTGATGGTGCTGAGTGCGCCGGTGACACCGGGACCGCCAGCCGGGGTCTGCCCGCTCGGGATACTGAGCGCCGGCCAGATGGCGATGCAGCCGCCGGTGCAGCGGCTCACGCCCGGGCTGTCGCTGTCGAAGGTGTAGAGCGTATGGCTGTTGGAGGCGGCCACCAGGACGCTTCCCATCGTGCCGACGCTCTGGACCAGCACGATCGGCGCCGCTGAAGGCGAGGGTGTGGGGCTCGGGGTGGGGCTTGCCGAGGCTGAGGGAGACACCGTCGCGGCCGGACCCGCAACCGATCCCCCGCACGCGGCGAGCATGAGGGCGGCGATCGCTGACACGAGGGGGATGCGCATGCAGGGTATACGGCGAGCCGTTACGCGCTAGACGGAATAGACCTCGACCTGACCCCGCTGAATCCGCACGTTCAACGATGGCAGCGCCGGCAGCGGCGCATTGTACTGGTCAGTCGGCTGACCGCTGATGGCGAACGTGGCGCCATGGCAGGGGCACTCGAACTGGTTGCGGAACTTGCTGTAGTTAAGGATGCAGCCCATATGCGTGCAGACGGCCGAGAGGCCCTTGACCTCATCACCGTTGCGGATCAGGAAGCCCTCGATCGCGCCGGAGCGGAAGGCGATCGGCGTGCCCTCCGGCAGGTCCGCCAAGGCCTTGACCAGTTTCCAGGAACCGTTCTCGACCAGCGCCTGGTTTGTCCCGGGCGTAGCCGGCTTCGGTAGCCGGTCGATGCCAACGGCGGCCGCCACCCCGGCGGCGATGCCGGCGGCGAGGCCGGCCCCCCCGGTGACGAGCAGCGCGCGGCGGCTTGGACGGGCGGCTGGTTGCGGACGAGCCGATTGCTCGTCGACCCAGTCATGGATGGACGCCTGCATTCGTTCCAGGAATTCCTTCGAGGGCAGGCCGGCTCCGGGTTTCGCCGCCCGCAGCATGGCCGCCGTCTGACGCGCGCGCAGCGCATCTTCGTCGCCCAGCGGCGTGCGCTCCGGCTTGTGGTCCTGGAGCAGATCGTCCACGTACTTGTCGAGCTGCTCGGGATCGTCGTTCACGACGGCCTCCCGCGCTCGCGGCCGGCGCGGTTCAACGCCCGGAACTGGAGCACCTTCACGTTCGTCTCGCTCAGGTTCAACTCTTGCGCGGTCTCCCGCACCGAATATCCCCGCAGGAAGCGAAGTTCAAGCACCCGGCGGTAGCTCTCCGGCAGGGTCGCCAGCAGGGCGTCGACGCGCTGGATCGCCTCCGGATTTTCCCGAGCAGCCGGCGGCCGGGTCACATCGTCGTCGAGCTCGCCGGCATCCTCCGCGTAGTACTCGCGCCAGTGATCCGCCAGGGTGGTCTGGGCCACCCGGTAGAGCCAGCTGCGGAGCTCGGGTACCGAAACGTCGCTTCGCATGCCGTTGATGGCCTTCATGAACACCTGGGCGGTGAGGTCCTCGGCGTCCGGGCGATTGCCGACCCGGTTGTAGATGTACTGGTAGATGGCGGTGACATGAGTTTGGTAGGCCCAGGTCAGGTGATTCTGGTCCTGGGGAGCGTCGGCGCGAGCGAGTGAGACGACCTTCCCGCGGGAAGCGTACGCCGCGGCACCGGTCGATTCGTCCTCACGCATCCGCTTCCGCAGTTATATACCGAAGCGAGTTACGCCGCGCGACCCGGGCCGCCCGCGCCGTATTCAGATCGGGCCGAACTGGGAATACTGAAGACGGTAAGAGGCTTAGATAACATGGGAGTTTCGCAATCGATGGAGAAGGATCGCCGCTACGACGTGGTCATCATCGGCGGTGGGCCCGCCGGTCTCACCGCCGCGCTGTACGCCGGCCGTGCCAGGGTGAAAACGGTCCTGCTCGAGCGCGGGGCGCCCGGCGGGCAGCTCTTGAATACCGACGCGATCGAGGACTACCCGGGCTTTGATCACATCACTGGACCCGAGCTCGCCCAGCGGATGGCCGATCAGGCGGTCAAGTTTGGGGTCGACCTGGAGACGGCGCGCGTCACGGCCATCCACCGGCGCGGCGACAAGCAGGTCATCAAGACCGAGGATGGCGAATACACCGCGGACTTTGTCATCCTGACCGCCGGCGGAGAGCCCAAGAAGCTGGGTATTCCGGGTGAAGGTGAGTTCCAGGGACGCGGCGTGTCGCAGTGCGCGGTGTGTGATGGCGCCTTCTTCAAGGAGGAGGTCGTCGCTGTCATCGGCGGCGGCGACGCGGCGCTGGAGGAAGGCGTCTTCTTGACTCGCTATGCCAAGAAGGTGTACATCGTTCACCGCCGGGAACAGTTCCGTGCCCAGGCGATCCTCGTCGAGGCGGCGCGCAAGAATCCCAAGGTCGAGCTGGTGACGAACACGGTGGTGACCGAGATCAAGGGCGAAGACGGCCAGGTCCAGGCGATCACCCTCAAGGATGTCGTCAGCGGCAAGACACGGCCGCTCGAGGTCACCGGTGTCTTCGTCTTCATCGGCTTTCAGCCGAACGTGGAGTTCTTCGATCACCGCGATCACGTGGAGCACGATCCTCTTGGTTTCCTGGTCACGGATTCGACGATGCAGACCAGCCTTCCTGGCATCTATGCGGCCGGCGACGTCCGCTCGCAACTGACCCGGCAGATCACGACGGCGGTCGGGGACGCGACCACCGCCGACATCGATGCCGTCAAGAAGCTCGAGGCGAAAAAGCACCAGCCCACGCCGGTTCCGGTCGATCTGTACGTACCGACCCGGCCCGACCTCGTCGGCAGCTAAGGCCGTCCCCCGGCCGCGGCGCGCCATGGCGGCCGTGACTGGACTCTTCGTCATCGCGTTGGGGCTTCGCCTCTGGGGCATCAACTTCGGATTGCCCGCGCTCTACCGGCCGGACGAGGACGTCGCCGTGGGTAGGGCGATGGGCATCCTCCACGGCGTCCTCGACCCGCACTTCGCCGACTGGCCTCACCTCTATTTCTATGTGGCCGCCGCGTGGCTTACGCCCTTTAAGCTCGTCGGGCTCGTCTCGGACCAGGCGTCGGGCTATCTCGGGGTTCGCATCCTCGATGCGCTGCTCGGCAGCCTGACGGTCCTGCTGGTCTTCGAGTTCGGCCGCCGCGCCTACTCCTGGTGGGCCGGCTTCCTGGGGGCGGCAGGTCTGGCCGTCGTCTTCCTCCACGTGCGCGATAGCCACTTCGGCACGCTCGACATCCCGCTCACGCTCGCCGTTACCGGCGCGCTCTACGTCGCGTTTCGGACGGTTGCGTCCCGAGGCGTGCGGCCTCTACTGGTCAATGGCATCGCCCTGGGCATCGCCGCCAGCCTCAAATACAACGGCGCGCTCGTCTTCGCCGGAATCGCCACGGCGCAATGGCTGCGGGGCCGCCTGGAGCCGAGCACCGTGATCCAGGTTCTTCGCCGCCTGGTCGTGATCGCCGTCGTTGGCATCCTGACGCTGGCGCTCACCTCGCCGTTCCTGGTACTCGACCCGGGCATGACTCAGCACGGGATCGGCTACATCTTTACGCATCTCGGAAAAGCCACCGCCCCGGCGGTCGGTTGGGTGGAACTGAGCCGGGCGCTCTGGTATGGGATCGATCCCCCACTGCTGCTGCTCGGCTTGATCGGAATCGCCTATGCCGGCTGGCGCCGGACAGCGGCCGATTGGATCCTCGTCACGTTCGTGGTCGTGTACTTCGCGCTGATCGGCGCCGGCGGTTCTGTGTTTTTCCGCTATGCGGACCCGCTGATTCCCCCACTGCTGGTGCTCGGCGGTCGGATGCTCGCCGATCTGATCAAGCTCACGGTCGATCGGCGGGTGCGCGCCCTGGCAATCGCGGCGGCCATGGTGGTGGTGATGGTGCCGCCGATGATTCACGATCTTCGGTACGACACGCTGATCCAGCAAACCGATACCCGCACGCTGGCGTTCGATTGGCTGGCAGAACACGTCCCGACGGGCTCGCGTGCCGCCGTGCCCTACATGGCCGGGCCCGCACATGACCAGGCGATGATCGATAGCGGCGAGCATAGCCACAGCGCGACCGACCCCTACGTCGCCGCCTTCCTCGATAGCCGGCTCGAAACCCAGTATCGAATTCGAGAGCTGACTCGCGACGATTTGAACCTGACGTCGCTGGACAGTTTTCGTCAGCAAGGCATCCAGTACATCGTGATCGGCTACGAAACCCCCGGGACCGGCTGTCGGCCGGATAGCCCGCTGGAACGCGCGCTGCGGGAACACGGCCCGCCGGTCGCCACCTACTCCCCCACCATCGGCTGCCCGTCGAGTGTGTTCGACCCGATCGATACCTATTACGTACCGCTGGCCGGCTATGCCGATTGGATCCGCCCCGGCCCGCAGATCCGAATCTACCGCCTCACCAATTGAGAGTTCATCCGGATTCGAGCGCTTGGCCGCACGGCGAGCGCCGTCTATAGTGGAAAGAGCGATGAACCTGATCGCGCTGATCAAGGAGCGGGCGAAGTACTACAAATGTCTCGCCTGCTCGCAGGCCCTCGCCGACTGCGAGGTCAAGCTGCTCAACGAGGCGGACGGGCACTGCACGGTGGAGGTGACCTGCGCGAATTGTGGCGTCAGCTTCGTCGCTGTGCTGCTGTTGAAGAAAGCCAAGCATCCCGATGGCCTGCCCAAGGCTGCCCGCGAAGGGCCCATCAGCTCGGATGAGCTGCTCGATGTCCATGAGCACATGAAGGCGTTCAACGGCTCGATGCGGGAACTCGTCCGCTGGCGCTCATCACGCCAGCAATCCGTTTAGGCGCCTGACCCTGCCCTCCCCAGAGGGGGAGACGTTCTTAAGACGAGCCATAGAATGATCCCGATGGTGTATCTCGACCATTCCGCCACCACCCCGCTGGATCCAGAAGTGCTCGAGGCGATGATGCCGTATCTCACCGAGGAGTTCGGCAACGCGTCCAGCGTGTACGGTCTGGGCCAGCGCGCTCGCCAGGCGATCGACCAGGCCCGCGATGAGGTGGCCGACTTCTACGGCGTGGCCGCCAAGGAGGTGATCTTCACTTCCGGCGGCACCGAGGGTGATAATTTCGCCTTCCAGGGAATCGCCCGCCGGAACGGCGACCGGGGACGGCACGTCATCACCTCGACGATCGAGCACGATGCGGTGCTGCGCTCCGCAGAGGCATTGGAACGAGACGGCTTCGAGGTCACCCGCCTGCGCGTCGATCGCTTCGGGCTGGTGGATCCAGATGCGCTTCGGCAGGCGCTGCGGTCGGACACCATCCTGGTCAGCATCATGCATGCGAACAACGAGATTGGCACGATCGAACCGATCCGCGAGCTGGCGGCGGTGACCAGGGAACACAGCGATGCCTACTTTCATACTGACGCCGTGCAATCGACGGGAAAAATCGCAACCACGGTGGACGAGTTGGGCGTGGATCTGCTGACGATGTCGGCACACAAGCTGCACGGTCCGAAGGGCGTCGGCTGTCTGGTGGTGCGCTCGGGCGTCCGGCTTACGCCCCAGATGCTGGGGGGCGGCCACGAACGCAATCGCCGGGCGGGCAGGACATCCGAAGCAGCGGCTTCCTCACCACGCCAGCTTTCTCTTTGAGGGGGTCGAAGGTGAGTCGTTGCTCCTGCAACTCGACATGGAAGGCATCGCGGCGTCGTCGGGGTCGGCCTGTACCTCCGGCTCGCTGGAGCCGAGCCATGTGATCCTGGCCATTGGCCATCCGCGAGACCGGGCGCTCGGCAGCCTGCGGCTTTCGGTCGGGAAAGGCAATACCGATGCCGACATCGATCTGGTCCTCGAGCGCCTGCCGCAGATGGTGGCGCGGTTGCGGGCGATGGCTCCGATCTCCGCCGCTTGAGGCACCGGTGGCCGAAACCTTCTACAGCGTCGAGGAGGCGAATGCACTGGTTCCGAAGCTCAGGCCGCTGCTGCAACGCATTCGCGATACCCAGCAGGCGCTGGCCGAGGATAAGACGGTCGCTGCCGTTCGGGAGAAGGCCTCCCACAACGGCGGCGGGCTACCCGGTCGCCACCTCTCGGAGTTGACCAAGACGCTGGAGCGCGACCTGAAACAACTGCAGGATTGGGGTATCGTCCTGCGTGACCCGAGCATCGGCTTGATCGATTTCTTCCATCAGCGGCAAGGCGAGACCGTCTTTCTCTGCTGGAAACTCGGTGAGGCCAGGGTCCAGTGGTGGCATCCGGTCCAGACCGGGATCGCTGGGCGGGAACCTCTCTAGCCGCGCAGGAAGAATCCGATGATGAGAAGTGCGAGCAGCACCGACGTGACCGCCAGCCCGATGATGCCCAGCAAGCGTCCGGTCCTGGCGCGATCGTCACCCTGATACCGGTTCGGCTCGGCGCGGATGGCGCGAATCGCGCTGGTCCCGAACACCATCGACAGGATGCCGGTCGGGATCGCGATCAGCGGCATCCAGAAAAAGACGAGCGTCGCCACCCCCCAGGTCATGGCGGCCGACGCCCCTCGATGCATCGGGCGGTGCGGCGTGATCCCTTCGCGCTCGGCCAGCTGGTCGAGCGCCGCGAGCGGTCCGCCGGTCGCCACCACCTCCGGAAGGGCCCGCCGCAGCGCCGGCTCGGCGCTTTGGGCCAGGGCCTGGCGTCGGGCCATCGGCAACTCCTCTCGTCGCGAGGCATAGGCCACGACCAGCCGGCGCAGGCCGGGATCGAGCGTCAGCGGCGGCGGCGGCGATCCGCCCGGCGGTGCCTCACCGGCGGGCGACGGGCTGGACCAGATCGACGACACCGATGATGTGGAGGGGGCGGCGGTCGAATCCGCCTTGACGCCGCCGAGGTCGTACAGGCTGATGCGTTGCCGATCGCGGACCACGAGCGTGCCGGCGGCAAAATCGCCAAGCCGCTTGCCGCGACCGTTGATGAAGAGCGTCAACATGCCAATGCCGTAGAACACCGGCAGGAAGTCGACGATCCGGACCAGGTTGCGGATGGTGGCCTGTCCCAGGGTCAGCGGCTCTCCGTGATCGCCCACCACGCGGAGACGGACCGACCTTTTTCCCAACGTCTGACCGTTCGAGACTGCCTCGCTGATCAGAAAGTAACCGGCGAGCAGGATGAAGGCCAGGATGACCTCGACCAGCAGCGCCAGCTCGCCGGAGTTGAAGATCCCGCCCAGCGCGCCGGCGAGGATGGTGAACGCGATCAGCACGACCGTGATGATCAGCGAGTCGATGATCTGCGCCAGAAACCTGCTGCCGATGCCGGCGATCTCGTACTGGAACGCGACCCGCTCGGGGGTGGAGATGACCAGGTCATCTGAGGTATCCGGCGGCTGCATGCCAGCAGTCTAGCCTTCGGTTTTGCGACATCCGGTCGCGGTTCTGCTACAAGCGCGGGCAGCCGGATGGTCTCCGTCATCATTGATAACGTGCGCGCTGACGAATTCGTCACCCGGCGGCGGCCGGAGTGGGATCGCCTGGAGAAATTGCTGCAGCGAGCCGGCACCAGCCGAGTCGGTGGGTTGCGCCCCACGGAGGTGCTGTCGCTGGCCGCCCTCTATCGCCGCGCCACGGCGGATTTCGCCCGGGCCAAGCGGGATTGGCCAACCGAGCCAGTTGCCCTATACCTGAACGGATTGGTGGCGCGCGGCCATGCCGCCGTCTACCGACAGGGCGGCAACCTCGGTCAACGGATCGTCACCTTCTACCGATATACCGTGCCGCGGACCTACCGCCAGGCCGCCCCCTTCCTGATTGCGTCGGCGCTGCTGCTGTTCGGGCCGGCGCTGATCGCCTTCATCGCCGTGACTCTCGATCCGCAGCTGGCCTATGCGCTGGTGCCGGCGGAGGTGGTGCAACTGGTCCACAGCCACCAGCTCTGGACCCAGATCCCGGAAAACCAACGGGCCCTGGCGTCGGGCGTGATCATGGCAAACAACCTCCGGGTCGCGATCATGGCCTATGCCTTCGGTGCGCTCCTCGCCTTGCCGACGATCTACGTGCTGATGACGAACGGCATCCAGCTGGGCGGCCTGCTCGGCCTGACAAACGCGTATGGCATCGCCCCCGGACTGTTGGACTTCATCTTCGGTCATGGCGTCCTCGAGCTCTCGGTGGTGGTCGCCGCCGGCGCCAGTGGGCTGATGATGGGCTGGGCCGTGCTCCTGCCGGGTGCGTATCGGCGTCGCGACGCCTTCGTGCTCGCCTCGCGTAAGGCCGCCATCATCCTGGTCGGCATCGCTCCGTTGCTCGTGGTCGCCGGTATCATCGAAGGGAACCTCAGTCCGTCAGCGGCTCCGACCGCCATCAAGGTCGCCGTGGGCCTGACGACTGGTGTCTTGCTGTACGGGTACTTACTCTTCACGGGTCGCGCCGCTCGGAAGCCGCGGGCGAACTAGAAACCAGTCCAGAGTGGCCCTGTGGCGATCCGTTTCGCGGTGCCACTGGCGCCAACGAGCCAGAGCTCAGTGATGCCGTCGGCGCTCTGGGGACCGATGCCGACGACCATATCCGTACCGTTCGGACGGGCAAGGGCGTAAACCGCGGCACCCCCGGGTGTTCCGGGCGGCCCAGGAAGCCTCCACAGCACCTTTCCGCTCGGCCAATCGACGAGTCGCGCCTCGTTGGGAGCCGACGTCCCGATCGCCGGCATTGTG
>VBJI01000250.1 GCA_005880875.1 Chloroflexota bacterium
CCGACCCTTTCAGCAAAGCTCGGCGCGACCACGGCGGACCTCCAATGGATCGCCGCGGCCTACACACTTGCGCTGGGCGGGCTTCTCCTTCCGGGGGGCGTCCTCGGTGACCGCTATGGACGCAAGCGCCTACTCCTGGTTGGCCTCGCGATCTTCGGCGTCTCTTCACTGGTGGCGAGCCAGGTCACCACCGCCGGCGCTCTGATCGCGGCGCGCGCCCTGATGGGCGTGGGCGCGGCCCTCATCCTTCCCCTCTCGCTGTCGATCCTGCCCAGCATGTTCACCGAGCAAGAGCGGCCCCGTGCTGTCAGTGCCGCCGCCGCGGGCGCCTTCCTCGGCCTGCCGCTCGGTCCGCTGCTGGCGGGCTGGCTCCTCACCCACTACGCGTGGGGATCCGTCTTCCTGATCAATGCGCCGGTTGTCGTGATCGCGCTGCTCGGCGTGTGGTTCCTGGTACCGGAAAGCAAGGATCCGCGTCCGCGCGCCTTCGACTGGGTCGGAATGATGCTCGCGATCGTCGGGGTCACCGCTCTTGTCTATGGCGTGATCGAGCAGCCGATCCACGGCTGGACCGATAGCACAGTACTCGCCGGAGTGATCGGCGGCGCCGCGGTTCTGATCGCCTTTGTCGCCTGGGATTTGCGTCATCCCTCGCCATTCGTCGAGCTGCGGAACTTCCGCAGCCGCAGCTTCACCTGGGCGACGATGGCGTTCGTGATCACCGGTTTCGCCCTGTTTGGCGTGATGTTCATCCTGACGCCCTACATCCAGATCGTGCTCGGCAACGACGCCCAGGCCACTGGGATCAAGCTCATTCCGCTGATCGGCGGCGTGGTCGTGGGCGCCATCGGCGGCAACGTCCTCGCATCACGGCTCGGAGCCCGGCTCAGCGTGTCTGCCGGGTTGTTCGCAACCGCCGCCGGCCTGGTCGCGTTCTCCCGAGTCGGCGCGGATACGGGCTACGGCCTGGTGGCTGCCTCTCTGGCCGTCACCGGATTTGGCATGGGGATCGCGCTCCCGACCACGCTCGACATCATCCTTGGAACGCTCCCCGCCGACCAGACCGGCGCTGGCAGCGCTCTGACCCGCGCCCTCCAACAAATTGCGGCCTCATTCGGGGTCGCGATTCTGGGCAGCATTCTGAGTAACGTCTATCAGAGCCAACTCACGGCGCACCTTGCCACCTTGCCCTTTGGCCTCGACGCACCGGCGCTGGGGAGCGTCGCCGCGGCACATGCCATCGCCGCTCACCTGCCGGCTGCCGCCAGTAGCGCGCTGATCCGGGCGGCGAACGACGCCTATACCCAGGGGCTGGCGACAGTGATGCTCGTGAGCGCCGCTTCGGTGATCGTTGCGGCCATCCTGATCGCCATCTTCCTGCCATCGCGGATCACGAAGATCGAGCCTAAAGAATTGACCTAATGGCCCTTCCAGCCACCGGGTTGCGCGAACGAAAGAAACAGAAGACCAAAGAGGCGATCCACCGCGCGGCCATGCGCCTGTTTACCAAGCGCGGCTACGAGGAGACAACGATCGAGCAGATCGCCGCGGCCGTGGAGATCTCGCCGAGCACGTTCTTCAACTACTTCCCCACCAAAGAGGATGTGGTGATGCTCGACCTCTACGATCCGATGGTCATCGCCATATGGAGGTTCCGGAGTTGCGGTCGCGCCTGTGGGATGAGCTCGAGCGCACCCAGAACTTCATCGTTGAGCTGCTTTCCGAGCGAACGGGTCGGAAGCCCGACGATTTCGAGCTACGCGTCACCGTGCGGATCCTGATCGCTGCGCTATACGAGGCAAGTATCGAATGGTTTCGTCACGGCGGTCGTACCCGCCTGGTTGTTCTGGCCAATCGCTCGCTCGATGTCGTTGAGAGAGGTGGCCTGCTCGGCTCCGCGGTCGTGGCGAAGCCTCGGCGTGGCCGGGTCAGGGTGGGGGCTTGACCAACGTCCTGAACTGACGATTGTCTCGAAGCGGGGCGAGATCGGGATCCGTCGCCGCCAGGATTCGAATGTCGTCACGCATCGGTATCGCCTCCTCGAGCAAGCGCAGCCCGTCATGATGCCGACCCTGGCTGACTCGCGCGCGAGCAACGTTATAGATCGCGGTTCCCAATGTGTGCCCCGGAGCCCCAGCCTTCCGTAGCTCGGCGGCCGTCTCTTCGTAGAGCTGATGGCCGACGTCCGGATCGCCGCGTTCGATGAAATGCTCGGCGATGTGGTTGCGCGGGTGAGCGTAGCTGTTGCGGATCAGCGCCTCGCCGCTGGTTCGGGCGATGTACCAGGTGAATGGGCGGTCCCCCATGGTGGTCCAGAGGTCGATCAGCTGCGTGAGCGCCTGGTCTGATCGGGCCGCGGCGTCCCCGAGCGAGACGCCCGCCCCGCGCGCCAGTTCCGCCGCGTTGAAGGCGTCGACATCTTCGGGTGGCGGCGCGACCGGCTCGCCGCGCTCCGCCTGGCGCAACCCGTTGAGCAGCTGGCCACGCCAGGTTGCCACGTGAACGAGCAGGACGGCCGCCGGCCATCCCCCTGGATGGTCGGGCTCGTCCCGGGCCGTTGCCGCGAATTGCTGCTCCATGGCTCGCTCGGATTCCAGGAGGCGGACAACGTCTTTCACGCCGCATAGCCTAACGAGCAGGTCGACCGGTTGTATAACGGAGCCTGGGAAGAGACCTCTATCCAGCCATGAGCGATCTGCAACGAACCCAAACAACCGATGGCGCGGCCATGAGCGGCGAACATGTCACCGCGCTTGAATTGTTCTTCGATCTGGTCTTCGTCTTCACCATCACCCAGCTGACCAGCCTGCTCGCCAAGGACCCGACGCCGACAGGCTTGCTCCAGGTGGCGTTGATCTTCGGCAACGTCTGGTGGATGTACGGGGGTTATGCGTGGCTGACCAACGCCGTACCGCCACGCGAGCTCGGCGTCCGGTTGCTGCTGTTGATCGGGATGGGCGGCTTCCTGGTGGTCGCCATCGCCATCCCGACCGCCTTTGCCGCCGGTGGGCTGGCCTTTGGCCTGGGCTATCTGGTGGTGACGCTCGTTCACACTGGCGTGTTCCTTCGCACCTCGCAGCAGAGTGTCCTC
>VBJI01000034.1 GCA_005880875.1 Chloroflexota bacterium
TCGGGATCCTCGTCGTTGCGGCCGGCATCGGACTGGCCGGCATCGTTGGTGCCTCCTTGCAGGCGGGCCTGCTCGATACCCACCAGGTACCTTCGGCCGATACCATCCGGCTGGAGCACGGCTCATTCAACGTGATCGCGATCCTGATGGCGGCCGTACTCAATAGCGTGGGATCCGTGATCCTGATCGGCGGGGCGCTCTGGTCGGCCTACGGCGCCTGGCGTCGAGGCGGCGCCCAGTCGCGGCTCGTCGCCAACATCATGATTGCCGCGGGGGCCTTCATCGTCGCCGGAGCCTCCACTCTCTTCCGGGTGTTCCATGTCTACGAGCTGTTTTACGTCGGCCAGGCGATCGGCGTCCTGGTCATGTTCGGCGGATTCATGGCCGCCCAGCGGTCCCCCCGCGTCGCAGGGACTAGGATGAGCTCGCCGTTGAATTCGACACAAGCATGAAACACGCAGGGATCAGCTGCACCTGGTGGGCTTCGACGGACGGGCAGCCTCCGCCGGCAGCCGGCATCGGTCACGTTGCCGATCCGGACGCTCGAACAAGGAGGCTCTATGAGGCTCGTCAAAGAAACCCCCGCCGACGATAACCAGGAGACGTGGCTGGCGCGCGAGCGCGCTCACCTCTCTCAGGTTCTGTATCGCTACACCCCACTGGTCATCGAACACGCCCAGGGTTCGTACCTGTATTCCGTCGACGGCCGCCGCTACCTGGACTTCGCGTCAGGGATCGCGGTCACCAACCTGGGCCACGGTCATCCCGACGTGCTTCGCGCCGCCCACGACCAGCTCGACAAGCTGGTGCACACATCCGTGGTCGCCCACCACGAGCCCGCCATCGAGCTGGCCGAGCGGATCGCGGCGGTGGCGCCGGGCAAGCTGGACAAGGTTTTTTTCGCGAATAGCGGCGCCGAGGCCGTCGAAGGCGCCATCAAGCTGGCCCGCTATACGACCGGCCGATCCGCGCTGATCGCGTTTCAGGGCGCCTTCCACGGTCGCACCTACGGCGCGCTCTCGCTGACCGCATCGAAGAGCTACTACCGGGAACGCTACGAGCCGTTCCTGCCCGGCGTCTACCACGCGCCTTACCCGTATCCGTATCGCAATCCCAGCGGTCCAGGCGAGGAGGCCACCCTGACGTATGTCTTCGACTTCATCGAAGAGATGCTGGACACGCGCGTCCCGCCGCGCAACATCGCCGCCTTCATCGTCGAGCCGGTGCTGGGCGAGGGGGGCTACGTCGTGCCGCCGGCGGGCTTCATGCCGCGGCTTCGAAAGCTCTGCGACCAGCACGGCATCCTGCTGATCGCGGACGAGGTGCAGAGCGGCTATGGACGCACCGGGAAGATGTTCGCCTGCGAACACACCGCCGTCGTGCCCGACATCATGACGCTGGCCAAGTCGATCGCCTCGGGGCTGCCCTTGAGCGCCGTGGTGGCCAGCTCGAAGCTGATGGACCAGTGGGAACCGGCCGCGCACGGCTCGACCTTCGGCGGCAACCCGGTCTCCTGCGCCGCCGGCGTCGCCACCCTGGAGGTCTTCGAGCGCGAGGGCATCCTGGCGAACGCCGCCGAAAAGGGCAGCGAGTTGCTGCGCCGGCTGCGCCAGCTGCAGCAAACCACGGCGGCCATCGGCGAGGTACGCGGCCTGGGCCTGATGGTGGGCGT
This sequence comes from Chloroflexota bacterium, assembly GCA_005880875.1. Taxonomy (GTDB): domain Bacteria; phylum Chloroflexota; class Dormibacteria; order CF-121; family CF-121; genus CF-13. Next base: position 1,673 of record VBJI01000034.1, read on the forward strand.
GGAGCTGGTCAACCCGGATGGGTCACCCAACAAAGAGCTGCAAAAGAAAATCAGGCAGGTGTGTCTCGATTCCGGAATGGTGGTGCTCAGCTGCGGTCCGCACGACAATGTCCTGCGGCTGGTCCCACCGCTCAATATCTCGCAGGCGGAGCTCGACGAAGGGTGGGAGATCTTAGACGGCGCGTTTCAGGAGGTGGCAGCATGAGCCAGACGATGACCAGCGAACGGGGCCAGCGGACCGAGGCGAAGACCTACAAGAACTACATCGGCGGCCGCTGGATGGAGTCGAAGAGCGGGAAGACCTTTACCTCGACGAATCCGGCGCACAAGGCGGAGGTGCTCGGCGTGATGCAGGCGTCGAATGCCGAGGACGTCAATACCGCCATTGAGGCGGCGCACAAGGCATTCGCCGGCTGGCGACACACGCCGGCGCCGGCGCGGGGCGAGATCGTCCTCAAGGCCGCCCTGATCATCGAGTCGCGCAAGCAAGAGCTGGCCAGGTTGATGACCCAGGAGATGGGCAAGATTCTCAAAGAGGCGGGCGGTGATGTCCAGGAAGCGATCGACATGGGCAAATACGCGGCCGGTCTCGGCAGGCATCCGCACGGCGAGACCGTGCCGTCCGAGCTGAAGAACAAGTGGGCGATGACGGCGCGGGTGCCGCTCGGGGTCGTGGCGTGCATTACACCCTGGAACTTTCCGATGGCGATCCCCTCCTGGAAGATCTTCCCGGCGCTGATGGCGGGCAACGCGGTCGTTTTCAAGCCGGCGTCGGACACGCCGATCATCGCCACCAAGCTGGTCGAGATCCTGGAGGAAGCCGGCCTGCCGGGCGGCGTCCTGAACCTGGTGACCGGTAGTGGCGCCGAGGTTGGTGATGTGCTGGTCAAAGACCCGCGCGTCTCGGGTATCTCGTTCACCGGTTCCACCGCGGCCGGCAAGCACATCGCCGAGATCGCCGGCCGCAACCTGAAGCGGTTGGGGTTGGAACTCGGTGGCAAGAACGCCATCGTCGTCCTCGATGACGCCGACGTTCCGCTCGCGGTCGACGGCGCGCTCTGGGCGGCCTTTGGCACCTCGGGCCAGCGTTGCACCGCCGCCTCCCGACTGATCGTCGACAAGAAAGTGGAGAAAGACTTCACCGACCTGCTGCAGGAGCGGGCGGCCAAGATGAAGGTGGGGGATGGCCTGCAGCCGGACACCGACATGGGTCCGGTGATCAACGAGGCGGCGCTCAAGAAGGTGCACGAGTACACCGAGATCGGAAAGAGAGAACACGCGCGGCTTGTCCACGGCGGCGACTATGCCGGATCGGAGGGGTGGTTCTACCGGCCGACCATCTTCGCCGACGGCCGCCACGACATGCGGATGGCGCAGGAGGAGATCTTCGGTCCCTCCACCCTGGTGATGCCGGTCGGCAACCTCGAGGAGGCGCTCGAGGTCGCCAATTCCACCCAGTACGGGCTCTCGATGTCGATCTATACCAACGACCTGCGCAAGGCCTTCCATGCCATGGAAGAAATGCAGTCTGGCATCGTCTATGTCAACGCCCCCACCATCGGCGCCGAGATCCAGCTGCCCTTCGGCGGCGTGAAGAATACGGGCAACGGCCATCGCGAGGCCGGCACCGTCGCGCTCGACGAGTTCACGGAATGGAAGACGATCTACGTCGATTACAGCGGCCGGTTGCAGCGGGCGCAGATCGACACGGGAGAGTAGCGAACCGCGGTCAATACCCAGAACATCCAGTTCATCGACGTTGGGCAGCGGCGGGTCCGGTACCTCGACCAGGGGTCGGGCCATCCGCTGCTCCTGTGTCACGGCTTCATCGGCTCTCTCGAGAACTTCCATACCTGGGGTCCGGCCTTTGCCGGACACCGCCGCGTCCTGATCCCCGACCTGCCGGGGTGTGGCGAGACGCCGGCCGGAGAGCGGCCCATCAGTGTCAGCAGCCATGCCGAATTTCTTCGTGCGTTCGTGGACCGGCTGGGCCTCGGCCAGCATGACATCGGCGGCATTTGCCTGGGTGCGACCGTCGCGCTCGAGTACGCGTCGCGCTTTCGCGACCAGATCGCCCGCCTCGTGCTGCACACGCCGATCTATTCGCCGCAGACCTTGCGGGCCGCCTTCAAGCGCCAGGTGGGCGTCTTTACGGCGGGCCCGGTCTTCTGGTGCGTCGACCGGCTGCGCCGCAACCGGATGGTGTCAGATCTCTACAAACGGTTCCTGGTTGAAGGTCCGGGTGTCGATCCCTACGATGCGCAGGTGAATTTCAACAATCAGCTGCGCGCCGACGGGCGTGCTGCCCGCCAGTGGTTGCGCGACGGGATCACCCGCGACTATCGCGACTTCCTCAAAAGCTGGCGCAAGCCCGCCCTGATCGTGGTCGCGGCCGACGATCGAACCGTCGACGTCAACGCCATCCGCGGCCTGCGGGACTTGATGCCGCAGGCCGAAGTCCGGGTGATCGAATCAGCAGGACACGGGTGGACCCCCACGCTGATTGCCGCACAGGTCGAGGCCATTTCCGCGTTTCTGAAGGCGTGAGCGAGCAACCGTTCAACACCGCCGGACTGCAGCCCTGGGGCGGCCTGAAACCACCGTCGGCGGGCAGCCGGCCTGATGTTCGAATCCTCGGCGTACCGATGGACCGCGGTTCGGTCTACCGTCCCGGCGCCGCCAAAGCGCCGGCGGAGCTACGAAAGCTGTCTGCCATCTTCGCGCCCGTCAGCGAGCACGCCGAGTTGTTCGATACCGTCACCGTCCAGGACGATGGCGACGTGACGCTGGTCGATGGCGATATGGGCGCCAATGTCGACGCCGTGGCCGCAGAAATCGGAAAGACGCCGGAAGGCACCCTGCCGATCGTGCTGGGTGGCGACCACACCACGGTGAGCCCTACGTTGATTGCGCAGCAACGCCGCCTCAATGGACGGCTGAGCATCCTTTACATTGACGCGCATCCGGACCTGAACGACTCTTCTCGCCACAGCCGCTGGTCGAATGGCTGCGCCTTGCGGCGAGGGCTCGAGCTGGGTCAGATCGATCCGAGGAAGGTGACGCTTCTGGGGTGCCGAGACTACGACTGGGAAGAGGTGGAGTTCATCCGCAAGATGGGCGTTACGTTGGTTACGGCCGCGACCGCGCATCGCTGGACTGGCATCCAGCTTGCCGATGAAGTTGGGTCACGCATCGGCAGCGACGCGCTCCATATCTCGCTCGACATCGACTCGCTGGACCCGTCGATCGCGCCCGGGACGGGCGTACCATCGGCCGGCGGGCTCACCTCGCGCGAACTGCTCGATTTCCTGCGCCAGCTTCGCGGCGTGCGGCTCGCCGGGCTGGACGTCGATGAAGTCGCGCCGCCGCTCGACGTCGGGTACGTCACCAGCCTCGCGGCGCTCAAGTTCATCTTCGAGTACATCGGGATGGTGAAGCTCGCAAAAACGGCCTGACGTCGTCATCGTCGGCGCCGGCGTGATGGGCTGCAGCCTCGCCTTTTACCTGTCCCGAGCCGGCCGT
>VBJI01000035.1 GCA_005880875.1 Chloroflexota bacterium
TGGGCGTCGTACGGCATGCAGGCCAGGCTGCAGACCCCCTGCTCCTGGATAATTTTCATCGCTTCGCGAATCGTCATGCCCTGGTCGGCGGGCTGCTTGCGCCGCTGGCTATAGATGTAGAGCGGAGAGAACTGATGCTGCGCCTCTGTGAGGGGCCAGTGATGCTCCATTCCTTTTTGGAATGTCTTGTCGTAGTAAGCGGTCGCACAGGCGACACAGGTCCCGGCCGGACCCTGATCGAAGATCGGTGGCAGAGCGCCGCTGTGATCCAGCGATTCGGCCAGCGGCGCCGCTCTGAGGAAGGACGCCATCGGGTAGTCGCGATGATCGTAGGGGTCCTTGATGCAACCGAGGGCGTATCTGGGCATCAAGAATGTGACGCAGGGAGGGGCCTTTCCTGCTGACTTACGATTGGTCGGATGGCCGAGATCGATGCGTCGGTTCGGGTCCGCTATGCACCAAGTCCCACCGGGGCGCTCCACCTCGGCGGGGCACGCACCGCCCTATTCAATTACCTGTTCGCCCGCCAGAAGGGCGGCAGATTCCTGCTGCGCATCGAAGACACCGATCGATCACGCTTCAAGCCCGGCAGTCAGGCATCGATCGAGGAGGGCCTTCAATGGCTGCGGATGACCTGGGATGAGCAGCCGGTCGTCCAGTCAGAACGTAAGGAGACATACCAGCAAGCAGCAGCGGTCCTCCTCGAATCAGGCGCGGCCTACCGCTGCTTCTGTACGCCGGCGCGGCTGGAGCAGATGCGAGCCGAGCAGCGGGCGCGCCACGAACCCGAACGCTACGATCGCCGCTGCCGGTCGATTCCGAAACACGAGTCCGAAGCTCGGGCGGCGGCCGGCGAGCGCTTCGTCGTCCGGCAGGCGATGCCAATTGAGGGAACGACGACCTTTCATGACCTGGTGATGGGCACCGTCACCTTCCGCAACGACACGCTGGACGATCATGTCCTCCTGAAGTCGGACGGGTTCCCGACCTACCATCTGGCCTTCGCGGTCGACGATCACGACATGCGAATCAGCCATGTGATCCGCGGGGATGGCTGGCTGCCCTCGGCCCCGAAACATCTCCTGCTCTTCCAGGCCTTCAACTGGCTGCCGCCGGCCTTCGCCCACCTGCCGCTGGTGCTCGGACCGGACAAGAAGCCTCTGGCCAAGCGCCACGGGGCCAAAGATGTGCTCGAGTATCGCGAGGCGGGCTATCTGCCCGAGGCCGTTGACAACTTCATTGCGTTTCTCGGATGGTCACCCGGCACCGAGCAGGACATCTTCACGCTAGACGAACTGATCAAGGCCTTTGACCTCAGCAAGATACAAGCCAGCCCCGCGATCGCGAATCTCGAGCGGCTCGACTGGCTCAACGGCCAGTTCATTCGCCGGCTCAACCCGGAAGAGCTCGCTTCGCGCCTGGCTCCGCGAATGCCGGAGGCTGCGGCTGAGGCGCTCAAACCGCTGGTCCCACTGGTCCAGGAGCGGCTGCGCACCTTGAATGAAGGGCCGGACATGCTCCGCTTCTTCTTCGAGGAGCCCGTCCTCTCCAAGCCGGAGCAACTGATCCCGAAGGGAAGGGACGCGGCCGCCGCATCGTCCGCGCTTCGGATGGCAGTCAGCACGCTATCGGCTCTTCCGGATTGGACGCCGGAGGCGATTGACCCGGCGCTACGCGGGCTCGCTGAGAAGCTGGGCTGGCCTTCGCGCGACCTGTTCATGACCCTGCGGGTCGCCATCACCGGTCGAACCGTCACACCGCCGCTGATCGAATCCATGAGCCGGCTCGAGAAGGAGCGCAGCCTCACCCGGCTGGAAAGCGCCGCGAGCATCCTTGACTCAAAGGCGGCTTAAAGCCGGATCGGCGGTAGCGGCCAGTAGCGCCAGCGCACGCGAGCGAGAATCTGCGCACGCGTCACCGCGCCGAAATCTCGTGAGTCGCTACTGGCCCCCGGGTTGTCACCGACGAGAAAGATCGTGCCGGCGGCATCGATCGAGTGGATGCGCTTGATGATGTCAAGCTGCGGACGGTCGGGGCGCCGCGCCACCACGACATCACCGGGACGAAGGATGGCCGCACCGTCGAGCGGCTCCGCGATGACAAGCGCGCCGCCACGTAAGCGGGGTGCCATGCTGTCGCCATTTACGCGCAGCGGGTAGACTGATTTTAGAATCAGTGATTCATCGTATAGGAGGAGCTGGCACCATGAATTTACGTGAGTGGATACGTCCGAGCCGGACGGTGGAGGCCCACTGCGACCTGCCGTGTGGCATCTACGATCCGGAGCAGGCGCGGATCGAAGCCGAGTCCGTCTACAACATCATCAAGAAATACAACGACTCGAAGGACGACGTGTACCGGCAGCGCGCCATCCTGATCAAAGAGGAGCGGGCAGAGCTGGCGAAGCACCACCTCGACGTGTTGTGGAGTGACTGGTACAAGCCGGAGAAGCACGACGCCAAGTTCCCGCAGCTCAAAGAGATCCTCAAGCAGGCGGTTACCCAGGGCTCGAAAGCCAAGGCCTCGGTCGACCTCGCCGACGCGCAGAAGTTTCTGGACCTGATCGATCAGGTGGACCAGATCTGGCAGAAGGCCGGCGGTCCCCAGGAGACTCGCGTCGCCCGACCAACGGCCGCCCCGACGCGCGCCTAACGCGACGATCGCCGCGGGCGCCCAGCCGAGCGCCCGCGGTCGTTACGCGGACCAGGCGAGGCGTGAGTCCGCATCCAGGAAGCTGCCGTGCGTGACCGCCTCAGCGGGACCGGTCGCCCGTACCGCGGGCCCGCTGCTCGACACCGGCAGAATGAAGAGGTCGAAGCTGCCATTGACCAGCTTCAGGAACGCGATCGCGCTGCTATCCGGCGCCCAGACCGGTTCCGATACCATGCCCGATTCCAGCAGGACGGCGGCGTCGGTCGGATAGGGCTGCGGGTCGCGATTGTAAGCGGGAGCCAACGGCATGACCTCGAGGTCGTCACCGGCCGCGGTTGCCTGGACGAACGCAACGAAGCGGCCGTCGGGTGAGATCGCCGGCTGAAAATTGCGGGCCTGGTCGGGCGACAGGTAGACATGCGCACCGGTCCGCATGGAGTGCCAGCTGAGGCGGGCGACCGGCTGCAGCGGCGTGCCGCCATAGAGATAAGTGGTATAGAGCAGCTGGTCAGCCGCACCCGGACGAAACACCGGATCGCTATCGCCGCCGGTGTAGGCCGTCGGCGCGACGATTCGGCGCGATTGCCCACTAGCGGTGTCCATGATCCAGATGCCGAGGTCGTTCGGCCGCAGGTTTTGCGGACTCGATGGTTGCTTGCCGCGATCGGTCAAGTACAGACATCGCTGGCCATCAGAGGAGAGGGCCGGGGCGAAGGCCCAGAGCGGCCCTTCGGCCGCCGATGATGGCGTCAGCGTGTGCCGATTCTGGCCGAGCGCATCGCCGAGCAGAATCGTCGAGCTCTGTGCGTTCAGCTGGGCGACGGCAAGCCGGTTCCCATCTGGGGTGACCGCCGGATCCTTCGCCTTTATCCCGCTGAGCATCGCCGTCAGCCGTGTCCCCGAGAATCGATACAGGGTCCGAGCTTTTGTCGCATAGAGCCGACCGGGAACGGTGACGCGCGTGATGGGCATCACGACCTTGCCGGGGTCGCGGGACGCGACCCCGCTCGAGCTGCAGCCTGCCGAGAGCGCTGTCACCGTTACCAGGATCGCCGCCATCACCCGTCTCATGGCAGAAGATCCGAGCCAAAGAGCTGCCGCATGTAGGCGTGAACGGCCGGCCAATTGGCGACCAGGATTTGCTGGCCGTCCGCCGAGGTCGCGTCGTGGACATAGGGGGTGACGAAGGCCTGACGCACGTCGCCGCCGTGCAGGCCACGCATGAACAGCGCGAGCTGGGTCAGCCGGACCAGGTCGAGATCCGTCTTGACGTGCCCCTTGAGGTCCTTTGCCAGGGTTGGAATCGCCGTGACCAGGTCCATGCCCGCCATCCGCTGTTCCAGCGCCAGCAGCACCTGCTGCTGACGAATGGACCGGCCGAAATCGCTCAGCAGGTCGCCATGGCGGGAACGGACGTATTGCAGGGTGCGGCGGCCGTCGAGGTGCTGGGGTCCGGCGGCCAGGTAGACCCGCTCGGTGCCGTAGCCGCTATCGCTGAAGTCATTCGGATAGTTATCGTCGAGCACCGGATGGAGGATGTCGACGTCCACACCGCCCAGCCGGTCGACAACGCGCACGAGACCGTTCAAGCCGATCCAGGCGTAGTAATGGATCGGGATCTTGAAGGCCTTCTCGACCGTGGCGCGCGCCAGTGGCGCGCCGCCTTGCGCAAACGCCAGGTCGATCTTGGCACTCGCGTGGCTCGGGATGTCCACCCACAGGTCGCGGGGAAGGGAGAGCAGCGTCACCTGGTGGGTCCGGGGATCGATCGAGACAACGATCATCGTCTGAGAAAGCAGGGCGTTCTGCTGGAATTTCTGATCGTTGTCGCTGCCGAGCAGGAGCACGTTGATCCGCTGCGATGAAGCCAGCGGAGGGGGCGGCTTGGCGGGCGCGGGCACACCGCGTACCGGAACGGCCGGGCGGCTGTCGAGCAGAGCGAGCACCGGCGAGAGGTATATGAGCACGCCGGCGATCACGGCCAGGCACAGCAGGGCGATACCCAGACCGATCCAGTGCGAGCGACGCAGGCGCAGCCCGCCGGGGGCACCCCTGGCTCCCGAGTGATTCATGCTTCCCACCAGGCGCGCCGCGCCCGCCTGACCTCCCACCCTATTAGGCGTGGGCGCCATCCACGCCGTCAAGTCGGGCGGTTCGAAATGCCTTCCGTAATCGTGAACGCTGGATGAGAAAGCGTTACGGAATCGTGGCCGCCTAGGGCGAACAAGGGGACGAATACTGGACGTTACGAGAGATAGAGAGATGCACGAGCTAGGGAATATCCTCTCGCTGCGCTTCCACAATCCGGTCGTCGCGCATACGTCTCGCACCCCTGCCCAGCTGACCTTCTGCTATCAGTGCCACTCCGCGGTCGACCTGGGCGCCACCACCACGGCGCTGCGGTCGGGACACTGGGCGCGGATCGGCACCTGCGCCCACTGCGGGACGACGATCACCCGGATCCTGAAAGCGAGCTAGGCTAACATCGACTCGTGACCTCGCGGCCTTCGCGGCCAGCGGCTCGCCGTGCCCGCCGCGCCGCTCCCAACGCCGACGCTATGGAGACGCATTCCGTCAAGGAACAGGGCCGTCCCGACAAGTCGGCTTACGCGATGATTTTGGCCTTCGCCGCCGCTCTACGCTCCACCTGCCTTTCGCGAAAGGTGGGCTGCGTCATCGTTCGCGACGGTCAGGTGATCGCCACCGGTTACAACGGCACACCGAAAGGCACCTGGCACCCGGAGGAATTCCCACGACCGTGTCCCTGCGTCGGCGGGGTCAGCGGCGCCGATCTTTCACTCAAATATTGCGCCCACGCCGAGGCCAACGCCCTGGCCCAGAGTGCCTACCGAGGCGCATCAACCTCGGGCGCCGATATCTTCTGTACGAATTTTCCCTGCATCGAATGCGTCAAGCTGCTGATCAGCGCCGGCATCCACGCCATCTATTACGTCCATGGTTATCCCGACGTGAGCTCGACCAGGAACGACACGCTCATCGCGGGATGTGGGCGAACCGGCACGATCGCGGTCGAGGGCAGGAGGACCGCACAGACGACGGCGGCGACGACCCAGCGACGCCAGGAACCCCCCATGGAAGCGCAACGGCCGCCACGAACGGCACCGGTGGGGCGTCGCCGGGCTGCTCCAGCCGCGCCATGGCGGTGTTACAGGGAGGCGTGGAAGTGGCGGGGCGCGCCGGCCCGCCGCACCGACTGGGCGTAGCGGATCGAGTCGGCGGCTGCCTTGCGGGGCAGCGTTCGCTTCGCCAGCCCGACCCAGAACGCCGCGGCACCCGCAAACCGATCGCGGGGGGCGACGTCCCCACGGCCGGCCGGGCAGGCGACCACGCGTCCCCCTTCACGCAGCAACACGCTGCCGTCGGGCTCCGCCAGGTAGACCAGGCGCGGACCCATCTCGGCGAGCAGCCGAAGCGCCTGGCGATTGTCAACCGCACCAAACAGCACCCGGGCGTCCGCCGCCCGGAGAGCGACGCTGTCAGCCACGGCAATCGCCGGCTCGAGCACTTTCTTAGCCATGCGCGCGTTGGTCCACCACAGCAGCTGGGCGTCGAGCAGGAGGGCGGCACGCCCGCCGCGCGCCCTGGCGCTCGAAAGCGCGCCGAGCACAGCGGACCGGGCCGGTTCGACCGAGAGGCTGTAGCCGGAGACGACGGTGATGGCCGCCCCGGTCGAGACCGGCGGCAACTCATCGAGACGCAGGGCCAGATCGGCGCCGCGCTCCACCCGGCGCACCGACGCCGCGCCGTCCGGATCGTGCCAGACGGTCGTTCGCAGCCCAGGCGCGCGGCGCAGCCAGCGAAGGTCGACCTTCAGCCGGTCGAGCCCTTCGAAAATTCGCTGGCCGGCGTCGTCGTCGCCAAGCTTGGCCACCAGCGCGGTTCGGGCTTTGAGCGCCGCCGCATGCGCCGTGAGCCGGGCGGCGCCGCCACCCAGGATGCGCTGCTGGTCGCTATCCCGCTCCTCTGCCACATCCCCGACGGCGAGCCAATCGAAGGCCCCACTCATCGCGGTCATGATAGTTAGTCGGATTCGTCGTCGCCGGGCGCTTCCGGCAAGGGCGGGGCGGTTGGCAGCGGACGTGCCGACGGACGCGGCGTGGCCGATGGGACGGGCGAAACGGTGATCGCTCGCAACGGTGCGGCGGTGGTTGCCGGTGTGACCGCTGCCCGATGTCGTGTGCTGGCCACAGTTCCGGCTCGAGCCACAACGGCGGGGGCCGCGCTGCCGAGCGCCAGGTCGGCACTCGGGGCGACAGGTTCGGCGCGCTCACTCGCTTCGACCATCGGCATGCTCAAGGACAGGTGCAGCTCGCGGGTTCCAGCTGGGCCAAGCACCAGCGAGGTCATCTGGTAGAGGGCGAGCCCGCCACCGAAGGCCAGCGCGGTGGCGGCCGAAAGCGCGCGTGGCCTGACCGCGGCGATCGGTCGATGCATGGCTAGCATGCTACGGGCCGTTCGTTGCAGCCCAGTGGTCCATCCGGCCCATTCCGCCGGTCCTTCGGAGGACGGCCGTACAGTGGAGAGATGAGCAACCGACTGGCGCAGGAGACCAGTCCCTATCTCCTCGAGCATGCGAACAACCCCGTGGAGTGGTATCCCTGGGGAGCCGAGGCCCTGGAGCGGGCCCGGCGGGAGAACAAGCCGATCCTGCTCAGCATTGGCTACAGCGCCTGTCACTGGTGCCACGTGATGGCGCGGGAATCCTTCGAGGACCCTGAGATCGCCGCGCTGATGAACCGAGATTTCATTGCCATCAAGGTCGACCGCGAGGAGCGTCCGGATCTGGACCAGGTCTACATGCGAGCGGTGCAGGGCATGACCGGCTCGGGTGGCTGGCCGATGACGGTCTTCTTGCTCCCCAACGGCACGCCATTTTTTTCGGGAACCTATTTCCCCCCGACCGAGCGTTTCGGCATGCCCTCGTTCCGTCGGGTGCTGACCGCGGTGGCGGACGCGTTTACCAACCGGACGGCGGAGGTGGAAGCGACCGCCGGGCAGGTGCTGGACTATCTGCAGCGACCGTCGGTTCCATTGGCGGCCGGCAGCCTCACGCCGGCGCTACTCGATGAGGCCTATACGCGCCTGGCGCGCAACCACGATTCGACCCACGGCGGGTTCGGCGGCGCGCCGAAGTTTCCGCAGCCCATGCTGATCGATTTCCTGCTGCGCACGCACCGGCGGGCCGGTGATCCGGCGGCTCTGCCGATGGCGATGCAAACTCTGCGCGCGATGACCTCCGGTGGCATGTACGACCAGCTCGGCGGCGGGTTTCATCGCTACAGCGTCGACGAGCTGTGGCTGGTCCCGCACTTCGAAAAAATGCTGTACGACAACGCGCTCTTGCCGCGTGCCTACCTCGACGCCTGGCAGCTGACCGGTGAGGACGCCTTCCGTCGCGTCGTGGAAGAAACGCTCCAGTTCGTTCAGCGCGAGCTGCTGTCACCCGAGGGCGGCTTCTTTTCTAGCCTCGACGCCGACAGCGAGGGTGAGGAAGGCCGCTTCTACACCTGGACGCCCGCCGAGCTGCAGGTCGCGCTCGGCGCCGACGCCGCCGCGGTGGCGCGCGCGTTCGATGTAACGGAGGCCGGAAATTTCGATGGCCGGAACGTTCTGCACCCGGTGACGCCGGAGGCGACGGCCGTTCTGGATGCGGTGCGGGACCGGCTCACGGCCGCCCGGGCGCGACGCGTCCGGCCCCATCGCGACGAGAAAGTCATCGCCGGCTGGAACGGCTTGATGTTGCGCGCCTTCGCGGAGGCCGGCCGCGTGCTCGATCGCCGCGACCTCGTCTCGACTGCCGAAACGACTGCGCAATTCCTGCTGTCGCGGATGCGCAGCGGGGATCGGATGCTGCGCAGTTACAAGGACGGGCGCGCCACGCTCGCCGGATACCTGGAGGACCAGGCCGCCGTGGCCGACGGCCTGTTGAGCCTCTACGAGGCGACCTTTGACGCCGGCTGGCTGGATCAGCTCCGCCGGCTCGTGAACGAAATGCTGAGCGCCTTCTGGGACGAGTCGCGCGCCGCGTTCTTCGACACGGCGGCCGACCAGGAACAGCTGGTGGTTCGGCCCCAGGATGTCACCGACAGTGCGATTCCATCCGGCACCTCGATGGCCATCGACGTCATGCGGCGCGCCGGCACCCTGCTGGGCGAGGAAGGGTGGATCCGAACCGCCCGATCGACGCTGGAGCGGCTGGCGCCCACGGCGGCGAAAGCGCCGGAGGCCTTTGGCCGGCTGCTCGCGGCCCTGGATTTCGAGCTCGGCCGGCCGGTTGAGCTGGCCGTCATCGGCCCACCGGCTGACCCACGGACGCGGCGCTTGCTCGACGTGGCACGGGCGCGATATCTCCCGAACCGACTGGTGGCGGCGGCCCCAGACGGCAACGGTCGCGGCATTCCGTTGCTGGCCGACCGTCATGTGCGCAACGGTGTAGCCACGGCCTACCTGTGCGAGGGATTCGTCTGCCAATCGCCAACCACGGATCCGGCGGAGCTCGAGCAGCAGCTGGACCGGTTCAGCGCATCGTAAGCCAGGCCTCGTAATCGGCCGGCGTGTTGATGTTTCGGAACGAGCGCAGCTCGGGATCAATCCGGCGGAGTTCCGCCGCGTCGACGTAGCGCACGTCGGCCCGAGCCAGAAGATCCTGCACGCGGCGCTCGCCGGCCTGGAGCATCCGCTCGATGCCCCCCGCGAGGGACCGATCGTAGACCGCGCAGAGGCCCTCGGGCTCGGTCCCGAGACGTGGTACAACCGCCTCAACGCCAGTGGCCAGACCGCGCAGGAGCGCGCCCAGCCCCGGCTCCACATCCGGGAGATCGCAGGCGACTACCCAGACCAGTGGGTGATGAGCCTGCAGCAGCCCGGCCTGCATACCGGCCAGCGGACCCATGCCCGGATAGCGATCGCCGATCTGCCGCACGCCATCCAGGGGCGGGGTGGTCCTACCGCCGGCGACGATGGTCTCATCGACCACCGGCGACAACCGATGCACCAGGTGCTCGATCAGCGTGCCATTGCCCGCGGGTAGGGCCGCCTTATCGCGACCCATGCGGCGGCTGCGCCCGCCCGCGAGGATGAGCAGGGTGCAGCCGTCCGCCATGGGACGAGCGTAGCGCGGTTACTGGCCGATGGCGCCGCTGATGTTGCAAAACACGTTCTGCACCTGGTTGCCCAGGACGATCAACACCACGATCACGACCACCGCGATCAGCACCAGGATCAGGGCATATTCGACCATGCCCTGGCCGCGCTCGCTGCCGGTCAG
>VBJI01000036.1 GCA_005880875.1 Chloroflexota bacterium
GAAACTGGGCCAGTCGGGCGTTTTCGGTGTACGGCAGCAGCACTTCGATCGATACCAGATCGCCCGGCAAAGTATCGGCGACGGCTTTGCCAAGGGCGGCGAGCCCGGTGCGGCGCAGCGCCGAGATCGGCACCACCGCCCGGTAGGGTGACCAGTCTTGCGCGATCAGCGTCTCGACGGCCACCTGGGCCAACTGATCGACTTTGTTGAGCGCGAGCAGCTTCGGCTTTTCCAGGGCGCCGAGATCCTGCAGGGTCTCGTGCACCGCCTCCATCTGGTCGCGGCCGTTGTAACGAGTCGCATCGAGCACGTGCAGCAACAGATCGGCCTCCTGCACCTCCTCCAGGGTCGCCTTGAAGGCCGCCACCAGGTCGGTCGGCAGCTTCTGGATGAACCCGACGGTGTCGGTGAACAGGACCTCGCGCCGGTTGGGCAGTCGCACCAATCGCGTGGTCGGGTCGAGCGTGACGAAGAGGGCGTCCTCCATCTGCACCTGCGCCCGGGTCAGCGCGTGCAGCAGCGTCGACTTGCCACTGTTCGTGTACCCGACGATGGCCACCACCGGGAAGTCGATCCGGCGGCGGCCTTCGCGACGCAGCGCTCGCTGCTTGCGGATCTCCTTGATGTCGTGGTCGAGTTCGCGGATCCGATGACGGATGCGACGGCGATCGCTCTCCAGCTTCTGCTCGCCAGGACCGCGGGTGCCGACACCGGCGCCCAGCCGGGAGAGGTCCCGACCGCCCTGCAACCGTGGCAACAGATGGTGCAGCTGCGCCGCCTCCACCTGCAGCCGGCCTTCCTTGGTGCGCGCGCGCTGGGCAAAGATGTCGAGGATCAGCTCGGTGCGGTCGATGACCTTCACCTCGAGCTTTTGCTCCAGGTTGCGCTGCTGCCGCGGTGACAGCTCCTCGTTCAAGATCAGCAGGTCGAAATCGGCCTCGTGTTTGAGCGCATGCAAGGAATCCACCTTTCCCTTGCCGATGAAGAGCGCCGGGTCGGGGTGTTGCCGCCGCTGGGTGTCAGTGCCGACCACAACCACCCCGGCCGTTCTGGCCAGTTCGCTGAGCTCGAGCATCTGCTCTTCGACGGCGGCCAGCCCCTGACCTTCGTGATCGAGGGACATCAGGTAGGCACGTTCCTGCCTGCCGTTGGAATTCCGAATCAACTCGCCTCTGCCGTCATCATACCCACGCGCATCCGCTCAACAATTTGGTCAGGGTCGGCAGGAAGCCACTGGACGCGCCGATCAGCACGAAACCAGGTGAGCTGGCGGCGTGCGTACTGGCGTACCTGGCGCACCGTGGATTGCCGGGCCTCGTCGAGCGACAGCCGGCCATCCAGATGCGCGGCCAGCTCCGGATAACCATGGCCGAGCCGGCGCAGGTCCGCGCCGGGAAACTCGCGCCGAATCCGGGCGACTTCCTCCGGCCAGCCGGCCTCGATCATGTGGGTCACCCGCGCCTCGATCCGCCGATCGAGCTCGGGCAACGGTACATCGAGCCCGATGACGACCGTCGACCAGGCTGGCGGATCGGCCTGGCGCGCCACACTGGGGGCACGGCCGGTGACCGCGTGGATCTCGAGCGCACGAATGATCCGGCGCGGATTTCCCTGCGCCAGCTCGGCGCTCGCGGGGTCGATTCGCCGAAGCTCGGTATCCAGGGCCGCGGGACCTTCGAGCTCGAGGCGCTGTTCGAGTGCCGCCCGTAGCTCGGGATTGGGCGGGGCGCCGGCGAGGTTCCAGCCGTCCAGCAGGGCCCGCAGGTAGAGACCGGTTCCACCCTGCAGCACGGGCAGTCGACCGTGCCGATCGAGGTCGCCCACCGCCTCCATGGCCAGCCGTCGGTAGTCGGCAACCGTGAATGGCGTGCCAGGATCGACGACATCGATCAACCGACAGCGAAGGCCGTCGAGCTCCGCGGCGGTCGGCTTATTGGTACCGATATCGCAATGACGGTAGACCTGGCGTGAATCGACGGAGACCAGCTCGCCGTTGAGGCGATGGGCGGCCGCCACAGCCATTGCCGTCTTCCCGCTCGCCGTGGGACCCACGATCGCGACGACGCACGGGCGGCCTAAGGGCGTTTGAACAGCCGCCTCAATTGGTCATCCGGGAGGATCAAGGTTGTTGGCCGGCCGTGCGGACAGCTGATCGGCTCCGCCGTCAGCGCCAGCGAGCTCAGCAATTGCCGGGCCGACTCCGGAGTCATGGCGTCACCGAAACGGACGGCGCTGTGACAGGCGATCAAGGCTGCCGTCTCCCGAAGTCGGCGGTCAGGCGTACGTTCCCCCACCAGGTCGGCCAGAAGGACCTCGAGCACGCGCTCGACTCTTCCTTCCGGCATGTCGCTCGGCGCCGCTCGGAGTCGAACCGTGTGCGGGCCGAATAGCTCGCCCTCGAAGCCGAGTGTTTGCAGCCACGATGCATGAAGCTGGAAGGCGGCCACCTGGGGCGGCGTCAGATCGAGGTCGTGCGGAATCAAGAGCAGCTGGCTGGCTGGCTCGCCACGCTCCAGCCGCTGCAGGATGCGGTCGAACAGCACGCGCTCGTGTGCCGCGTGCTGGTCGATCAAGACCGCGGCATCAGGAGCCTCGGCCACCAGGTAGCCATGAAGCAGCTGGCCCACGTAGGCCATCGGGGGGAGGCTCGGCTGATTGGCTTGTGGCGAGACCACCGACTCCGCGGTCGCGGGACCTGGAGCTGGACCCGGCACGATGGCCGTCTCCCGCAACTCGAGCAGCGGCCCGCCGCCGGTCGCCCGCAACTCGTACAGCGGACTCTGCCGAAGGGCGTGGTAACAGGCCCGTTCGAGCGCCGCGAAGACGGCGCCCTCATTGCGAAATCGAACCTCCCGCTTGGTTGGATGCACGTTCACATCGACCTCGGCTGGATCGACCAGCAGATTGAGCACGGCAATCGGAAAGCGGTCTGGCTCGCGCAGGCCGCGATACGCCTGCTCCACCGCGAAGACGAGATTGCGATGCTGAATGCGCCGGCCGTTGACCAGGATGACAATGTGCTCCCTCGTGCCCCGATGCAAGGCCGGCGGGCTGATCAAGCCGCGCACGATTGCCTCGTCGATGGAAAGCATTGCCGCGGCCGTCTGGTTGTCATAGACCGTCGCGACGGTCGCTCGAAGATCCCCAGTCCCCGGTGTCTCGAGCACGCGCCGCCGGTCGACCTCGAGACTGAACCCGATCGACGGATTCCCCAGGGCGAGCTCGCCGACCAGCCGGCTGATCACAGCATTCTCGGTCGCCGGCTGCTTCAGGAACTTCAAGCGGGCCGGCGTGTTGAAGAACAGTTGCTCGACCGTGACCCGTGTGCCGACTGGGGAGCCGGCCGATCCAGCGGTCAGCAATTCTCCGGCCTGGATCTTGACTCGAGACCCTTCTCCCCCATCGTGTCTCCGGCTGACCGCCTCAACCTCGGAGACGGCGGCGATGCTGGCCAGGGCCTCGCCACGAAAGCCAAGGGTACGGATCGTCCGCAGTTCCTCGAGGGAACGCAGTTTGCTGGTCGCATGGCGATGGAAGGCCACCGGCAGATCGGCGGGCGACACGCCGTGGCCGTCGTCGACGACCTCGATCAGCTCCTGACCGGCCGCCGCGACCCGCACCTGGATCCTGACGGCGCGCGCGTCGATCGCGTTCTCGACCAGCTCTTTGACCACTGCCGCCGGCCGGTCGACGACTTCACCGGCGGCGATGCCGTCCGCGACCGCAGCCGGCAGAATCGCGATGCGCTGGCCGGACTCGATCCTGGACATCAGGGTCGCGGGATGTCCCACGTGCTCAGGGCCCGGCATGTTTCCCCTGCCAGGCATAGAGCTTTTCCAGCGCATCTTTCGGCGTCAGGCGTTCGAGGTCGAGCTGCTTCAACTCGGCGACCACCGGGTGATCGAGGGGCAGGCTCAGCTGGGCGCTGGCTGGCGGCCGTTCGAGCGGCCGCTGACCCTCCAGCTCCGCCAGCACCTGCCGGGCGCGCACCACGACCTGGCGGGGCAGGCCGGCGAGCTCGGCGACGTGAATGCCATAGCTGCGGTCCGCGCCGCCCTCCACCACCTGATGCAAAAAGATCACCCGCTCGCCTTCTTCCCGAACCTCCATCCGAAAGTTCCGGAGTCGCGGCAGCCGTTGGGCGAGCGCGGTCAGCTCGTGATAATGCGTCGCGAACAAGGTGAGCGATTGCAGCTGCGGCGCGTCGTGAAGGTACTCGAGGATGGCCTGGGCGATGCTGACCCCATCGTACGTGCTGGTTCCACGGCCGACCTCATCGAAGATCAGGAGACTTCGCGACGTCGCATGGGCCAGGATATGGGCGGTCTCCACCATCTCCACCATGAAGGTCGAGAGCCCGCGGGCCAGCTCGTCGTGCGCGCCCACCCGGGTAAAAATCCGATCACACAGGCCGATCAAAGCACGCTCCGCGGGCACGAAGCTGCCGACCTGGGCCAGCAACACGATGATCCCGGCCTGGCGCAGATAGGTGGACTTGCCGGCCATATTGGGCCCGCTGAGCAACACCACCGTGCAATCGGGACCGAGGCGAACATCGTTTGGTACGAATCGTCCGGGTCCGAGGGCTTCCTCCACCAGCGGATGGCGGCCGCCGATGATCTCGATGCCGGGCTGATCGCGAAGCACCGGCCGCACCCAACGCTGGCGGGTGGCGACCGTGGCAAGCGCGGCGACCGCATCGAGCTGGCTGAGCCATGCCGCCGAGTCGAGCAGATCGCTCGCGGCCGCCGTGATCCGCCGGCAGAGGTTGGCGAAGAGTTCGTGCTCGCGTGCCACCATCGCGCTCTTCGCGTTCAGGACCAGCGTTTCTTTTTCCTTGAGCTCCGGCGTGATATACCGCTCGCCATTGACCAAGGTCTGCTTGCGCACATACTCGGGAGGGATCGGTTCCCGGTTGGCGTGGCTCACCTCGAGGTAATAGCCGAATACCTGGTTGAAGCCGACTTTCAAGGACCGGATCCCGATCCGCTGTCGCTCGGCGTGCTCCAGGCCGCCGATCCAATCGCGGGCCGCGCGCGATCCCGTCTGGATGCCATCGAGGTCGGCATCGAAACCAGCCCGAAACACGCCACCGTCCTTGAGCGTCGCGGGGAGCTCATCCAGCAAGGCATCCGCCAGCGTGCGCTCGACCTCGTCGAGAGACGGCGGTGGCGGTGGCCCGGCCAGCCCCGGCCATGGCGTGGCAATCTGCCGGATAGCCGGCAGCGCGACCAGGGCTTTACGAAGCGCCTGCAGGTCGCGCGGCGTGGCGTAGCCCTGACTGACACGGGCGGTGATCCGCTCCAGGTCGGGTAAACGACGGAGCTCGGTTTGCAGCCGGCCGCGGGCCAGCGGATCACCAACCAGCACGGTGACGCGATTCAACCGTTCTTCGAGACGCTCTCGGTCGCGGAGAGGTTGGTCCAGCCAGCGTCGCAGCTCTCGGGCGCCCATCGCGGTGGCCGCTTCCCGAACGATCAAGCCAGCCAGGTCGTCGGCGCTCGCGAGCCGGTCGGCAGCCAGTCCAAGACTGCGGCGAGTGGGGGGATCGAGGTGCATGAACGCCTGCGGATGCTCCGCATGCAGTCGCAGGCTTCCGGGTTCCAGCCGTAGGCGAGCCCGCTCGACGTGGCGCAGCACGGCATTGGCGGCGGCGAGCGCCTCCGGCCATTCATCGCAGCCGAACGCCGCCAGGGTGTCGACGCCG
>VBJI01000185.1 GCA_005880875.1 Chloroflexota bacterium
ACGTGGCGCGGCGCGAATTTCAGGAAGAGCTCGGAGTGCTGCCGCCGCCCGGGGACGTGACCGCCCTGGGGACCGTGCGCCAGGCTGGAGGGAAGGTCGTCCGCGCCTGGGCGCTATCCGGCGACCTGGACGTGACGCGATCAAGGAGTAACACGTTTGTGGTGGAGTGGCCGCCCCGCTCCGGGAAGATGCAGTCGTTTCCCGAGGTGGATCGCGCGGGCTGGTTCGACCTAACGGCGGCGCGCCGCAAGCTGCTGCCAGCCCAACGTGCCTTCATCGATCGCCTCGAGGGGTTGCTGTGACATTCTCCGAGCTGAGCGGCTACCTCGACCGGCTGGAGTCGACCAGGAGTCGCAACGAGCTGGTGAAGACGCTCGCCGAGCTCTACGCGAAGGCCTCGGCCGACGAGATTCAGCCGATGACCTATCTGATCCAGGGGCGGCTGGTTCCCTTCTTCGAGCCGGTCGAGATCGGACTGGGAGAGAAGCTGGTCATGGCGGCGATCGCGCAGGCCTTCGGGACGCCGGCGGACGAGGTCTTAAAACGCTTCGGGCGGCTGGGTGACCTCGGCCTGGTGGCCGCACAGCTTTCCGCCCATGGGATGAACACCGGGCTGTCGGTCAACGAGGTGCACGCGCGATTGACGGAGACCGCGAGCGCGGCCGGGGCCGGATCGGTCGAAAAAAAGCGCTCGTTGTTTGCCGGACTGTTGAAGGAGGCCGACCCGACCTCTGCCAAGCACCTGGTGCGGATCGCCCTCGGTCGTTTGCGGCTCGGGATAGGGGATCCCACCGTGCTCGGTCGACGCCCTCAAGGTGACGGTCGGACGGCCGATTCGGAGCCAGCTGGCGGAACGTTTGCCAAATCCGGAAGCGGTCATCAAGCGGCTCGGACTGGTCGCCGTCCAGCCGAAGTACGACGGCATTCGGGTGCAGATCCACAAGAGCGCTTCAGAGGTGCGCGTGTTTTCCCGAAACCTCGAGGACTACACCCTCATGTTCGCCGAGCTTACCGCGGCCGCTCGAGACCTGAAGGATCAGACGCTGATTCTCGACGGCGAGGCGATCGCGTACAGCAAAGAACTGGAGGAGTACCTTCCGTTCCAGCTGACCGCGAGCCGCCGGCGGCAGCACGGCATCGAGCAGGCTGCGCTGGAGCTGCCGTTGGTGGCATTCATCTTCGACATCCTCTACCGCAACGGCCGCGACCTCACGGACCTGCCCTACGAGGAGCGCCTGGCGTTGGTCGACGACGTCATCGCCGGCTCGACGGTGCTGCTGCCGGCGCCAATCATCAAGACCGACTCGGTCGAGGTGCTCACCAAAACGCTGCTGGACAACATCAGCCAGGGGCTGGAGGGAGTGGTTGTTAAGCGACCCGACTCCAAATACCAGGCTGGCGCGCGCAACTTCAACTGGGTGAAGCTCAAGCGGCACACCAGCGGCGAGCTGAACGACACGGTCGACCTCGTCCTGCTCGGCTATTACTTCGGCAAGGGCAAGCGTGCGGACTTCGGCGTCGGGGCGCTGCTCGCCGGGGTCTACGACGCGGACCACGATCGCTTCGCCAGCATCACCAAGCTGGGCACCGGCTTGTCCGATGCCGAATGGCGGCAGATCCACGAGCGCGCGGACAGGTTGCAAGTTGCTCAGCGGCCGGCACGGGTGGATTCCATCCTGGTGCCGGATGTGTGGCTCGAGCCCGAGGTGGTGGTCGAGGTGATGGCGGACGAAATCACGCCCAGCCCCAGACATACGGCCGGCAGGGTCGGCGAAGAGCCGGGGTTTGCGCTTCGCTTTCCACGGGTGGTCTCGTTCCGCGATGCCGACAAGCGGCCGGAAGACGCGACGACCGTGAAGGAGATCGCCGAGCTGTTCCGTCAACAGCGGGAGCGCAAACAACCCGCCTGAGCGTCGAAATGCGTTCCCGGCCGCGTCGCGGTTCTCTTAGTTCGCGGTCCGGTAGTGGAGGTAGACCGTGCCGTTGCCGAAGCGGCGAAGGTCGATCAGTTCAAGGTTCAGTTGGATATCTCTCGGGAGCGCGGCATGGCCGCCTCCGACGACGACGGGTGTCAGGAAAAGCTGGATCGCATCGACCAGCCCGGCCTTGAGCGCCTGAGCGGCGAGGTCGGATCCGCCAATGCTGATGTCGCGCCCCGGTGACGGCCGCCTCGGTCTCCCAGAACCGCATGACGTCGTACATGCGGCGCCCGTAGAGATAGGTGCCGACCGGCCGCTCTCGCTCGTTGACGAACTTATGAACCTCCTCGTCCGGCGCGGCCCAGTCGAAGTTGCCGGTCTCGTCCGCGACGAAGCCGTCGAGGGACGCGATCGCCGAGTAGCTCAGCTTCGCCATGGTGTGACTCCCGTTAGCCTTCGGCCGTCAGCGCCGCGAGATGGAGGCGAGCCAGGCCTGGGCGTCACCGAGGTTCGTCTCGAAGGCCGACGCCTGGATGTCGTCGACCCGCCAGCCATCGCGAAAAACGGCGCGGATCTCGGCCTGCGTGACGCGGCGAGGTCCCCAATCGCCCGGCTCCTGGTCGCTGAAGCACATCAGGAAGTAGGTGCCACCCGGTCGAATCACTCGCCCAAGGCTATCTCGAAATCGATGGCGCTCCTCGTCGGAGAACACGTGGAACAACCCGCTATCGATCACGGTATCGAACCGCCGCGACAGCGAGAGGTCGAGGGCGTCCGCGACCTCGAATTGAACTTCGAGGCGGCGCTGTTCCGCCTTGGCTTGTGCCTTCTTGATCGCGGTCGGCGCGCTGTCGACTCCCACGGCGTCGCAGCCGTGCTCGGCGAGGTAGAGGGCGTTTTCGCCCGTCCCACATCCAACGTCCAGGACCAACCCGGTGATCTGGCCGGTCTCGGCGAGCCGCACGATCGCGGGTTGGGGACGCCCAATGTCCCACGGCGGCGTTCCGTGGTAGGCGGGTTCAAACCGGTTTGCAGACATCCCCATGGCAGCTAGCCTCGCACAAATAGGAGCCGGATCCCGACCAGGCCCAGGGAGACGGCAAGGAGTCGGATGATCGAGCTGCCCGCCATCCGGCGGGAGATCATCGTCCCTGCCTGCGCGCCAATCGTCACGCCGACCGCCAGCGCAACCGTGACACCGACGAATGACGCGTAGTCGCCATGAAGGACGTGGGTGAGTGCGCCGACTCCGCTGGTCGCCACCTGGACAAATTGCGAGGTCGCCGACGCGATGTGCGCCGGGAATCCAAAGAACGCCGTCAGGATCGGGACCTGGATGATGCCCCCACCGATGCCGAGCAGGCTGGATACGAATCCGATTCCGAAGCTGGTCGCGATCGCGAGTGCCTGGTTGAACCGGTACTGATACCGATTGCGATCCGAGTCGACCAGCGTTCGCGATGCCACCCAGCCTCCGTTGAGCCCGACCGGCATCGTCCCCTGAGGCCTCAGCAGGAGAAATGCGGCCACCAGGATGAGGGCGCCGCCCATGATGGCATCGAAAGCGGCTCGTGGGATGCCGCCGACCACCAGAGCGCCGATCACGGCCCCGGGGATGGTCGCCGGCGCGAGCAGCAGTCCGGTGCGGTAGTCGATCCGTCGTAGCCGGGAATAACCGATCGAGCCAGAGACGACGTTCGCGAAGACGACGGCCAACGATACGGCGGTGAGTTGGGCTGGCGATTGCCGCGGATAGACGAGCAAGAGGATGGGGACGAGGGCAAAGCCACCACCGGCACCGACCAGCGTCCCGTAGGCGCCGACGGCGACGCCGGTCGCCACCCAGGCGAGAAAGACCAGCGGATTCAGGAGGTCTCCATCGTTGGACCAGACCATTGAGCCTAATAAACTGAGTGGCCGTGCCGCCCAAGCCTGACGCGATGGCCGCGAAGACATCACTACTGCTCGATGGGATCCGCATCCTGGACCTGACGCAAGCGTTGGCCGGCCCGTATTGCACCATGCTGCTCGGTGATCTCGGCGCGGATGTCATCAAGCTCGAGCCGCCCGGCACCGGCGATCACGCTCGCCAGTGGGGTCCGCCATTCATCGGGAGCGAGTCCAGCTATTTCCTTTCGGTCAATCGCAACAAGCGCAGCGTCGTCCTCGACTTGAAGCGCGGGGCGGGCCGCTCGGCGGCGCAGGCGCTCGCCCTGGCCTCGGATGTGGTGGTGGAGAGCTTCAAACCGGGGACCGCCGAGCGCCTCGGACTCGGCCCGCTCAGCCTGCGAGCTCGCAAGCCGGCGCTGGTGTATGCGTCCATCAGCGGCTACGGTCAGAACCAACCGACGCTCGCCGGTTACGACCAGATCGCCCAGGGAACCTCCGGGCTGATGAGTCTCACGGGCGTCCCGGACGGCCCTCCCACCAAGGTCGGCGTGCCGGTGGGGGACATCACCGCCGGGATGTTTGCGGCGCACGCGATCCTGGCCGCGCTCGTCGCTCGGGAGCGCACCGGCCAGGGCACATATATAGATGTTGCGTTGAACGACGCCTTGCTCGCCCTCCATACCTACCAGGCCGGCCGCTATTTCGCGACCGGGGAGGCTCCGGGGCGGGAGGGGAACTACCATGCGACGATCGTCCCCTACGGCACCTTCGAAGTGAGCGATGGCTTCATCAACGTGGCCGTCGGCTCCGATACGCAGTACCGGCGGTTCTGCGAGGCGCTTGACGCGCCCGAGCTGGGGGCGGACCCTCGCTTCGCCACCAATCCCCAACGGCAGGCTGCCCGTAGCGAGCTGGTGCGAGAGATCGAGCAGCGCTTGCGCCAGCGATCACGCGCCGAATGGCTGGACCGGCTCGAGCATCACGGCATTCCGGCGGGACCGATCATGGATCTGGGCGAGGCGTTCTCCAATCCGCTCGCCACCGACCGCGAGATGCGGGTCGAGATCGAGCATCCGGTGGCGGGGCCGATCGGCCAGGTTGGCACTCCCTGGAAGATGGATGGACAGTCCGGACGGATCCGGTTGGCGCCACCGACCCTGGGGCAGCATACCGCCGAGGTGCTCCGCGAAGTGCTCGGTTACGATGACGCGATGCTCGAGGCATCGGGCACGTGAACGCGCCACTCACGGGGATCCGGGTCCTGGAGGTGGGCAATTACATGGCCGGACCGTTCTGTGGGATGCAGCTCGCCGACCTGGGCGCAGAGGTCATCAAGGTCGAGCCGCCGGACGGCGGCGACCAGGTCCGCCATATGGCGCCCTTGCTGGACGGCGAAGGCTCGGCCTTCGTCCGCCTGAATCGCAACAAGCGCTCGATCGCGCTGAATCTCAAATCTCCGGAGGGAAAGGAGGTATTCCGCAAGCTTGTCGGCAGCGCCGATGTCGTGGTGGAGAACCTTCGGCCGGGGACCATGGCCGATCTGGAGCTCGGCTACCCGTCGCTCCGCCAGCTGAATCCCGGCCTTGTGTACGTGGCGGCCTCCGGATGGGGACAGGATGGCCCGCTCAGCCCGCAACCCGGTCTCGACATCATGGCCCAGGCGCGCTCCGGATTGATGAGCATCACAGGGACGCCGGGCGGCGATCCCGTCAAAGTTGGCGTGCCGGTCTGCGATCTGGTCTGCGCGCTCTACGGGGCGCTGGCCGCGGTCTCGGCGCTGTATGCGCGGAGGGAGAGCGGGCTCGGGCAGTTCATCGATGTCAGCTTGCTCGAAGCCGGCGTCTCGCTCGCCATCTGGGAGGCCGGGAGATTTTTCGCGACCGGTGAGATCCCCCGCCCGCACGGCTCGGCTCATCAGAGCAATGCCCCGTACCAGGCCTTTCGGTCGGCCGATGGCTGGCTGACGATTGGCGCCACCACGCCGCGCAACTGGGAAGCCCTCTGCCGATTGCTGGGACTGGGCCGCCTGCTCGACGACCCGCGCTACGCGGATACCAGTCTTCGTTTCCGCCACCGCGACACGCTGATCCCGGAGATCGAAAAGGTGATTGCGACCAAGCGCACCGCGGACTGGCTCGTCATGCTCGAGGGCGCCGGGGTGCCCTGCGCGCCGATCGAGGACTTCGGCCAGGTCTTCAACGACCCGCACCTCAGCGCCCGGAACTATTTCTGGGACGCCCCGCATGCCAGACTCGGTCAGGTTCGTCAGCTCGGCTCGCCGATGCGCTTGTCAGAGACCCCGGTGCGCCGGGAGAAGGCCGCACCGCTTCTTGGAGAGGACTCGGCCGCCCTGCTATTGGAGCTCGGCTACTCACCGCGCGAGATCGAGGCGCTGGCAGCCGATCGCGTCGCCACGGGGCCGGCGCCGGCGGTGCCATCATGAGTGACTCAGCCGTCGCCCCTGGTTCGGAGGAATTGATCGCCGAGCGTCGTGGGCCGGCGCAATGGATCATCTTCAACCGGCCGGAGGCGCGCAACGCCCTGACCTGGAGCATGTACAGCCGGCTGGCCGAGCTCTGCGAGGAGGTCAACCAGAACCGCGAAATTCGTGTCGTGGTCCTGACCGGCGCGGGAGGAAAGGCCTTTGTCGCCGGTACGGACATCTCGCAATTCCGCGCCTTCAAGACCGAGCAGGACGCCCTCGACTACGAGGCATCCGGCAACCGAATGATGAGCACCCTGGAGTCGGTCCGGGTGCCGGTGATCGCCGCCATTGCCGGAGCGTGTACGGGCGCCGGCGCCGCGATCGCAGCCGCCTGCGACCTTCGCATCGCCTCCCCGTCCGCGCGTTACGGGTTCCCGATCGCCCGGACGTTGGGCAACTGCCTGTCGATGGCGAATTATTGCCGGCTCGTGGCCCTCCTCGGCTTCGCCCGCGCCAAGGACATCGTCATGCGGGCCCGGCTGATGGACGCGCAGGAGCTGCTCGCGGCCGGCGTCCTTAGCGAAGTCACGCCGGACGAGGAGTCGCTGCCACGACGAGCACAAGAACTGGCGGAGGAGGTCGCATCCTACGCGCCGCTCACGCTGTGGGCGACCAAGGAAGCCCTCCGTCGGATGCGCGACCGGATGATCCCGGACAATGCCGACGCCGACCTGATAAGCGCTTGCTACCTCTCGCGCGATTTCAAGGAGGGCGTGGAGGCGTTCCTGGCGAAACGGAAACCCGATTGGAAGGGCGAGTAGGCTCAGGTCACTCGTCAGGGACCGGATCTGGCGCGCTCCAGGCCACCACGGCCGCCGGAAGGGTGCTGAAGAGAAGCGCGAACCCGACCAGGAGCCCGACTTGTTCAGTCTTGGTCGAAGGCAGCCATGGGTGGCCGAGCAACTGTGGCGCGAAAATGAGATACAGGGCGACCGCGGTGATCACCGGGGCGATGATCTGATAGGACACGGCTCGGGCGTGCTCGCCGATCGCTCGCTGGCGTTCGTCGGCCGGGCGACTGAACATCGCCTGAGCTTCTTTCGCCGAGACGCCCTGGTCCCTGAGCCGCTTCAACTCACCGGACCCTGGCTGACGATACGATCGAGTACTGAGCCCGTATCGAACGCTTGGACCGACTAGCCACACCAGGCTCGCGATGAATGCGATTGCCGCCAGCCCGAACGCAACGAAGAGCACCCGTCGCACCTCCGGGCCCACCGTCGCGTGGACGCGTACGCTCGTCAGGATCCACGCCCCGGCATAGGACGTATAGGTGGTCATGATCTGTCGCCGTCGCCACCGTCGACGCGTCGATTGCGCCGCGGTCGATGAAGTCGGGTGGTTCGGCTCGATTGCGCTCATCCTCTGGTCGCCTCCAGCGGGCTATGCCCGGAAAGAATTTCGCTCAGCGGCTTCAATGGTCGCAACGAGAAGACCGT
>VBJI01000186.1 GCA_005880875.1 Chloroflexota bacterium
TGGATTGTTTATCACTTCCCTCATCGTCATCGCCTTCGTGTGTATCTACGTAACGCTGGGCATGGAGACGTACGCTCGGATCCAGAAATTCTGCTTCTATCTCGGGATAGCCGGCCTAGCCGTAATCGCCGTCATTCTGCTCTTCAGCAGTTCGGACGCGATGCACCAGGCCGTCAACCGGGAGGCCGCCAGCCTCTTTGGCTACACTGGGAAGGACGCCTACCAGGCCACGATTGACCTGGCCACCAAGAACGGCTACAGTCCATCGTCGTTCAACGCGTTCTCTCTTGGTCCGACGCTGGCGATCGTTCCGTTCCTCATGTTCTACCTGCTCTGGCCGGTCTGGGGCGCGACCCTCTATGGTGAGGTGCGCGGCACGCGCGATTACCGCAGGATTTTCAACAGCATGTTCTGGGGCCTCTGGGCCACCGTCATCCTGTCGGTCGTGGTGCTGGCCCTCCTGGCAAAGACCATTGGGTGGGAGTTCTTCGAGGCCGCCGCCTACAACAACAGCCTCGGGCTCGCCAACCAACCGATCCCGATCTGGCCACACCCCGTCATGCTCGCCGGCTGGCTCGTGAATAGCCATGCCTTCCAGTTCATCCTGCTTGCGGTGATGAGCGTCTGGTTCTGGGGCTGGTCGGGCACCTTGTTCCTATCATCGACTCGAGTCATCTTCGCCGCGGCGTTCGATCGCGTGCTCCCCGAGTGGGCCGCCAACATCTCCGCCAAGCGCCGTGTCCCCTACGGGGCGCTTGGACTCATGGTCATCCCCTCGATTGTCGTGAGCGCCATCTATGCCTATGTCAACGGGTTCGAAGCGCTCGTCCTCGACGCGACGCTTGTCATCGCGATCACGTTCCTGGGAACCGTCGTAGCCGCGGCAATCCTCCCGTGGCGCCGCGCTTCGATCTTCAACAACTCGCCCATTGCGAAGGTTCGAGTGGCCGGCGTCCCGGCGATCACGGTCGCCGCCGTGGTTACGGGCGCGTTCCTGGTCTTCAACCTCGTGAAGTGGTTCACCGACTCAACCTACGGCGTCGGCTTCAATAACCCGAATTCGATCAAGTACCTCGCGATCATGTACGTCCTCGCGCTCGTGGTCTACGTCGGGTTCTTCCTTTATCGGCGCAGGCAAGGCATCGATCTGCGGGCGATCCACCGCGAGATTCCGGTCGAATAGTTGGTCAATCTTGAAGGCGGAGGCCGGGGCCTCCGCCTTCCGCTCGAAGAAGAAGGAGGAGGATGAGACGCATTGGCCGTCCTTGACAATGTCCTGAAGGCGTACCAGTCGCCGACCCGAATGGTGCATGCCATCGGTGCGATTTCCGCGCTGGGCCAGGAAGCCGCGGCGCTCGGCATCAAGCGCCCGCTCGTCGTCACCGACCAGGGCATCGTCAAGGCGGGCCTGCTCGATGAGACCGTCAAGCCGTTGCGGGCCGCCGGACTCGACCCGGTCACCTACGATCAGGTTCGGGCCAACCCGGGAATCGCGCTCGTCGATGCAGGCGCCCGGTACTACAAGTCAGAACGTTGCGACGGTCTGGTCGCGATCGGCGGCGGGAGCTCGATCGACACCGCCAAGGGCATCGGCGTGGTCGCGGTGCACGGCGGCAGCATCGGCCAGTACGAGTGGGGCAAAGACCCGATTCATTCACGCATCCCGCCCCTGATCGCGGTCCCCACCACCGCCGGCACCGGGAGCGAGGTCACCCTCTGGGCGGTGATCACGGACCCGGATCGCAAGGTGAAATTCAACGTCGGCGGCACGCCCAACATCGCCGCCTGGGTGGCTCTCATCGATCCGGCGCTCAGCGTCAACCTGCCCGCCGGCGTCACCGCCGGCACGGGGATGGACGCGCTGACCCACGCGATCGAGTGCTACACCATGGCGTATCACCAGCCCTTCACCGACGCTGTCGCGCTGCACGCGATGGAGTACTGCGCGCGCTGGCTGCGGGTCGCCTATTCGCAGGGCCACAACCTGGAGGCGCGCTACCACATGAGCATGGCGGCCATGCTCGCCGGCCTCGCCTACGGCACCGATTCCGCCGGCGCGGCGCACGCCATGAGCCAGTCCGCGGGCGGCGTGCACGATGCCCCGCATGGGGCGCTCACCGGGCGGCTGCTGGCGCCGGTCATGGAATACAACTACGCCGGAGAGCCGGAGCGCTTCGCCCGCATCGCCCAGGCGCTCAGCCTCGACACCGCGAATAAAACCCTCTGGAAGTCAGCCGAGCTCGCGGTCGAGTACGTCTACCAGCTCACCGAGGACCTCGACATCCCGTCCTTGAACGAGCTCGGCTTCTCCGAGGAGGAGATCCCGTTGCTGGCCTCAAAGGCCGAGGCCGATTCGCAGACCATCGGCAATCCGAGGGATGTCGACGCCGCGAACTACGAGAAGATCTACGCCCGGGCCTTCGAGGCCGGACGCCATCGCAAGGTCGCGAGACAGCTGGCGCACGCCGGCTCCTGAACCATGTGGACCAACACGCTCAAGCCGTACGACCTGCTCTCGGAAGAACAGGTCCAGCAGATCCACGAGCATGCCATGCAGATCCTGGAGGAGATCGGCGTTGACTTTCTCCATCCGCGCGCGATCGATACCTTCGCCCGGGCTGGCCTGAAGGCGGAAGACAACCGGATCCGTTTCGAGCGCGCCTTCATCGAGGAGCAGATCAAGAAGGTACCAGCAACATTCCAGGTCCAGGCGCGAAATCCACAGAACACCGTGACGATCGGCGGCAATTCCATGGTCAACGCGCCGGTCTATGGCCCGCCCTTCATCACCGACCTCGACCGGGGTCGCCGGAATCCCTCCATCACCGACTTCACGAACTTCGACAAGATGGCGCAGGCGACGCCGCAGATTCACTGTGCCGGCGGCACCATCGTCGAGCCCGAAGACCTACCGCTGGAGACCCGCCATCTGGACATGGTGTACTCGCATATCCGTTGGACCGACAAACCCTACATGGGCAGCGTGATCTCGGAAGAAGGAGCCCGCGACTCGGTCGAGCTGTCCTCGATCATCTTCGGCGGAAGGGCGAAGATCGAAAAGACCCCCGCGCTGCTGGCCCTGATCAACGTCAACAGCCCGCTCCGTTACGACGATCGGATGCTCGGCGCCTTGATGACCTATGCCGAGGCCAACCAGCCGGCCATCGTCACGCCGTTCCTGATGGCCGGAGCAATGTCACCGATGGGCCTCGCCGGCACGCTCGCCCAGCAGACCGCCGAGGCCCTGGCGGGAATCGCCCTGATCCAGCTCATCCGGCCGGGCGCGCCCTGCATCTACGGCTCCTTCCTGACCAACATCGACATGCAGTCGGGTAGCCCGGCCTTTGGCACCCCGGAGTCCGCCATGGGCATCCTGGCCAGCGCGCAGATGGCCCGCCATTACAAGATTCCGTTCCGGGGCGGCGGCGCGCTCACCTCCTCCAAGTCACCCGATGCCCAGGCGGCCTACGAGTCGATGATGTGCATGTGGCCGACCGTAATGGGCGGCGTCCACTTCGTGCTCCACGCCGCCGGCTGGCTGGAAAGCGCGCTGCTCGCCTCCTACGAGAAGTTCATCATCGATGTCGAGGCGTTGCGCATGTTCGAATGGATCCTGTTGAAGGGCATCCCTTTCGACGACGAGGGCTTCGCGATGGACGGCATTCGCGAGGTCGGACCCGGGGGTCACCACCTGGGTTCCGAGCACACGATGCGTCATTACCGCACCGGCTTCTACCGGCCGATGATCTCGTCCACGGAGAACTACGATCGCTGGCAGCGGATGGGGTCCAGGACCGCCGACCGGGTGGCGAATGAGAAATGGAAACAACTGCTGGCGGACTACCAGGACCCCGGCATCGATTCTGCCATCGATGAGCAACTGAACGCATTCATCGAGGTCCGCAAAGACGCGATCCTGCACGCGAGAGTCTGAGGAGGCTGGCCACATCCATGAAAGTCGTCGAGAAAACGCAAACGCTCAAGATGTTCGTCGGCGGGCAATGGGTTGACTCCGAGAGTGGCGAGACCTTCGAGGCGTCGAGCCCGTCCACCGGCGAGGTGATCGCCACCCTGCCCAAGGGTACCCGCGCCGATGCCGCCCATGCCGTCGAGACCGCCCACCGCGCTCGCGCCGCAATGGCGTCGCTCGGCGCCTTCGATCGCGCGGCGCTGCTCCATCGGGTCGCCGAGGTGATGGGAGGCCGTCGCGAGGAGCTGGCCCGCTGGCTCACGCTCGACCAGGGGAAGCCATATAAGGCCGAAGCCCTCGGCGAGGTGGGCGAAGCGATCGAATATTTCCGGATTGCCGCCGAGGACATCAAGCGACTCGAGACCAACGTGATCCCATCGATGAGTAAGAACAAGCTCGTCTTCACGCTGCGGGTGCCGCGTGGCGTCTACGGCGTAATCACCCCCTGGAACTGGCCGCTAACCATGGCAACAGAAGTCATCGCCCCCGCACTCGCCGGTGGCAACACCATTGTCTGGGCGCCCGCCAGCTCGACCTCGGCGATCTCGGTGAAACTGATGGAATGCCTGGCGGAGGCGGATCTGCCCCCCGGCGCCATCAACCTCGTCACCGGCCCCGGCGCCGTTGTCGGTGACGAAATCGCGGGCCATCCGCTGATCGCCGGCGTCGGCTTCGTCGGGTCGACAGAGACCGGGCGGTCGGTCGCGCGGCGGGCGGCCGGTAAGCACGTGATGCTCGAGCTTGGCGGCAACGGCCCGATCGTGATCTTCGAGGACGCCGACCTGCGGCGAGCCGCCGAGGGCACCATCACCGGTTGCTTCCTGTGCGCCGGGCAGAGTTGCACCGCGGGCGAACGCATCCTGGTGCAGCGAAGCGTGCAGGACGCCTTTTTGACCCAGCTCACCGACGCGATGACGGGCATTCACCTCGGCGACCCATTCGAAGACGCGACCACGATGGGCCCTCTCAACAACGAAGGGGTGGCGCGAAAGATGGATGAGCACGTCGCGGATGCGGTCGACCGCGGCGCCACCATCGTTAGGGGCGGCCGGCGCGCCGAGGGCTTTCCGACCCGCCTCTATTACGAGGCCACCGTCCTTCGCAACGTTTCGCCTGCCATGCGAGTCAGCCGCGAAGAGACATTTGGGCCGATCGCGCCGCTGATCCCTTTCAGCGACGAAGCCGATGCGCTCGCCATCGCGAACGATTCACCGTATGGCCTGCTGGGTTCGGTCTACACGCGGGACATCGACCGGGCGTTGCGCTTTGCCCAGCGGCTCGAGACCGGATGGGTCAACGTCAACGAGTCGTCCAATTACTGGGAAGCGCACATCCCCTTCGGCGGCCGGGCCGGCAAGGAAAGCGGCATCGGCCGGGTAGGGGGCCATCGCGCCATCGAGCAGATGACCGACCTGAAGACCATCATCGTGGACGTCCAGGAGCACTGAGCTGGCCACCGATACCCAGGTCCCCGTCGCCGACGTCATCGCCGAGGCCGAGCGGATCGCCGCGGCCGCCCGCGAGCGGAAGGTCCCGGTCAAGCTGGTTGGCGGGGCGGCTGTCAATCTGCATTCCCCCAGCGCCAGGCAAGCGCCGCTCAAGCGCAAGTACGGCGACCTCGACTTTGGGCAGATCGACGTCTTCATCGATCGGATGAAGATGTGCCACGTCATCGAGCTGGCCAACCGGCTCGGCCACGAAGGCGCGACGCTGACGCCGGCCGACCTGCTGCTCAGCAAGCTGCAGGTCTTCGAAGTCAACATGAAAGACCTGGTCGATACCGTGGCGCTGCTGCTCGACCACCCGATCAGCGACCAGGACGGGGACGCGATCAATGCCGCCTATCTCGGCAAGCTCACCGCCGAGGACTGGGGCTTGCACCGCACCCTGCAGCTCAACACCGCGCGGGTGCGCGACGCCGCCCGGGCGCTCGACGTTGACGCCGGCCGCATCAATCAACGTCTCGATGAGCTCTGGATGCGGATCGACGCGCAGCCAAAGTCATTCAGGTGGAAGATGCGCGCCAGGGTCGGCGATCGAGTCACCTGGTACCAGCTTCCCGAAGAGGTTCGCCAGCCGTACGAGAAGGCCTAGCCGCCAAACTCGTCATTGACACCCCGCTCGAACCCGCCTAGGCTGATGGGCGGGTAGGCGGCATCGGGTAATAAGGGGATTGGCGTCGATGGCCTTACCGGCACATTCGACCGACGAGGCGATTCGTGTCCTCTTCATCGAGGACGACCCGGCGGTCGCCGAGATGTACAAACTCAAGCTTGAGCTTGACGGCTATCAGGTGACGGTTGTCGGGAATGACGACCAGGTGCTCGCCATCGCCGCAACGCTCAGGCCGGACATGATCTACCTCGACCTTCGGGTCGGCGAAGATCTCGGGTTTGCCACGCTGCAACGCCTTCGCGCCACGGACAGCGGTCGCCAGGTTCCCGTCATCATCCTCTCCCGGCGTGGGCCGCACGATCTGGCCGGCCGGGGTTTCAAGGCGGCGACGCTGGACTACGTGGTCCGGGCCGACCCGGGCCCGAGCGGACTGGCCTGGAACATCCAGAACTGGGCCCAGAACGACGCGAGTTAAGCGACGCGCTGACGCTTGTCGAGGTACATCGACCGGTCGGCCGAGGCCAGCAGGCTGTCGGCGGTGCCGCCGTCGGCCGGAAATGATGCCGTCCCAATAGAGACCGAGATGGCCCCGGCGGAGTCGTCCGGATCTTTGAGAGTCGCCCCCACCCGCCGGGCGAGCGACACGGCGCCCACCTGGTCCATACCCGGCATCAGCAGCACGAATTCGTCACCACCCCAGCGGGTTACGACATCGGCTTCCCGAAGATGGGCGGTGAGCACGGCCGCCACCCGCTTCAGCACCGCGTCGCCCGCGGCGTGGCCGCGCGCATCGTTCACCTGCTTGAGGCCGTCGACGTCGAGCATAATGACGGAGAACGGTTCGGGCGATTCGACCCCCAGCCGCTCCTGGAGCGCCTGCTCGAAAGCGCGCCGGTTCTTGAGCCCGGTCAGGGGGTCCGTCCGCGCGGTGGCCGCCAGCCGCTCGATCAGCCGAGCATTCTGAATCGAAACCGCGGCCTGGTTGGCCAGGATCGTCATCAGCCGCAAGTGGTCGCCGGTGTACTGGTGGAGACCAACCTTGACATCGACGATGACGCCGATCAAACGGTCCTCGAAAATCACCGGCACCGCCAGCATCGACTCATCGCTCTCGCTCGTCCCCGGGATGTGAACCGCCTTCGGGTGACGCTCAGCGTCGCCGACGAGGGCGCCCTGCTTGGTTTCGGCCACCCAGCCGGTGATGCCCTCGCCGGATTGGATGGCGAGGGTCTCGGCGGTCACCCCGTCGTATTCGGTTCGTTTGGTATCGCTGAAATAGACCGGCCGCAGCGTGTGCCTGTCGTCCTCCAGCAAGTAGATGCGGCACTGGTCGTAGGGAAGCAGGGTGGTGATCGCCCTTCCGATCGTCTCGCAGATCTCGGGAACGCTGACCACGCTCGAGAGCCTGGCGCCGAGCTGCTGAATCGCATCGAGATGTTGGGTCCATGAGTGGGCTTCCGGCAACCGCCGGTCTTCGTGAACGGCGCCTTCCACGGTTCCATTCACGTGCAGGTCGCCCCGCTGGATCACCTGGAGCAGGGCCTCGGCGACCCGCGGATCGAACTGCCGCCCCGATTGGGCGTCGATCTCTTTGAGAATCCAGTCGCGCGGCCGAGCCCGGCGATAGGGTCGGTCGCTCGCCATGGCCTGAAAGGCGTCACAGGCGTGGATGATCCGCGCCTCGATCGGGATCTCCTCGCCCTTGAGGCCGTCCGGATAGCCACCGCCGTCCCACCGTTCGTGCTCGGCCCGGACCATTGGGCGAATCCGATTGAGGAAGGGGACGGAGGCGACGATCCGCTCACCGATGACGGGGTGTTCGCGCATGATCGCCGTCTCCTCGTCATCGAGCGGCCCGGGCTTGTTGAGGACGTAGCCTGGTATCCCGATCTTGCCGATGTCGTGCAGGAGGGCGCCGTATTCGAGGAACCGAAGCCGCTCCGCGTCAAGATCCAGGCGACTCCCGACCGCGCGAGCCAGCGCCGCCGTCTCGCGCGAGTGGGCTTCGGTGTGACGATCCTTCGCGTCCAGCGTGGCGGCCAGCGCCTCGATGGTCGTCAGATAGCTCTGCTCGAGCTCCAACCGGCGCTGCTCGGCGAGCTGGTTCTCCGCCCGCAACGCCCTGCGCACCAGGGCGGGGATATAGGCACAGATCACCATCGACGCTGCCAGCAGGACCACCGTGCGCGCGTAAAAGCTGTCCCACCCCTGGATCGCGAGCGGCGATGCTGCGGCGAGAATCGCACTGATCAGCACCGCCACAGCGGTCCGGAACTCGAGCATCGATGCGGTGAACACGACGATGACCAGGAACAGGACCGATAGGTGCGAGTGGATGCCACCCGTCGCGAACAGGCCAACGGTGAGCATGGCGAGGCCGGCAAAGACCACCGGAACGAATCGGCCCGCCGGAATCTGGGCCCACGGCAACACCCAGCACACCACGCCGGCTGCACAGGCGAGGACCGTGACGACCCATTCGGTGGTGTAGTTGACCTGCAGATCGCCCCCGAGATAGTCGGTGGCCATGACGATCGTCGCCAGCCCCCAGAACGACACCGCGGCCACCTTGAACGTCGCACGGTGCAACTGCAAGGAGGCGGGACCATGGGTCGTCATGCTGGCGAATACAACGTGGCCTGCCCGTCAATCTCCCTCTCCGCCCGCGGGGCGGACCGCTCGCTAGCATGGGTCGGCGATGTTCTGGACCTTCGTCGACGCCAGCCAGATCGGGGACGGCCGGGTCACGATTGGCGGCCCGCAGGGGCATCACCTCGCCCGGGTGCTTCGGGTCCATCCCGGGGAGCGCGGCGTCGCCGTCGCCAATGGGCGCGAGTACCAGCTCGAAGTGGTCGAGGCCGTCGGTGGCCGCGTGGTAGGCCGGATCATGGGCGATCGACCTGTCCAGGGCGAAGCGGGCACAGGGGTGACCTTGCTGCAGGCAGTCTTACCGAACCCCGACTTCGATGCCGTGGTCGAAGCTGGCACCGCGGTGGGAATCCAGCGTTTTATCGCCGTGCAGGCAGACCGATCGGTCGGTCGGCCTCCCGCCGCCCGACTGGCGCGCTGGCAGCTGATCGCTGGAGCGGCCGCCGAGCAAAGCCATCGCGGTGAGGTACCGGAGGTGACCGGACCGACATCACTGAAGGCCGCCCTCGAGCAGGTGGCGGGGGTTCGCCTGCTGGTGCTCGAACCAACGGCGCCAATGCCACTGGCCGAAGCGCTCGACGGATCGCCCGGCTACGCGATTGCCGTCGGCCCCGAAGGCGGATGGACGGAGACCGAGCTTGCCACATTGCGCGACCACGCAGCCACTCCCGTGAATCTCGGTCCGCGCATCCTTCGCGCCCGACTGGCGCCGATCGTGGCCGCTGCTATCCTCGTTCAACACCCGTGAACATCTCGATCCAGACGCTCGGCTGCAAGGTGAACTTCGCCGAGATGGCCGACCTTGGCGACCGGCTGGCACGCGCCGGCTTTAACGTGTCGGACCGCGATGACGAGGCCGATGTCTGCGTCATCAACAGCTGCACCGTGACGGCGCAGGCGGACCGTAAGCTCCGGACGATGGTGCACGGGTTGCGACGCCGCCATCCGCAGGCCCACCTGATTCTGACCGGCTGTCATGTCGACAATCCAAATCCGCGCCTTTCCGCCGTTCCCAGCGTGGACGTCGCGTTTCCGAATGTCCGAAAGCCCGAGATCTTCGATTACCTCTCCGCCAACTTCGCGCCGGCCGCGCAACCCGGCTCGACGACCTTCACCCGATCGCGCTTCTTTCTCAAAGTGCAGGACGGTTGCAATCACCGCTGTACCTACTGCATCGTTTGGCGGACCCGCGGCGCGTCGCGCAGCGACGACGAGGGCCAGTTGATCGAACGCGCCCAGCAGGCGGTCGCCGAGGGCTACGGCGAGATCGTCCTCACCGGCGTGGACCTCGGCGCCTTCGGGCGGGAGCGCGGGCAGCCATTGGCGCCATTCCTTCGACGCCTGCTGGGAGCGATCGCGCCGGCCCGGCTTCGGCTCAGCTCGATCAACGCCAACGACTTCACGCCCGTAACCAGTCGCCTCACATGGCGCTGACGGCCGACGTAATCGTCGGCTTTCCCGGTGAGACCGAGGCGGACTTCGCCGATACCGCGTCAGTGGCGGCCGACGCAGGCTTGAGCGGCATGCACGTCTTCCGCTACTCGCCGAGGGCGGGCACGGCCGCCCCTCGCCTTGGGCTTCCGGTCGACGATCCGGTTAGCCGCGAGCGGAGCCGCCGGTTGCAGGCACAGGCCGACACGCAGCGCCGAGCCTACGAGGCTCGATTCGTCGATCGCGACCTCGAGGTGGTCTGGGACCGCAGACTGCCGCACCGGGTGCGTGGCCTGAGTGACAACTACATCACCGTCTATGCCCCGGCGCGCGACCAGCAACTGGGCGCACTGGCCCGCGTGCGCCCGCTGGCGCCCACCGAAGACGGGCTGCTCTGCGCATAGGATTGGCCGATGGCTGAGGACTGTCTCTTCTGCAAGATCTTCAGGCGGGAGATTCCCGCAAAAGAGGTCTTTCGCGATGAGGAAGTGGTCGCCTTTGAGGACATCCGCCCTGTCGCCCCGGTCCACGTGCTGGTGATTCCGAAGGAGCACATCCCCTCGGTCCATGACCTGACGCCGGCGCATGGACCGATGCTCGCCCGGATGTTCCAGGTCGCCAACCGGATCGCCGACGAGCGAAAGATCGACCGGGAAGGCTACCGGCTGACCTTCAACACGGGGCCACAGGCGGGGCAGAGCGTGTACCACGTGCACCTGCATCTCCTGGGCGGCCGGACGATGGGCTGGCCGCCCGGCTGATACCGCCGGCCGCCGTACAGTTGTAAATCTCCTGCGACAACGCTGTCACAGCGGCATAGCTGAACGTCCACGCGCGAAACAAGGGCCGTAATCGGGCGGCGGTAGGGTGGGGCGCAGATGCGCCTCATCCCCTGGCGTGCCATGCAACCGGACGATCCGGCTTCGTTGGCCGATAAGGCCCAGCTGCACGAGCGGCTGGCCCGGTTGACGGGTGGGGTCGCGCCCACCGCCGCAGCCGCGCCGGTCCAGCCCACCCCAGCCGAGACGGTGCCCGCAGAGCAGGAGATCGCGCCCGCTCAGGCGGCGGCGCAACCAGCCGCGGAACCGATTGCCGAGCCGGTCGCGGAACCCGTCGAGGAACTCGTTGCCGCCGCGGCGCCGTCGATTCCGGCAGCCGCTACTCAGGTCGCCAGCGCCGAGCCGGACCGGCGGCGGCGGCGGCGGTTTGGATTCGTCCTGTTCTTCGGCGCGCTGATCCTGGTTTTCTTCCTGGTGCGCGCCATTCCGGCCGACTGGGAGATTGGTCCGTTCCGGATCGACGCGAGTGGGAATGCCGCCGACACGGCGGCGAGCCTCTACTTCTCGGACGATCCGCACGCCCCGTTCTGGCTGCTGGTCCCGACCTTCAATCTGCCACCCCGGTTC
>VBJI01000187.1 GCA_005880875.1 Chloroflexota bacterium
CCTCGAAACGCCGAGTCAAGCTTTCCCTTAGCCGGTACGGCTGGGTACTCCCTTTTCCTGACTTCATCACCATCGACGTGGAGCGATGGCAGCTACGGTGACGTCCGCGTCCGACGGCCGAGTTCAGGTCAGGCGCCGCGTAACCCAGTAAACGGCCAGGCCGAAGATCAGCAGCCCCAGGCCGGTGAGGATCGCTGATTCGATCGTCTGGAACGCCCAGAACCGGTCACCGGGCTGGAAGTATTGAGTCGCGTAGCTCGGCCGCCCGCCGGTGCCTAGGCCGATCAGATTCCCGAGCAGATGACCGCCCGAGTCGTAGTAATTCGGGAAGCCGAGCCACCATGCCGTGGGATCCGCTTGAGCCCCAAGCACGGATAGGTCGTGTGTCGTTTTCATCAGCGGGGTCATATAGTGGCTGCGCACGAGCTCCGCGATGCCGACGCGAACGATCACGAATGCAACCAGAGTGGCGCCCATTGCCGGGACCGACCGGCCGATGAGCGCACCGAATGCCACCCCCAACGCCAGGGC
Organism: Chloroflexota bacterium; assembly: GCA_005880875.1. Classification (GTDB taxonomy): domain Bacteria; phylum Chloroflexota; class Dormibacteria; order CF-121; family CF-121; genus CF-13. The sequence goes on from VBJI01000187.1 coordinate 532, forward strand.
AAAAAACGTTGCGGCGGGGACGACCGGCGTCTGCTGGTCGAAGACATCCCAGCGATTGATCTGCGGTCCCTGGACGTTGAGCAGAACCACTTCCAGGTAGCCAACCAGCGCGGCCGCCACGACAAGCGGGACGACCACGAGAACGAGCTTCATGAAAAGCCAGCGCAACCGTGTTACGCCCTGCGTCCAGGCGAGGTGCTGGGTGCCGTTCTCGATCTCCCGGGCGACCAGTGGTCCGCCGATGAACGCGCCGGCCAGCGCCGGGAGTACGACAAGACCGTACGTGAACAGGTTGAACTGCAGGATGGATTGGGCAATCCGGCCGAACAGGTCACCGGACAAGCAGTAACCAAACCCACCGCTGCTCCCGCAGTTGGCCGACGCGACCGAGAGCTCGATCGCGACATAACCGATACAGCCGGCCAGCAGCGCCGCGAAGACGAGGGCCCAGAGCGCCTCGAGTCGATGTTGTTTCCACGTGACCCAGGTCATGATGCCGCCTCCTCGAGCTCGGGCCTCGGCAGCGTTCCCGCTTCGGGCGCTGAAAGATAGGTGATGACCAGCTCCTCCAGTGGCAGTGCCTCCTCGCGCCATCCTGGTCCAAGAGGCGGCACCGTTCCACGGATCCAGAGGGACGACTGTCGCTCGGTGTGCTGGGCTTTGATGAGTTGCACTCCGTTCAGGCGCGCGTCACGGTTGAGCCGCGGCCCCACGAGGAGGTGATGCGAGGCAAGTAGCGCATCGATGTCGCCGGCGACCTGCACCTGCCCGGCCGCGATGATGATCAGGTAGTCGCAGACCCGTTCCAGGTCACCCACTACGTGCGATGAGAGGAGTACAGTGCTCCCTTCGTCCGCGACGGCCTCTGTGAGCCGCTGCATGAACTCCCGGCGAGCCAGCGGGTCGAGCCGAGCGACCGGCTCATCGAGAAGAAGCAGCTCCGGATGTTTACCGAGGGCGAGGGCGAGGGCGACCTGCGATCGCTGCCCGCCAGAGAGCTGGCCGACGCGCTTGTCGAATGGGATCTGGAGATGCCGCAGCCGCGCCTCGGCAGCGGACGCGTCCCAACGGCGGTTCAGCCTTCGGCCGAACTGGAGCGTGTCGCCGACCGAGAACCCGGCATATAGCGGGGTGTCCTGGGCAACGAAGCCGACCCGGTCGAGCAGCAGAAGGAGCTCTGACTGCGGGGAGCGGCCAAAGACCCTGATCTGACCGGCGGTCGGCCTGAGTAGGCCGGCTGCCAGGTGAAGGAACGTTGTTTTGCCCGCGCCGTTGGGACCAACCAATCCGGCGATCTTCCCGGCTGGTACCCGGATCGAGCAGTCCTGGAGCGCCCAGGTCCGACCAAAGCGCTTGCCTACCCCGGTGGCCTCAATGGGGGCGATCATGCGACGACCTCCTCCGCGTTTGCGTGTAGCACATGGGCCACCAGGGCAGCGAGCGTGTCGTCATCGAGTCCGGCCTCATGGGCTTTGACAATCCAGCGCTCGAGCTCGCTTCGAAGCGAGCGGTAGCTCGATTGGGCAACTGCCGGCGGGACCTTCTGCGCGACGAAGGTGCCGAGGCCGGGGCGACTGGCCACCAGGCCCTCGTGCTCCAGGTCGCGATAGGCCCGCAGCACGGTGTTCGGGTTGAGGGCGACCTGGGCTACGACCTCCTTCACGGTGGGCAGCTGGTCGCCGGATTTCAGCAACCCGAACAGCAGCGCTTGCCGGACCTGCTGCACCAATTGGACGTAGTACGGAACGCCGGAGTTCGACTCCAGGTGGAAGGCGATCAGTGCCATAGTGCTAGCACCCTAGCACATTAGCACTTGGCGGTCAATCGACCCGGGCAGTGAGGCCCTGTCGCCGTTCGGACATGGGCTAGGCGGCTCGGGCCAGAGCCGGCCGGATGATTGGCAGGGCCGCAGACACTTGCAGGGGGGCCTCTTGAGCAAGGAGTCGCGACACCAGGCGCAGCTCTCCCCACGGGTTTCGGGGAGCGCCGGCCAGGTCGAGCAGATCCCACGGGGAAAGTGCCATCATCTATTCCAACGCACGTGGCATTACGCCAGGCCTAACGCGGTCGGCGCTGCCCTGGGTTACTCCCCGGTAACCCCGTCCGCCGACCTCCGGAGGAGGTCGGGATGGCCGTTATGGCGCCCGTATTCCTCGATCAGATGGACCAGGATCCATCGCAGGCTGAGTGAGCCGCCATCAGGCAGAAGGCATTCGGTTGGATTCCCGGCCTGAAAGGAAACCCAACGCCGAGGATGACTAGCGCGATACACGCGCCTAGCGCAGCGGAAACCGATGCGGGAAGTCGGCGGCGGCTTCTAGCGATGGCGCCCACCATAGCCGCTGTCGCGAGCCCGCCAGCCATCAAGAGCAGAACGCCTGTCTCAAGGGTGAACAGGTTGATCCAGATCCAGAGCGCGCCCAGAGTTGCCAAGGCACCCGCTGCCATGCCGAGAAGAGCCGCGCGCTGGATCAATCTGTGGGTCAAGGCGCCACCAGCGCTGACGATTGCCAAGATCAAGAGGAAGCCGGGAACGAAGACGAAAATACGACCAAGATGGTGGCCTACGCCTTGACCGATCTCGAGCAGGATGTAGGAGGCGGCCCCTGCCGCAATGAGTCCGGCGATCGTGCCCGGCACCGATATCGTACGAACGCGCGCGTGGAGAAACGCTGCCATCTTCTATCTAACCCAGCGGAACCCATCGGCCGTTTCGCGCGGCCGTTTCGTTCATTTGCCAATACGACGCAGTCGAGCCGAGAAAGTTCCATATTTGAGAGGCGCTGAGCGCCCGTTGCCTCGGAATCCTCGGGCGCTACCAATTGCCATGGCGATTGCCGGCGTGCTTTCGCTCGCGGTCTATATCGCTGCTGTTCGCGGCCAAAATGGCTTACCTGCCTGGTGGTTCTTTGCTCTGATGTGTCTTACCGTGATCGCAGCAGCCATCAGCTCCGTTCTGAACCAAAGGCGTCAGCGGCGTGTTGTCCTAGCCGCAGCAACCGCCATCGCTGGGGCATTGGGAGTGATCACGCTAACGTCCATCGGAGCGCCGCTGATCATTACCGCCGCGCTCGGTGTCGTTGCTATCGGCACCGACTCAGGCTAGGGGAAAAAGGTTCCGGCCGAACGGAACCTTTGGCGCCCAGATGCGTCTAATGGTTATGGCTCCCGAGCGAACTCGGCGATGATTCCGACTACGCGCAGCCATTGGAAGCCCAACTTGGTAATGGCTTCCGTCTGCCTCGTCCTGTCGCTACTTGTATCGGCATGTGCCGCCTTTTCCCGTTCTTCCTGTAGCGGAAGCTCCTCGGCATGTGCCGGACAGGCGAGCTCCTCCAACGGAGCGCCTTCGCCCCGGGCTGGCGCTGCCATGGCGTTCGACCCCACCACCAACCAGGTCGTCATGTTCGGCGGCGGCGCCTCCGTCTCGCTCGACGAGACGTGGACCTGGAACGGGACGGCTTGGTCGCTTCAGCATCCCGCGCACCACCCACCGGCGCGCGAGCACGCAACCATGGCCTTCGACGCGGCCAGCGGTCAACTAATCCTCTTCGGCGGCGATAGCGACGACGGCATGGGGTCGCCGCAACTGCTTTCCGATACCTGGAATTGGGATGGGAGCGATTGGCATCGTCTGCCCTCGGGAACTACGCCTCCCGCAGCGGACAACCCCCACATGGCATATGACGTCGACACCAGGCAGATCGTCCTGGTCGCGCAATACTGCTATTGCACTCCAGCCGGAGATCCGTCGGCCACGCAGACCTGGACCTGGGATGGCCTGACCTGGGCTCATCATGACCCGCCGCATCAACCGATCGGCGTCGGCCCGGGCGGCATCCGCGGCGCGCAGGCCGCGCTGACGCCCCGGCCTCTGCTCGAAGGCGGGCAAGGTCCTGGCGGCGACCTCACGGCGATGGGGACGGATCCGCAATCGGGCCACGCCGTTCTCATCGAGAAAGTCAATTACGGCGACACCGTGCCCGGCCCTGTGGCGACCTGGACGTGGACCGGCTCGGACTGGAAGCTGTCCCCGATTCACAACCTGCCCTCCCCTGCTCCGTGGTCGCCGATCCTCGTTCCGGACGCCGGAAAGCTCCTCTATATCGATGCTTCGGCGCGGCTTTGGACCTGGGACGGTGGAACCTGGCGGTCGATCGGCGCAGGTCCGGATCCCCTGCGTCGCGGCGACGACTCCGCCGCTGTTGACAGCGCCGGCACCTTGTTGATCTTTGGCGGGGTTCCCGCATCAGCGCCGGGCGGAATCTACGGCGACACCTGGACCTGGGCCTCAGGAACCTGGAGCAAGGTCGCCGGCGCTTCTGCGCCGGTCGCAATCTACCCACAGCCGAGCCTGCGACCGGCCCATGGCCTTACCGAGGCCCAGGCAGTCCAGAAGGCGCAGGCACTTCACACCGGAACACCCGTGCGAGCCGTCGCCGCTCCGATGCGCAACTTCTGGCAGCCCGGGGAAGGCGGGCCCGACGGGAATCGATGGGTGTGGGCCGTATTGGTGAAAGGCACTTTTCAAGGGAGCTGCGGCCCGGCCGGCGCACATACCTGCCCGCCGCCCGCCACCAGTGGCGTGGTGTTCCTCGATTACGTCAGCGGCGACTGGCTTGGAAGTGGCTTCCCCGCCCCGCCGCAACTGTTGGCCGGGTCATAGCCCATGCCACACCGTAGCTGCAGATTTCTTCTGGCCCTGACAATCTTTCTTGCCGTAAGTGGGTGTGGCCGGCTGGCGGCGGTTTCTCCGTCCAGCCCCACAGTAGGATCGGCCGCCAAGCCGATTCCCTGGATAGCCAGAGCGGCAAAGTCCAGCGCTCAACCGGTCACTATCCCCGGCATCCCGCCCTGTACTGCCTCTCAACTCGCGGTCCACGTCGACTCGCTTTACGTCGGAGGCGGCATGCGGGATACATCGAGTTGGCAGCTCAGCATCCGCGATACGGGCACAGCGCCGTGTTTCGTGGGCTCAACGGTCGATGTGAGCTTCACAAGCGCTCACGGCAAGCTGGACTTGTCGCCGCTTCCAACGCGGAGCGACATTATCTACCTGTCGCCGGCACGCGGGCCCGTCTCGCCAGAATTTGCCCAGCAGGCGCAAGGCGAAATCGATAGCTTCTGCGTATTGCCCATGGTCACGGAAATCGCGATTAGTCCGGGCCCCGGTTTGGGGACGGTTCGGCTGAATCCCGGTCCAGCCGGAGGCTGGGGCGCGAAACCATGCACCGGTAAAGACGCCAGGTATTTAGCTGAGCTCTACTCGGCCGATTGCTGCACCATTGGTTATGCCGCCTCCACCCAGACCACCGTCGACGCGCCCGCCACGGTGCGCCCCGGTGAGCGCATCCGCTTTCTTGTCACGCTGACCAACAAGCCGGTTCCACACAGCGCGCTCGCGGGCACCGTCAACCCGACGCCCACGCCACTCGCATTCATCCCCTGTCCGACCTATCACGAAGAGCTGGAAGGGATTGGAGGCTCCTTTCACGCCTATCAGCTGAACTGCACGGTGGCTTCCCCGATCGCCGCGAACGCCAGCGAAACTTTCGAGATGTTCATCGACGTCCCCGCCGGCGTCCACCCTGGACCTTCTGTCCTGTTGTGGAGCATCGAGGGCAGCCCCACGGTCTGGCAGACTGGCCGGACCAGCCTCGAGATCAGTGCATCAGGGTGACGGGTGTTCGTGTCGCGATTGGTGTCATCGGTGCGACGCTCGCCCTGGCGGCTTGTGGGCCGGAAGTCTACCGGCGGGATCTAGCGTTAGCGCCAGGAGAGCGATAGCAAGAAGACCCATCAGGATACGGGCCCGCTCGATCGGGTCTTGACTCGAAGAACAAGGTCGGGTACGCCCAGAAGCGGGTTCCGCTCCGTCCTAAGACTCACCGTGGGCTGATCGTCCGCGTCGCCTCGGTCGGCCGTGCTCATCCTAGATCGATCATTGCAGACCACCAAGGGCTTGACACTGACCTAGGGTCAAGGTTGCAGTATGACTCGCATGAACAGACCGATCAAGAACGCGACGCGTACCGCGGTTTCCGTCACCGGCCTGCGCAAGGCATACGGAGAAAAGATCGTCCTCGACGACGTCGACCTCAGCATCGGGGAGGGCGAGGTCTTCGGACTGCTCGGTCCGAACGGAGCGGGCAAGACCACCATGGTGCGAATCCTGTCTACCCTGATACCGCCGGATGCTGGCACCGCCAGCGTCTTTGGGCACGACCTGCACAGCGAGCCCGGCGCTGTCCGCTCGTTGATCGGGGTCACTGGGCAGTTCTCTGCCGTCGACAACTTGCTGACTGGCGAGGAGAACCTGTTCCTCATAGGCCGCCTGCTGCATCTGGCGCCGACCGAGCGACGGGCGAGGGCTGCCCAGCTCCTCGAGCGCTTCGACCTGGTCGAGTCGGCGCAGCGGACGCCGGCCACCTATTCCGGCGGCATGAAACGCCGCCTTGACATCGCGATGACCCTGATGGGGCGGCCACGGCTGATCTTTCTCGACGAGCCAACCACCGGCCTGGACCCGCGCAGCCGCCGCACCATGTGGCAGATCATTCGCGATCTCGCCGCCGACGGCGTCAGCATCCTGCTGACCACGCAGTACCTGGAGGAGGCTGACGAACTTGCGGACCGCATCGCCGTGCTGGACCGGGGCCGCATCGTCGCCGAGGGCACCCCGGAGGAGCTCAAACGGCGCATCCCGGGCGCGCACCTCGTGCTGCGCTTCGCCGACGCCGCCTCGCTCGACGCGGCCGCCCGATCGCTGCGCGAGGGCTCGCGCGACGACACCGACCTGGTGCTGCGGGTACCAAGCGACAGGGGCATCCGATCGCTGCGCGACGTGCTCGCCCGGCTCGGCGACGGTATCGCGGTTGAAGACCTCTCCATTCACACGCCGGACCTCGACGACGTGTTCTTCGCCCTGACCGGAACCCCCTCTAAGGAGCAGAATCAATGACTGCGCTGACCCTCGCCATCCACGACGCCACTACGATGATCGGGCGGGAGCTCAAGCACACCCAACGGTTCCCGTTGCTCCTCGTGGGCACCATCATGGTGCCGGTCGTCATGCTGCTGCTCTTCGATTACATCCTCGGCGGGCCAATCGGCCACGGCCTGGGTAACGCGGCCCGCGGTGCGCCGTACGTTGACTTCCTGGTGCCCGGCATCCTCCTCATGACGGTCGCGGCCAGCTGTGGGCCTACGGCGATCAACGTGAACACCGATATGACGGGCGGCATCATCGACCGGATCCGCGCGATGGCGGTCAGCCGCGGCGCGCTGCTGGCCGGGCATGTCGGCGGCAGTGTGGTGCGAACGCTCGCCGCCACAATCGTCGTCACCGGGGTAGCCGTGCTTGTCGGCTTCCGGGCAACAGCTTCAGTCCTGGACTGGTTCGCGGTCGTGGGCATCCTCGCGGCGCTTTCGTTTGCCCTCGCCTGGCTGTCGGCGGCCCTCGGCCTGGTCGCCAAGAGCGTCGCCGGGGCGAACGGCTCAACCCTGCCCATCCAGTTCCTGCTGCCGTTCCTGTCCAGTACGTTCGTGCCGGCCGACTCAATGCCCGCCGACGTCCGCTGGTTCGCCGCGCACCAGCCGTTCACCCCGGTGGTGGAGAGCCTGCGCGCCCTGCTGACCGGCGCGCCCGTCGGAAGCACCGCTTACCTGGCCCTGGCCTGGTGTGCGGCGATCGCGGTGACGTCCGCCATTACCATCAGCGCGGCCTGCTCGAGGAACCGCCGCGTGACTCGTCGGGTTACCGTCGCTACTCGGCCAAGCATGCCATCGCCCTGATCAAGATCAAGACGCTCGCCGAGGCCGGCGTGCCACTCGCCCGCATCAAGGAGTTGCTCGCCGCCGACCCCGACCGATTCGCCGCAGCGATCAACGAAATCGACCGTAACCTGCAGGAACGGGCCAAGGAACTCCGCCGCAGCCGGAAACGGATCGCCCGGCTCACGGCCGGCGACCGGTTGTTCGTTTCCGCCGAGGTCGCCGACTACCTCGACCGGCTGCGCGAGCTTGGCGTCAGCCAGCGTTCGGTGCAGATGGAACGCGACGGCTGGATCCTGATGCAGTCGGTCTCACCGAAGCAGGCAGCCATCTGGATGGCCGACAAGCGCGAGGCGCTGAGCCATCCAGAGTTCCGCGCCATCTACCTCGAGTACGACGCGGCGTTTGACTGGTCCCCCGATGATCCGCGGCTCTCCGCGCTGGCCGAACGCACCGAGCGGTGGATGGCCGGCCGGCCGGGCAGGCTCAAAGGTGGAGAGCAGTCGGTCCAAGACCCAAACATCGCACGGCTCACGACGTCGCTCGGCGCGTCGTCCCCGGCCTGGGACCGGCTCGTCGAGATCGCCAAGGAGCGAAGGGCAGGCGGGTGAAGTCGGGCGCATGCCACATCGCATCGAGCCGGCCCGTCTTGTTGCGGCCCGGGGCAACCTGCTTTGATATCTACCATGGACAGACGAGCTGCTCTACAAGTCTTGGCTACGCCCTTGGCGCAGGAGTTGTTGCATTCAGACCTCCTGGCCCGACTAGCTTATGTCGGCCCCGACGACTATCCCCGAGTGGTCCCTATCGGCTACCTCTGGAAAGCCGACAGGTTTGTCGTCTGCACGGCATGGAACGCACCTAAAGTCAAGGCCTTGCAGGCGAACCCGAGAGTCGCATTGAGCGTTGACACACAAACTCAGCCGCCACATATCTTGCTCGTCCGTGGCAACGCTGCGGTGGAACAGGTTAACGGCGTTCCCGACGAATACCTAGAGGCTTCGCGTAAGGGCGTCCCGCGACAACAATGGAGCGCCTTCGAAACGCAGGTTCGAGGTCTCTACGATCAGATGGCACGAATCAGCATTACCGCCGAATGGGCGAAGCTCATTGACTTCGAGACCACCTTGCCGAGTGCTGTTGAAGAGCTTGTTAGTCGACGTAGCGATCGATAGCGCCGGTACCGGCAGTTGGCTCTTCGCGACCTGCGGGATTCGCCGCAAGCTCTGACCTGTAGATCAACCGGAGACCCGGGATCGCGATCACCAGAAACGGTAATACAAATATCCCGGCAGCCCGGGACTTCGGCAGCCAGTTGTTGAAGCCGGCGATGACTATCACCGCCAAAGTGACCGCGCCAGCCACGATGACGACGAGACTCGCCGAAAGCCGATGCCGCTTAGAACTTACGAACACCGAAAGGAGGAAGATCGCCCCCACGATTCCAGTCGTCAAAACACAGCCACCGAGGCTCTGTGCTTCCTCGCGTGATCGCGGCAACCAGCCATGCTGCCACGCAAAGTCGGTCATCACGATCGCACCGATGATCAGCCCGAGGCAGAACACGAAGGCAACTAAAAAGAGGGCAGGACTGAGGATGCGAGAGCTCATCGTACTCGGTACGTAATACCTTATGACTTGCCTCTAGTCGCGAGGTCAGTTGCGTCGGACATTCTCCTAACAAATTCTGGTCTTCGGGGCTGCCGCCAGGTAATGGCGGCGACCACACGGGAGCGGTAGCAGACTGGCGGAATTCCGGCGGCCTCAGGAACAGAGCCCATGTGGTGGGAGACAACGGCGTTCAGAACCGGGCTTTCGGAACCAGGCCAGCCGCAGGGATTTGAATTCAGAGATTGCAAATCTCGCTCGCTATCGCCGCGCCGGCGAACGGATAGCGGACGGTTCGCGGTCCAGGATGCTACGGACGTGGCTGCCAACGGTGCGCTCGGATATGGCGACTCCACCCGGACAAGTTTCGAACTCCGCCCGAGCGCCCAGCTAAGCCTCGCCGCGGTTCAGGACTTCCGGGTAGGCTCCGCCGCTCCCCCTATCGTCGTCAACTCCAGGTCGGGCTCAGAGAAGAGCGCAGTGCGGAGGTCCCGGAGTGCCTGAACGGCGTCACCGCTAAAGGCCGGCCCGTGCATGCACGCAAGCACGCCAGGCCGCAACGCCTCCAACCGATCAAACACGCGTGCCGTGTGCTGGCTGACCGGGATATAGGTGGGCAACTGTTTGTGAGACGCCATCGTGCGTTCCACCATGTCGCCGCTCGTCATGGAGGTTTTTTCGCCGAGCTGGGTGAACAGGTCGCTGGCCATTAGCGTGCCAGTTGTTTCCTCGAACGCCAGGATGGCATCCCAGCAATGGGGGACCTGCGGTGTGATCAGAAACCGTAGTTTGTGCCGTCCCAGATCGAGCACCTCACCATCGCCGATTGTCTTGGCCGGACGGATGGCGAAGTCGTTGACATTGACCACGACACCCAATTCGCTATGGACCGCTTCGGCCTGCGGGGCGATCTGGAGAAATTCATTGAGGGCCCCGGACTCGTCTGCTTCCAGATGTGACCACGAAATGTACCTCAAGCGGCTTGGGTCGATCACCTGTCGAACCGCTTCCAAAGTAAGGGGGAAGAGCAGTCGCTGCCCCGTGTGAAACAAGAGCGGCTTCTCGTCCGCGATCAGGAATTGGTTAAAGGTGATGTTGGCCTCCGGAATGAAGGTTGCGATCCGGAAGATACCGTCAGCGATTTCGTGTACTTCGGCCATTTCTTCAACCCTCCTGGCCGGGCCCTCAGACCCGGACCATAGCGACCACTGCCGGCAACTTCAACGAACGCGACGTCGGTTCACCCACGTCACGAGGACCTCAGTGATGAGTCGCGCGGCCGCCTCTGTAGAAAGTCCCGAGCGGGTCAGCGACCGCCAGACACCGAAGTCGGTCAGGGCGAGCGCGGCATCCAGCGCATGACGCCGACGTCGGAGTGGCCCGAGCGTCTCCTCCACAAGAGCCTTCAGTCCAGCTTCACGACGGCTGAGGATGGTATCGAGAACTGGTAGTTGGTGGCGGTCGATGCTGGCTCTCGGCGTCCAGGGCGCCGACCGACCATAGAAGGCGAAGAGTTCCTCAACGAATCGGCCGATGCGCTCCTCAGGCCGAGTCACCCCAACGAGGACGCTGGCTCCGGGAGGCCTCATGCGGACTGCGTTCTCGGAGGTGCACGCTGGGACCAGCTGATCGAGGCCGGGAAAGTGGCGGTACACCGTACCCAGCGCAACATCGGCCCGCTTCGCAATGTCGGGCCAGGTCGTGCCGAGGATGCCTTTCTCGGCATGGAGAGCTATCGCGGCGTCCACGATCCGTCGGCGAGTCTCTGCGCTGGCGGCGGCCCGGCGCGTCATCCGGTAGGTTCTGGGCGCCATGATTAATTAGATGCATCTTATATCCAATATTTAAGCCGGTCAAGCCGCTTTGAGCCAGCCCGTGCTTTGGAATGCGGTCAAATCAGGGAGATACCGGGCCCTTCTCCAGCTCAGCGCACGTCGACATGAATGACCTCGATCGCGTTGTTTCCATAGCCGAGCCGGTTCCAGGCTGGGACATCGGGTTGCACGTTGCCGGCTGCATCCGTCCCGCGGGCTCGTAGCGTGTGCCGGCCGACCCCGATCTCCTTCCAGTCGAACGACCAGTCCTGCCATTGATCAGGCCCTTTCGGGGGCTCGAGCTGCGCCACATTCCAGTCGCCCTCGCCGGTTAAGCTGACGTCGACCTGCGTCACCGGTCCAGTGCCCGACCAGGCCTTTCCGCGCACGGTGTACCTGTCAGGAGCAATGGTCGCGCCGCGAGCCGGGTCGGTAATGCGGGCGCGCACGCGCATGAGCGTGACGGCTTCGTGGGGTCGATCGGGCCACTGGTACATGTAGTGGCCCGTCTGGAATTCGCCGCTGTGTGGCTCTGTCAGGACGGCGATCCGCTTCAGCCATTTCACGGATGCGACGGCGTACCAGCCGGGCACGATGAGCCGGAAGGGAGCTCCGTGGTCGGGGCTCAGCGGCTCGCCGTTCATCTCGTAGGCGATTAGAATCTCTGCCGCCGGATCGGCTGCATGGGCAAGGGGCAGTGATCGCATGAAGGTCAAGTCGTTCTTGTTGGTCTCCGGAAGGACTGGCTGGAGGAGGTAGGCGCCGCGGTCGGCGCCTGTGAACTGAACTTCGATGCCGTCGGCTACCGGGTGCGCCCGCTCCAGCACCTCATGCAGGAGGGCGCCCGTCCAGCGGGCGGTGGATACTGCGTAGTCACCCCATGGTTCGCCGACGGGCAGCGGTCTCATTTCGAGACGCCCATTCCCCGCGCATTCGAGCGTGACGACGTGCTCGACCGCTGGCATGGCGCGCAGGTCGTCGAGCGTTAGCGTGGTCGGGTTGTCGACCGCCCCGCTGACCTCGAGCCTGCCATCGTGGACCGGCACGGCGAAGTTACTGCGGACGTAATGCAATTCGGTCGGAGTGATGTCTGTGGTGAGGGCCTCCGGCGGAGCTTCAGCATTGAAGGGATCGGGGTGGATCATCCTCAGTGCCATGCGCGCTTCCTGAAGCTCGTCTGCTACTGCCATGACTCAGCCTCCTGGTGGATGGATCGCCCTCGCGTGACGACGCATCAGTAGTCGGGATCCTGAAAAGT
>VBJI01000188.1 GCA_005880875.1 Chloroflexota bacterium
CGCCGGGCGGCGGGGTCGCCGGCGCCACCCAATGGCAGGGTCTCGAGCTTTCCTACAACAATCTCCTCGACGCGCAGGCCGCGTGCTCGCTGGTTTTAGACCTCGACGACCCGGCGGTCGCCATCATCAAGCACGCGAACCCGTGCGGCGTGGCGGTGGGGAAGGATGCCGAGGACGCGTTTGCCCGTGCGCTCGATTGCGATCGCCGCTCGGCCTTCGGTGGCATCGTGGCGTTCAACCGGCCGGTCGATGCGGCCACCGCCCGTGCGGTTGCCGGGCCATTCCTCGAGGTGGTGCTAGCGCCGGCTTTCGACGCGCCAGCCCGCGAGCTCCTCAAAGCACGGCCGAAGCTGCGCGTCCTCGAGCTGGGACCGAACTCCATCGAATTACCGCTCGATGTCCAGCCGATCAGCGGCGGCTTCCTGGTGCAGACCCCGGATCGCAGCGGACGAACGCTGGGTGAGCCGCGGGTCGTGACCGCCGCAATCCCGGATGAGGCGACCTGGTCGGACTTACGGTTCGCCTGGACCGTCGTTAAGCACGTGCGATCGAATGCGATCGTGCTGGCCCATCAGCAGGCCGCCATTGGCATTGGAGCCGGACAGATGAGCCGGGTGGAGGCGGTGGAGCTCGCGGTCCACCGCGCGGGGGCACGGGCCAGGGGCGCGGTGCTCGCCAGCGATGGCTTCTTCCCCTACCCGGACAGCGTCGAGGTGGCGGCTCGAGCGGGGGTGCGGGCGATCGTGGAGCCGGGCGGGTCTGTCAAGGACAGCGAGGCGATCGCCGCCGCGGACGCCGCCGGCCTGGCCATGGTCTTCACCGGGGAGCGGCACTTCAAGCACTAGGCGCGTCGTCCGCTGCTGCTATTCTTGTCAATGGTCTTCGGGGCAGGGGTGTAACTCCCTGATCGGCGGTAAAGCCCGCGAGCGTCCTACGACGCATGACCCGGTGAAGGCGTCGCGCCCACTCCGGGGCCGACCGTACAGTCGGGATGAAAGAAGGCCCTCGGCGCGCATCTGTCGTGCGCCCGATCGTCGCCCCGACGGCCGAAGGAGTCATGACGATGGCCGTCCCGACGATCAAGTCAGAACTGGCAGCGCAGGCCCGACCGGTCGGCCTCGTCGACCGCTTCTCCGTCGTGCTGGTTGCCGTCGCGGCGACGATGTGGGCCTCCGACACCTACTTCCGCGCCCAGCTTATCGGTCACCTGAAGCCGGCGCAGATCGTGGTCATCGAGGATGCGCTGGTCAGCCTCTTCCTGTTTGCGTTTCTGCTGCGCGGCATCCCCGAGCTGCGTCGGCTGGATCGGCGGAGTTGGCTGGCGATCGGATTGATCGCGGTGGGTCCCCAGGCAGTCGCCACGATCCTGTTCACGCAGTCGTTCTCATACGGCCACTATGCCGAGACCTTCGTGCTCCAGCAGACGCAGCCGCTGATCGCGATCCTGCTCGCCTGGCTGATCCTCGGTGAACGCCGCCGTCCCTGGTTCTGGCCGACGGCGGCGCTGGCGATCGTCGGCGTCTACCTGGTGGTCTTCGCCCAAAATCTCAGGGCACCGTTCTCCGACCTGCAGCATGGGCGGCTCGAGGCGGGTCTCTACGCGCTCGGCGCGGCAACGTTGTGGGCAAGTGGCACGGTGCTCGGCCGCTTCGTGCTCGGCAAGCTGAGCTTCACGACGACCACCGCGCTCCGATTTACGCTGGCGCTCCCCGTGCTCATCCTGGTCGTCTTGGTCCAATTCGGGATGTCGGGCTTCTCGCACTACCAGTCGTCGGATGCGCTCCCATTCCTCGGGATCGCCCTGATTCCCGGCTTTATCGCGCTGCTCCTCTATTACCGGGCACTGTCGAGCACACCGGCCACGCTGGCCACCATCGCCGAGATGGCCTTCCCGGTCGCGGCGACCTTCATCGCCTCGGCACCGCCCCCCTATGGCTTCAACCAACCGCTCTACCTGCCGCAATTCATCGGAACCGGCCTGCTGATTGCGGTGATCTTCATTCTCAACTGGACGAAAGAGCGTACGCCACCGGTGATCGTCGAACACGAAGCCGCTGCCTGAGGGGACTCATCTCGCGATGCGCCGCTGATTTGCCAACTGGCTTTAGCATCGATCCGGACCAGGGCCTGAGCGAGGCCGACGAGCTGCGGCTCGTTCGGCGGGCTGCCGAGCTCGGTTACGACTCGGCGTGGACGCCCTCCCGCGCCGACCCGGCGGCCTTCGACCGCTGTCGGCGCTGGCACCGGGCGAGTGGGCTGCCGGTCGGCATCTCCGCCGTCCCCGCGTCTGGTCGTCCAGCGGAGTTCTATGCCGATCAGGCGCAGCGCCTGTGGCACGATGCCGGCGGCCGATTCACGCTCGTGGTCGGGAGTGGACAGATGGCCCGACCGGTCGTGGCAATGCGTCCCTATCTGGCCGACCTTCGAACCCGTCTCCCCGCGGAGCTCTCCCTCTATCTCGCTGCGCTCGGACCCCTGATGCTGCGGCTGGCCGCGGAGCTCGCCGACGGTGTCGCATTGAACTGGTGCACCGTGGAACAGGTGGGCTGGTCACGACAGCGGCTGGTCGATGCCGCCCGCGCCGCCGGTCGGCCGGTGCCGCGGGTGGTGGAGTACATCAGGACTGCGGTCGATCACGATGCCGAGACCGCGCGACGGACGGTGGCGGCTGCGGCGCTGCCCTACGCGCTGCGCATCCCCGCGTATCGGCGGCACTTCGAACGCATGGGTTTTAAGGAGGAGTTGCATCGAATCGAGGGATCCGATGGTGTCGCCAGCCGCGCGTTCGTCTCGGCCATCGGCGCCGCGGGAGTGCCCGGCGAAACTCGGGGCCAGTTCGAGCGACTGGCGGCGGGTTTGGATCTTGCGATCGTGCGTGTCCTGGTCGCCCAACCGGGCGATGCCGAGTCGGCGCGGCGCGTCCTGGAGGAATGCCGGCCGAAGCCGTGAGGCCGCGGGAGTGATCATCTAGACGCTTCCCACAGGCGTGTGGAAAACTCCGACACGCACCTGTCGCAAACCGCTGCCATAATGCGGGCGGTTTTGAAGAAGGAACGCCGGAACTGGATCCTCCCCGAGCCGCTTCGGGCGCTCCCAGGACTGGAGGCCTTCTCACCGGTGTTCCGCCAGGTGCTGCACGCCCGGGGGGTCACACGCCAGGCGCAACTCGCCCCCTGGCTCGAGACGGATCTCGAGCGGGCACCCGATCCCTTCCTCTTGAAGGACATGGCGATCGCGTGCGACTTGATCGCGGGCGCCATCCATGAGGGCCAGCGGATTGCCGTCTACGGCGACTACGACGCCGACGGCGTCACGGCATGCGTCACGTTGACGCGCGGTCTGCGCGCGATTGGTGCGGATGTCATCACCTACATCCCCAATCGTTTCACCGAGGGCTACGGCCTCAACCTGGAGGCGCTGCACGAGCTGCATGCGCGCGGGGCCCGCCTGGTAATCACCTGCGATTGCGGGACCAACTCCGTCGAGGTCGCGCGTGGTAGGCCGGCCGGAATGCGGCTGATCGTCACCGACCATCATGAGGTGGGAGCCGAGCGTCCCCCGGTCGACGCCCTCATCAATCCGAAGCAGCCCGATTGTCCATATCCGTTCGATGGCCTGGCGGCCTGCGGCGTCGCGTACAAGTTACTGGTGCCTCCGGCGCCTGAGCGAAACGCCCGGCCCGGGATGCGCGGCGCTGCTGGCGGTCGCCGGCATCAGGCCGCCGCTCACCGCGGAGCACCTGGCCTTTCAGCTGGGTCCGCGAATCAACGCCGCGGGACGGATGGAAGACGCCATGCTCGCCCTCGACCTGTTGCTGGCCGACAGCCGCGAATCCGCCGACCCGATCGCGCAGCGCCTCCAGGAGCAGAACACGGAGCGACAGCGCCTGACGGCCGAGATCGTGCGCGAGGCGAGAGTCGAAGTGTCGCAGCTCGACAGCGCAACGGCGGTGATCGTGATGGGCGCCACCCACTGGCCGCTCGGCGTGCTCGGCCTGGCGGCCAGCAAGCTGGTGGAAGAGTTTTACCGTCCGACGTTTGTCTTCAACACCGATGGCGACGAATGGCGCGGCTCGGCGCGGAGCATCGAGGGATTTCATCTGGTCGACTGCTTGCGACACTGCGCCCCGTTGCTGCGCCGTTTTGGCGGTCACGCCATGGCGGCCGGCCTGACCGTCCTCGGCGACCGTTTCAATGAGGTCAAAGCTGGGCTCGAGGAGTACACCGCGGCGCGCCTCAACGGCGACGCCTTCTCGCGCCCGATCCGGATCGAGGCGTCGGCCGCGTTCGCGGATCTGAAACCGAGCCTCCACCACGAAATCCAGCTCCTGGCCCCATTCGGCGTCGGCAACCGCGAGCCGTTACTCCTCAGCCGCGCCGTCGAGGTCACTCGCACCGAGACGTTCGGCGCTGACGGCCGTCACCTGCGGGTTCACCTTCGCGATCGAACGGCAACGGCTGAGGCGATCGCGTTCGACAAGGGGGCCACGGCACCGCATCTCGGGACCGGCCGGCGGATCGACCTGGTCTACGCGCTGCAATGTGAGCGCTGGGACGGCCTGGACCGGGTCCGGCTGCACCTTCGCGATCTCCGCCCGGCGGACCAACCGGCCCTGGTGCTGGCCGGCGCGTAGCTCGACGAGCCCATCCTCGCCGGAACGCTTTACGCCAGCTTGATCCCTGTGCTACGGTAGCCGTCAGGCAGGTGCTTTGGGGAAGAGGCACCTTGTTGAGCAAGCAATAGCGAGGCAAGGATGCTGGACGAGGTTCGCACTCCAAGGCTGGTCATCGCCGGCACCTCGAGTAGCGTCGGCAAGACGATCCTCACCGCCGGGCTGATTGCGGCGTTCAAGGCTCGTGGCCTCACGGTCCAATCCTTCAAGGTCGGGCCCGACTACATCGATCCGGCCTATCTGGCGCACGTCAGCGGGCGGCCGTGCCGCAACCTCGATTCCTGGATGCTGGGCGAAGGCGCCCTGCGACAGGTGCTCGCCCAGGGTGCGCTCGGCGCCGACCTGGCGCTGGTCGAAGGCATGATGGGCCTCTTCGATGGCCGGGGCGGCAGCACCGATGGCAGCACCGCCGACGTGGCCCGCATCATCAAAGCGCCCGTGGTGCTGGTGATCGATGTCGGCAATATGGCGGAGAGCGCGGCGGCCATCGCGCTTGGATTCAAGAACTACAGTGAGTCGCCGAAGATCGCCGGCGTCTTGCTGAACAATGTTGGGTCGGACGGCCACCGCCGCAGCGTCGAAGATGCCATCTGGGGCACCGCCAAGTTGCCGGTGCTCGGGGCCCTCCGGAACATGCCGCAGCTCGACATTCCGGAGCGTCAGCTCGGCCTGCTGCCGGTCACGGAGAACCGCGAGTGGGAACGGACCATCGGTGTTCTGTCTGAGACGATCGCTCGGGACGTGGACCTCGACCTCCTGCTGCGAATCGCGAACAAGGCTGAGCTGGTGCCGCTCGTCCCCAAGAAGGTTTTTCAGGGAAAACCGGCGGCCGGCGACCGGGTACGCCTCGCGGTGGCCTACGACGAAGCCTTCAACTTCTACTACCCGGAAAACCTGGAGCTGCTCGAGGAGCACGGGGCTCAGGTGGTCCCGTTCAGTCCGCTGGAAGATACGCATCTGCCTGAGAACGCGGGGGGCCTCTACCTGGGTGGCGGATTTCCTGAGGTCTTCGTGGAACCGCTCGCCAGGAATCGGGCCATGGCCGAGTCGATTCAGCGCGCCTACCGGAGCGGGCTGCCGATTTACGCCGAATGTGGCGGCTTGATGTATCTGGGGCGCTCGCTGCGAACCGAAAGCGGCGCGACCCACGCGATGGCCGACGTCATCCCCGTGGATGTGGAGATGGACGGGCAGATCCATCGCTTCGGATACCGGCAGATCCTGACGCTTGAGGACAGCATCCTGTCGCCCAAGGGTCAGTTCTACCGCGGCCACGAATTCCACTGGAGTCGGATCACCGGCCACAATGGTGACCTCAAGTCCGCCTACCAGATGCTGAATGCCGAGGGCGACGTCATCGGCTACGAGGGCTTTGTCGCCCCCAATCTGTTGGCGAGCTACGTCCATCTGCACTTCGGGCAGAACCCGCTGCTGGTCGACAAGTTTGTCCAGCACTGTCGGGAGTTCGCCACCGTTCGTTCGCCCCGCTAGCGGGCCGGTTTCGGCCCCCCTCATTTCGGGCATCACATCGTATTGATAGATGGCTGCCCCTGAATACAAGGACTACTACCAGACGCTGGGCGTCGCCCGGACGGCGAGCGACAAGGAGATCAAGTCTGCTTATCGCCGGTTGGCGCGGCAGTATCACCCGGACGTCAACAAGGATCCCAAGGCGACCGAGCGCTTCAAGTTGATCAACGAGGCCTACGAGGTCCTGAGCGACCCGAAGAAGCGATCGAAATACGACCAGCTGGGGTCGGACTGGGAGCGGATCGAGCGCGAGCAAGAATTCGCCCGACAGTACCAGTCGCAGGCCGGGCAGCGCGCCGGCGGCGCCGAGGGCTTCGGCGATTTCAGCGACTTCTTCAACACGTTCTTCGCCGGGGACCGCGGTTTCTCGGGCTTTGACTTCGAGGGAGCCCGCGGTCGGGGCGTCGCCGCCGAACGAGGCGAGGACATCGAGCACCCCTTCGAGATCACACTCGAGGAAGCGGCTCGCGGTGGCGAGCGGACCATCCAGATGGAGCTCCCGGAAACCTGTCCGACGTGCGGCGGGTCAGGATTTACCGGCGAACGACGCACCGTGCGCGGTCGCACCGTGATGGAGAGCGTCACCTGCCCTACCTGCGGCGGCGCCGGCGTGCGGGCGACTCGCCGCCAGATCCAGGTCAAGATTCCGGCTGGTGTGATCGAAGGCTCTCGCATCCGGGTGAAGGGCGAAGGCCGGCGCGGCACCGCGGCCGGCGATCTCTACCTGCGCGTCCATCTGCAGCCGCATGCCCTTTTCGCGGCCAAGGGACGTGACCTCTATACGCCGCTGCCGGTGCTCGACGACCAGGCGGCGCTGGGCGACGAGATCACCATCCCCTCATTGGCCGGCGGACAGCTCCAGTTGCGGGTGCCGGCCGGCAGCCAGGCTGGCAAAGTGTTCCGGCTGAAGGGCAAAGGGCTTCCCGCGTTGAAGGACGGCGTGGCTGGCGACCTCTACGCGACGCTCGAAATCCGGATTCCCCAGCCCATCACGCCACCACTTCGCGATCTCTACGAGGGCATCCGCAAGGCTCGGTCGAGCTAGCGCTCAGCGGTTTCGGAAGAAGAGGTTCAGCAGGACCGTCAGCACGAGGCTGAGCAGCAGGCCGGTGACGATCGGGAAGTAGAAGTGGACGTTGCCACGGTCGATCGAGATATCGCCTGGCAGCTTGCCGAGGAAGGGGATGCGCAGCCCCAGCGCGAGGAAGAGTCCCACGATGACCACGAAGCCGCCCACGACGATGAGCAGCTTGCCGACTTCGGCCAGGACTAGAAGCCGATCCAGCCGATCGCTTGCTCGATCTGGGCCTGCTGGACGCCCGCGATCGGGACGCCGTCGATCACGGTGAGCGGAACCTCTTCGACGTCGATATCGAGGTTGCGCAGATCAGTGCCGTCGAGCTTGCCGTCGGCGCAAACGTGCTCCTGAAACGCGACCCCACGATCCGAAAGGATCTCCTTGATGCGCCGGCTGCTCTCGCAGTCGGGTCGGGTGTAAACGATCACTTCCATCTCGCCCTATGCCTCCGGTGTGCCTCCGGCTCGCCCCCGGATTCCGGCCACCAACTTGATAGCGCGCCTATAACAAGGCTGTAACCCAGACTATCAAGGGACGTGGTATTTGTCCAATTCTTTTCTCCGATCGATTCGATAGAAAGACTCGATATCAAGCCGGTTTGACACGCCCCACCGCTCGCCCCTACACTTACCGCGGCCTTCGTCCTTTAACCCGGTCCAGCGAGACCGAAAGGAGAATCCGATGCGCGACACCCTGACCGCTCCGCCCCCGCGGACGCAGGTCCCGCTCCGGCACCTCACCCACCCCGACGATCTCGATCGGGCGCTGATCGAGCGGCTCCTGCAGTCGGCCGCGGTCTTTGAACGGAACGCGCCCGATAACCGGCTGCGAGGTCGGCTGCTCGCCACCCTCTTCTACGAACCCAGCACCCGAACGCGCTTCTCCTTCGAGGCGGCGATGCACCGGCTGGGCGGGCAGGTACTGAGTGCCGAGAATGCGGGCACGGACTCCTCCGCCGCCAAGGGCGAGTCGCTCGCCGATGCGGTGCGCGTGGTCAGCGGCTATGTCGATGCCATCGTGCTCCGCCATCCGGAGCCCGGGGCGGCGCAACGCGCGGCGCGCGCCGCCGAGGCTGCGGTGATCAACGCGGGCGACGGCCCCAGCCACCACCCGACGCAGGCGCTGCTCGACCTCTACACCATCCAAAAGGAGCTGGGCCGCCTGGATCACCTGCGCGTTGGGCTGATGGGAGACCTGCGCCACGGACGCACCGCCCGATCGCTCGCGCTGCTGCTCTCCCGATTCCCGGAGAACGAGTTGGTCCTGATCTCACCGCCCGGGCTTCGCATGGGTGCCGACGTGCTCGATGCGCTCGGCGGTCTGACGCGCATCGAAACCAGCGGACTCTCCGATGTCGTCCCGGAGCTGGACGTGCTCTATCAGACTCGCATCCAGGCGGAGCGTTTCGATTCGGCGGCCGAGTACGAACGGTATCGCGGCGTGTACGTCGTGACCCCCGAGGTCATGAATCGGCTTCCCGAGCACGCGATCGTGATGCACCCTCTGCCGAGGGTCGGGGAAATCGATCCGCAGGTGGACGTGGATCCCCGGGCTGCCTATTTTCGCCAGGCGCGCAATGGGCTGTGGATTCGGATGGCGGTGCTCGATTGGGCGCTGGAGGCCTGATGTTGCAGAGTCCACCGGCCAAGGCGATCATCCTGGATGCCGACGGCGTCCGCCGCGCATGGCGGCGGATCGCCCACGAGGTCACTGAACGGCAGCCGGACCTGACGCGGCTGAGCCTGCTCGGGATCGTGACGCGTGGCGTTCCTTTGGCCGAACGGCTGGCGGCCATCCTCAACGAGCTGGAAGGCATACTCCTGCCGGTGCTCCCGCTCGATGTGCGGGCGTACCGCGATGACCTGCCGCGTGCCGCCGCGCCGCTGCCGGCGCTGCCCGCCGGTGCCGTGAACGGCCGGCCTCGTCGACCGGGGCCATCGGGAGCTGCCCATCCGCCCCGACTACATCGGGAAGAACGTCCCGACCTCGCGGCAGGAATGGGTCGACGTCCACCTCCTGGAGACGGATGGGGAAGATGCGGTGCGGATTCTCGAACGGTCCGCATCCTGATGCGGCTGCATAACGTCCGAGTGCTCACGGCGAACGGCCTGGCCGCGGCGGGTACGACATCGATCGAAGCCGACGATGCGGAGGACCGTGATGCCAGCGGGCTCATCCTGTCACCCGGCTGGATGGATCTCCACGCGCACCTTCGCGATCCCGGGTTTCCCGAGAAGGAGACGCTCGCGACCGGTGCGGCGAGCGCCGCGTTCGGCGGCTTCACCAATGTCGTCGCCATGGCCAACACCAATCCCGTGATCGATCGAGCCGATCGCCTGCGGGAGCTTCAAGCGCGCGCGGCCCTGCTGCCGATTCGCGTAAGTCTGGTGGGGGCGGTAACAGTGGGTCTGGATGGGCTGACGCTGACCGACGCAGTGGCCATGAAAGCGGCCGGCGCCGTCGCGCTCTCCGACGATGGCCGACACGGCATGGATCGCGCCACCCTTCGGCGGGCGCTGGCGGGAGCGGCGACCGCCGGCCTTCCCGTCTTCATTCACGCGCAGGACGAGCGGCGCGGCAACGGCCCGGACGCGGAAGCCGCTGCGGTGGAGGATGCCCTCGAGGCCGTGGCGACGGTTTCTGGCGCTCGCCTCCATATCCAGCACGTCAGCACCCGAGCGGCGGTGGACCTGATCCGCACCGCGAAGCGGCAGAGATTACCGGTGAGCGCCGAAGTCACGCCTCACCATCTGGCGCTCACCTCGCGCGAGGCCGCGGCGCTGGGGCCGCACGGAAACGTCAATCCGCCGCTCCGCTCGGAAGATGATCGTCTGGCGCTCCTGCAGGCATTGTCGGACGGCGTGGTCGATGCGATTGCCACCGACCACGCGCCGCACGAGCCGGCCGCCAAGGCGGCCGGGGCCAACGGGTTCCACGGATTCGAGACGGCCCTGGCGGTGGTCAGCGGACTCGGGCTGCGCGACGAGGTCGTCTACCGCGCGTGTGTGCGGCGGCCGCGCGAGATCATCGGTCAATCCCTCGAGGAAGAGTGGATCCTGGTCGATCCGGACATCGAATGGACGGTCGATGCATCCTCGTTCAAGAGCCGGGGACGCAACACGCCGTTCCACGGCCGGCGCGTCCGAGGGCGCGTCGTGATGACCGTCTGCCGAGGTCAGATCCTCGTCGAACGGATGGTGCAGCGTGTCTGAGCCGATGGTGCTCGTCCTGGAGGATGGCTTCACGCTCTTCGGGGAACGTGGCGGTCAGGCTTCGCAGGCGAGTGGCGAAGTGGTGATCAATACCTGCATGACCGGCTACCAGGAGGTCCTCTCCGATCCTTCCTATGCCGGGCAGATGGTCGTGATGACCTATCCGCTGATCGGCAACTACGGAGCGGCGCTCGAGTTCCAGGAATCGGCTCGGCCCTGGGCGCGCGCCCTGATCACCCGTCAACTGAGCCCCTTCCAGGAGCACTGGCGCGGACACCAGCCGCTGATCGAATGGCTCGATGCCTTCGGCATTCCGGTGCTGACCGGCTGCGACACGCGTCGCCTGGCGCGCCACCTTCGCTCGACCGGCGCCCAGCGGGCTTTGATCGGTCCGCGCCACCAGCTGCCCTCGCTCCGCGAGCACGTCGTTCGGGTGACGCCGCTCGAGGAGCAGGACCTGGTCCGCCAGGTCTCGGAGGGCTTCAGCGATGCCATCGAGGACCTCGATCCTGCGTTGATCGGGCCGCCGCTTCGACAGTGGCCGGGGCTGCGGATCGCCGTCGTCGACTACGGCGTGAAGCGCAACACGCTTCGATCGTTGCGCTCCCGCGGTGTCGAGGTCGACGTCGTCCCCTGGAACAGCGATCTCCAGGCCATCCTCGATCGACGGCCAGATGCCGTCGTGCTCTCGAACGGGCCCGGGGACCCGGCGCAGCTCGACGGCCCGGTCGCCATGACCCGGGCCCTGATCCACCGCCTTCCCGTGTTGGGCATCTGCATGGGCCATCAGCTCGTGGGCCGGGCGGCCGGCGCCCGGACCTCGCGGCTTCGCTTCGGCCATCACGGGGGAAATCACCCGGTGATCGAGCTCCCCACCGGCCGGGTCAGCATGACCTCCCAGAACCACGAGTTTCAGGTCGATGGCGACAGCCTGCCACGCGACAGCGGCTTCGCCGTCAGTCACCGCAACCTCCACGACGGCTCGGTGGAAGGCCTGGCCCATGCGCGCCTCCCGGTCCGCACCGTGCAGTTTCACCCCGAGGGCGGCCCCGGGCCGCAGGACAACCAGCGGATTTTCGACGAGTTCCTCGACCTGGTCGCGGGGCGGCCGGCGCCGCCGATCATCGTCGCCTCACCACGGCCCCGTCCAGCGTCGGTGCTGGTGATCGGTTCCGGGCCGATCGTGATCGGCCAGGCTGCCGAATTCGACTATGCCGGGACCCAGGCGTGCAAGGCGCTGCGCGAAGAAGGCGTCCGCACCGTGCTGGTCAACTCGAATCCGGCGACCATCATGACCGACGAGGGCGTCGCCGACCGCGTCTACATCGAGCCGCTGACCGTCGAGGCCGTGACGGCCATCATCGAACGCGAGCGTCCTGACGGCTTGCTGGCGACGCTGGGCGGCCAGACCGGGTTGAATCTCGCCGTTGCCCTGGCCGACGCCGGCGTGCTCGAGCGCTACGGGGTGCGGGTCCTCGGGACGCCGCTGCAGGCGATTCGGGACGCGGAAGATCGCGAGGCCTTCAAGGGCGTGCTGCAGCGACTCGGCGAGCCGGTCCCCGACAGCCGGACGGTCAACACCGTCGCGGATGCCCGCGAGTTTGCGGAATCGATCGGATTTCCGCTCGTTGTTCGTCCCGCTTACACCCTCGGCGGCACCGGCGGCGGTCTGGCGGGCAGCCCCCTTGAGCTCGAGGCGGTGGTCCGTGAGGGTCTCGCCGCCAGTCCGATCCGGCAGGTGCTGGTGGAACGGGCGCTGACGGGGTGGAAGGAGATCGAGTACGAAGTGATGCGCGACGCCAATGACACCTGCCTCGCCGTCTGCAACATGGAAAACATCGACCCGATGGGCGTGCACACCGGCGACAGCATCGTGGTGGCCCCCAGCCAGACCCTGTCCGACCGTCAGTATCAGATGCTGCGCTCGGCGGCCTTGCGGATCATCCGGGCCCTGCGCATCGAGGGCGGCTGCAACGTGCAGTTCGCGCTCGATCCAGCGTCCGATAGGTACTTCGTGATTGAGGTGAACCCTCGGGTCAGCCGGTCGTCGGCGCTCGCCTCGAAAGCCACCGGCTATCCGATCGCGCGGGTCGCCGCGAAAATTGCAGTGGGCCGGCTGCTGCACGAGATTCCGAACGCCGTGACCGGCAAGACCAGCGCCGCCTTCGAGCCGGCGCTCGATTACTGCGTGGTCAAGATCCCGCGCTGGCCCTTCGACAAGTTCCCCGCCGCCGATCGCACCCTGGGAACACAGATGAAGTCGACGGGTGAGGTCATGGCGATCGAGCGAACCTTCGAAGCTGCGCTGTCCAAGGCCTTGCGATCGCTCGAACAGCGGCTGCCCGCAGCCGCCGAGCTCCGCGGTCGCCCGGATCTGCTGCATCAGCCCAACGACCGCCGGCTGATGGCGGTTCTCCAGGCGTTGCGCGACGGCGCGTCGCGCAGCGAGATCGTGCAGGCGACCGGCTATGCGCCGTGG
Source organism: Chloroflexota bacterium (assembly GCA_005880875.1). Lineage (GTDB taxonomy): Bacteria > Chloroflexota > Dormibacteria > CF-121 > CF-121 > CF-13. The sequence continues at coordinate 12,972 of VBJI01000188.1, forward strand.
TTCGTCGAACGGCTCGAGTACCTGGTGTCGCTCGAGGCGAAGCTGGCCGAGGGTTCGGCCGGCGCCGAGCTCGGGTTAGCGGCCAAGCGCGCGGGAATGGACGATGCCCGTATCGCCGCCCTCAGCGCTGGGCGTTTGCCGCTCTCCAGTATTGAGCCGACCTTCAGGCAGGTTGACACCTGCGCCGCCGAATTCGAGGCCGTGACGCCCTACTACTACGGCACCTATGAGGACGAAGACGAGATCATTCGCGGTCGCAACACCGCGGTGGCGGTCATCGGTTCCGGGCCGATCCGAATCGGCCAGGGCATCGAGTTCGATTACTGCAGCGTGCACGCCTCGGCGGCGATCCTGGAAGCCGGCTTCGACAGCGTACTCATCAACAGCAATCCGGAGACGGTCAGTACCGACTTCGATGCCTCGACCCGCCTCTACTTCGAGCCGCTCGATGTGGAGGGCGTGCGCAACGTCCTCCGCCGGGATCCGGTGCTTGGGGTGGTCGTCCAGTTCGGCGGCCAGACCGGTCTGAACCTGGCGGATGCCCTCGCCGAAGGCGGGATCCGCATCCTCGGATCGTCGGTCGATACCATCGATCTCGCCGAAGATCGCCGTCGCTGCGAGGCGCTGCTGCGCGAGCACGGGATCCCCCAGTCTCCGGGCGGTTCGGCGACCGGCGTCGACGCCGCCCTGCAGATCGCGGCGCGCGTTGGATACCCGGTGCTGGTGCGGCCGTCCTATGTCCTGGGTGGGCGCGGCATGGAGATCGTTCACGCTCCCGAAGACCTGCGGCGCTACGTCGAGGCCGCCATCGCATTCGGCGTTCGCGGCCCGATTCTTGTCGACAAGTATCTGCTGGGGCGCGAGCTCGACGTCGATGCGGTGTGCGACGGCGACACCGTCCTGATTCCGGGCATCATCGAGCACATCGAGCGAGCCGGCATCCATTCGGGCGACTCCTTCGCCGTGTATCCGCCGATTACGCTGACCGTGCGAGAGACGGAACGTGTCGTCGAGTCGACTGCGTTGATTGCCCGGCTGGTGAGCGCCGTCGGGCTGATCAATATCCAGTTCGTGATCCGGGATGGAATTCCCCACGTGCTGGAAGTGAATCCACGGGCCAGCCGGACCGTCCCCTTTCTCAGCAAGGTGACCGGGGTGCCGATGGTCGCCCTCGCAACCCATGCCGCGCTAGGCCGTTCGCTGGTGGACCAGGGCTTCAGCGGCGGGCTTCAGCCGAGCCGGCCACTTTTCGCGGTGAAGGCTCCGGTCTTTTCGATGGCGAAGCTCCCGGCGGTTGACGCCGTGCTTGGCCCCGAAATGAAATCCACCGGTGAAGCGATGGGGATCGCGACGGACCTGGCCACGGCGCAGTACAAGGCGTTCCTCTCGACCATGGAGGAACTTCCGCCGGATGGCGCGGCGCTCTGCTCGATCGCCGACGTCGACAAGAGCGAAGCCCTCCCCATCCTGCGCGGCATCCATGGCCTCGGCATCACCCTGTACGCGACGACCGGGACCGCGGCACTCCTGCGAGAAGCAGGCATTCCAGCCGTCACCGTGCAGAAGCTTCGCGACGGTCATCCCAACGTCGTGGACGTGATTCGTTCGGGGCAGGTGCAGCTGGTGGTGAACACGGTGTCGTCCGCAAGCCCGGTGACGGATAACGGCACGGGCGTCCCACTTCGGGATGGTTACGAGATCCGGCGCGCCTCTGTCGAGCGGCGGATTCCATGCCTGACCTCGCTGGACACGGCGCGCGC
>VBJI01000189.1 GCA_005880875.1 Chloroflexota bacterium
CCAGATGGTCAAGGAGCAACAGTTCTGGTTCAGCAACTGGACCTCGCGCTCATTGCTTAGCGGGCCGGCGCTATGGGCCGCGGCCTACGACGTCAGCTCGGTCCCCTGGGCGTGGACCGCGGGACAGGCGCAGACCTTATCGATTCGCCTGACGAACTACGGTAACCAGACCTGGCCGGCAGGTGGCGCAAACCCCGTCCGTCTCGGGCTACATTTCGCCACCGCGAGCGGCGGCAGCGCGAACAGTACGACGTGGCTCAGCGACCAGCGGTTCAGTCTTCCGGCCGACGTCCCGCCCGGCACCAGCGTGACCGTGCCGGTGACGGTGACGGCGGTGTCCGGAAGCCTGGTGCTCGAGGCGGAGCTGGTCAAGGAGCAGCAGTTCTGGTTTGGCGATTGGGCGTCCGCCGCGGTCGGTCTCGGCCCCTAGGACGCCACCGGCCGCGGGCGCTAGCGCGCCCGGTGTCAACGCGGCAGTAAGATAGGCGGCGGCTGTCGGTGTAGTGGAGGGTGACGGACAGTGGGGTCGACGCGCCCGAAATTCGGTCGCCGCGCGACGCATGCCTTGATCGCCTTCGGGGTGGGCGCCGGGGCGCTCCTGCTGCAGCTTCCGGTCAGCCCGTCGGTGCAGGCGGTTGCCACCGACACCGCGGTGGCCTACCAGATGGATCCGGCACATGGCGGCGATCAGCCGAACGATCCGATCGCACCGCCTCTCAGCAAATGGTGGTCGGTCGACCTCGGCGGGACCGTCTCATACCCGCTAGTCGCCCAAGGCATGGTTTACGTCGTGGTCGCGGAAAACTGGCTGGTCAACGGCTCGCGGCTCTACGCCATCGACCAGGCATCCGGGCACGTGATCTGGCGATCGATCGAGCTGGGCGGCAACAGTTACTGGGCGGCGGCAACCTACGAGGGGGGCCGCGTGTTCGTCGTCAACGCCACCAACCAGCTCCGGGCATTCGATGCGGGCAACGGTTCCATGGTCTGGGGCGTGCAGCTGCCCGGGCAGGCATGGTCGTCGACGCCGCCGACGGCTTTCAATGGCGTCGTCTATGGAGTGGGCTACGGATCAGGCGGAACGCTTTACGCGGTGCGGGAAAGCGACGGCGGGATTCTCTGGCAGAAGACCGTATCCTCGGGCGACCAGAGCTCACCGGCGGTTTCGGCGACCGGCGTCTACGTTTCCTACGTCTGCGACCATGTCTATGATTTCGCGCCGTCGAATGGCGCCCTGCTCTGGAGTAAGGCGGGGTCGTGTATTGGTGGCGGTGGCCGAACCAGCGTGCTGTACAACGGCCGCCTTTACGTCCGCGACCCGCTCAACCCTGCCAGCAATCCGATTTATGATGCCCAGAACGGCACGGGGCTCGGCACCTATGCGGCTGTGCCGGCACCGGCGTTCGACGGCTCGATTGGCTTCTTTCTTAACGGCACTACGCTCGAGGCCCGCAACCTCAGCAGCATGGCGCAGATCTGGAGCTTCAACGGCGACGGTTCGCTGTCATCGGCGCCGATCGTCGTCAACGGCTATGTCTATGCGGGCTCGACATCCGGGAACCTGTATGCGCTCGCGGTCGCGACCGGCTCGCTGGCATGGTCCGCGAATCTCGGCGCACCGATCCGCGCGCCGGATGAGCACAATCTGAGCAACCCGCTGGCCGGGATCGCGGCGGGCCAGGGGATGCTCGCCGTCCCCGCCGGCACGGCGCTCACCGGATTCGGTGCCGGCGCCGCTCCCTCACCGTCTATTTCGCCGCTGCCGACGCCGGCGCCCGGACCCTATCCCCCACCGATCTCGGATGGCGACCAGGCCGTCACCTATCAGAACGACGTCGCGCATACCGGCCTGCAGCAGGGCGACAGCCTGCGACCGGCGCTGGTTCGGAAGTGGTCCGTCGACCTGGGAGAGATGGTCTCCTATGCGCTGATCGCACAAGGCCTGATATATGTCACGGTCGCCGATCCGCCCCCCGAGACCGGAACGCCGCACGGCGCCAGGCTGTTCGCGCTCGACCAGGCGACTGGCAAAACCGTTTGGGGACCGTATGAGCTGGGCGGGTCCAACCCCTGGGCGAACGCCGCCTACGACAACGGCCGCGTCTTTGCCCTCAACGTCGACGGCCTGATGCGGACCTACGACGCGAAAACTGGAGCGCTGCTCTGGAGCAAGCAGATACCCGACCGCTCCGGCGTCACGACCTGCGGTTGCTTCGCGTCAGCGCCCACGGCCGCCAGGGGGATCGTCTACACCAGCGGCGGTGGCGTGGCGCAGGTGTCGGCCCTGAGTGAGGCGACCGGTGCAGTGCTCTGGCAGCAGGACGTGATGGGGTCGGACCACAGTTCGCCGGCAGTATCCCCCGATGGCGTCTACGTGACCTACGCCTGCAACCAGAGTTACGACTTCAATCCCACGACGGGAGCGCAGATGTGGCATTACCAGACGCCCTGCACCGGAGGCGGCGGAAAAACGCCGGTGCTCAACGGCGGGAAGCTCTATGCCCGCGATGAACCATTGGCCCCGAACCCGATCATCGACAGCGAGACCGGCCAACGCGTGGGCCAGTTCGTGAGCGCGGTCGCCCCGGTGATCGACGGCTCCGTCGGACTCTTCTTCACCGGCTACACGACGCTGCAGGCAAAAGACATGTCGACGAACCAGGTGCTCTGGACCTTCACGGAAGACCGCCCCCTTACGGCGCCCGTTGTCGTCAACGGCTTTGTGTACGTCGGCACCGGGGTGGGCGTGATCTACGCGCTGGACGAGCGCACCGGCCGGCAGGTGTACCGCGACTACCTCTGGAACCCGATCACTGCAGTCGATGAATTCAACTATTCGTCGCCGCTCGCGGGACTGACCGTCGGCCAGGGACTGCTGGCCGTGCCCGCCTTTCACAAGCTGTTCGTCTACGGCTCCTCGGGAAATCCGCCCTGGTCGCCGCCGAGCTTCATGCCGGTTGCGAACACGGCCGACCAGTCGGTTACCTATCAGGCCAATCCACAGCACACCGGGGATCTCCCGAGCACGATGTTCACCCCACCGCTGAGTCGAAGCTGGTCGATCGATTTCGGTGAGCATGTCTCCTACCCGGTGGTGGCCGAGGGATTGGTTTTCATCACGACAGGAACGTTCAACGATGCCGACCACCTCTTTACCCATCTGTACGCGCTGAACCAGTCGGACGGGGCGGTGGTTTGGGGCCCGGTGCCGCTCGAGCTCACGCAGGGGGACCACTGGGCGGCCCTCGCCTACGACGGCGGGCGACTGTTCTCGCTGAACTCCGCCGGGTGGCTGAAAGCATGGGACGGCAAAACCGGCGCCAAGCTGTGGGTGATGGAGATGCCGATGCCCTACAACTTCATCGTGAACTCGCCGCCGACGGCGGTGAACGGCCTCGTCTACCTGACCGGCAGTGATGGCGGCGTGGCGGGTCAGGTGTTCGCAATCGATGAAACCAATGGGAGCATTCGCTGGCAGCAGGACCTCACCGGCGGTTACGGCAGTTCTCCGGCCGTTTCATCGACTGGCGTCTACGAAACCTTTACGTGTCACCAGGTCTGGGATTTCAATCCATCGACCGGCTCGCTGATCTGGCATCACGCGGATTACACGAGCTGTGGAGCCGGCGAAACGCCGATGGTGGCGAACGGCAAGCTCTATGAGCGGGACTACCAGGGGAATCTGATCTTCGACGCCGCGACTGGAGCGGTGCTGGGCACCTTCGCCGCCGACGCGCCGGTGGCCGCCGACGGCGCCTACCTCTATCAGGTTAGTAATGCCTACGCCAACACCGGAACGCTCGAGGCTCACGATGCCACCACCGGCAAGCTGGCCTGGAGCTTCACCGGCGACGGCACGCTGAGCACGGCTCCGTTTGTGGTGCACGGCGTCGTGTACATCGGGGGGACCAGCGGCAACCTGTACGGGCTGGACGGCGTGAGCGGGCGCCAGCTGTGGAGCGCCAACGTCGGCTCCAGCATGTGGGTGGCACCGGGGTATGGAACGGGCGCACCATGGCAGGGATTCGGGGCAGGCCAGGGCTATCTTTTCGTAGCCGCCGGCAACCAGCTGGTTGCCTACCATGGCGGAGCCGCCGGTCCTCCGCCGAGTCCGTCGCCGAGCCCATCGCCGAGCCCGTCGCCGAGTCCGTCGCCGAGTCCGATATCGAGGCCGGCGACCGCGGTGCCGGGGACCTCCCCGAACGCGCTGCGCGGCGGAAATCCGGTCCCGCCCACGGTGCCACCCTGCGCCTGTGCCACCGGCGCCGCACCGGCGAATCCGGAACGAGCACCCCGAATAGGGTCGTCCCAGCCGACCCCATCAGGCGGGCCGTCCGCCGGTCTGGCGACCTCGCCGACGACCGTTCAGCGGGAGACGCTCGCGTCGATGCAGCAGCTGATGCTGAAGGTCATCCAGATGGTGCGCGACCTTCTTCTATAACGCGATCGGTTACTGGCTTGACTGTCGGTCGCCTAGAACGCCCTCGATCGTCGGGCTGTCGTGATGACCGAGGGCGGGACGGCCGGAGCGACGCTCTCCGACCGGACGATATAGGTATAGGTCGAGGTGGACGGGTCGCTGGACCCGTCCGGCGTCGCGACCGTCACGGTGACGGCAGCGGGAAACGTGGTGGCGGACGATGGGGGCGCGACCGCCACCAGCTCATCCGGCGAGATGATGCGGAAAGTCGCCGCCTGGGCGCCGAACTTGACGCTGGTCGAGGGCTGATCGAAGAAATCGCTGCCCTTGATGTCGACGAGGTTGCCAAACGGCGGTCCAGCCGAAGGCGTGAGGCTCTTGACCCCGGGCGGTGAGAAGGTCAGCCGAACGATGGCCGTACCCCAGACGCAGGTGTTGTTGGTCGGTACCCATTCACCCACGGCCCAGACGTCGGTGGGGTCGGTGGGATCCTGGGCCATTCCGAGGTAGTCGCC
>VBJI01000190.1 GCA_005880875.1 Chloroflexota bacterium
GTCAATACGCCGCAGAGCCTGGACGTCGTGGTCGCGAGCAACCTCTTCGGGGACATCATCACGGACCTGGGAGGCGCGCTGCAGGGTTCGCTCGGGCTGCCGGCCTCCGCCAACCTGAACCCGGAGCGCGATTACCCGAGCATGTTCGAGCCGGTACACGGATCGGCTCCGGACGTTGCGGGGAAGGGCATCGCGAATCCAATGGCGGCGATCTGGGCGGCCGCGCTGATGCTCGAGCACCTCAACGAGCTCCACGCGGCTGAGCTGGTGATGCGGGCGCTGGCGACCGTGGCGCGCGGTGGGCCCAGGACGCCCGATCTGGGAGGCACCGGCATCACCACAGAGGTGGGCGGGGCGATCGCGGAGCGCGTGCGGGGCGCCGGCTAGTCCCGGATGGTGAGTCGCGCCAGCAGGGGACGAGTGGACGGCTCTCGGTCGAGGTGCAGGATGCGGTCGGCGATCTCGCGGCCACGGCCCGGATGGAGACCGCCCCACTCCAGGCAGTCGAGGAACTTGTCGATCAGTTCCTGGTCGGACATCGGGTTCTGAGGACTGCCTTTGCCGAAGGCGGCCCTCGTTTCCAGGGTTTCGCCATCAGCGAGCTCGACCCGAATGATCGTCGTCATGGTGTTGTATCCGACGGCTTCCGCTTCCGGGTCGACGCCGAAGTCGATCCGACGGATGAGGCGCTGGACATCCTCGCGGTTCACGACTTCGTCGGTGAACTGGGCGAGCCGCGCCCGGCGCTCGAGCAGCAGGATCGCGAGGCAGAACTCCATGCTGAACTTCGCCTGCAGCCCGTTGCGTGGCTGATGGTGGATCAGCGCGTTGGGCATGTGTCGGTTGGTGCCGACAGTGATCCGGCGAACCTGGTCGGGGCGGAGGTCATGCTTGACGATGAGGTCGGCGAACGCGCCCATGCCGGGATGAGTCAATGAGCCGGATGGGTGCGGCTTGATGGAAATCCCGGGTTCCTGGAAGGTCCATGGATGGCCCAGTCTGCCGTTGATGGCGGCGGCATCGTATCCACCACCGGCTGCCTGAAAGAATCCGCGTTTCGCCTCGAGGATATTTTCCGCCGCGGTGAAGCCGCGCGCAGCTAGCTCGCCGGCGAAGACGCCGCTCTCCGCCGCGCGGCCGGCGTGAAAAGGCTTCGTCATGCTGCCAAAGTTCTCGCGCAGGCCGGCGGCCTGCGAGGCTGCCATGCCCAGGGCGATCGCCGTGCGGACAGGGTCGAGTCCTAGCGAGTGGCTGGCCGCCGCACCCGCGCCGATGGCGCCAGTCGTCGCTGTTGAGTGAAAACCCTGGTCGTAGTGGCGCGGATCGATGGCCTCCGCCACTTTGGTGGTCACCTCAACGCCGATCAGGTAGGCGAGAAGGAGCTCGGCGCCGGAGCGGTCATCGCGCTCGGCGAGCGCGAGGGCGGCCGGCAGCACCGGCGCCGTTGGATGTGAGAGCAATCCATAGACGCGGTCGCTGGCGGCGGCGAGCTGGGTGTCGTCGTAGTCGTCCGCGTGGATCGCCAGCCCGTTGGCGAAGGCGGCGAATCGGGCCGGCAAATGCTCTGTGGTTCCGAGTACCGACGCCTCGTGATTGGCACAGCGATATTCCGCGATCACATGCCGGGCGATGCCGGCGGCGACGCTTCGGGATCCAGCCACGGCCAGCCCAAGCCCATCCAGGATCGAACGCTTGGCGAAGTGGCGGACCGCCTCGGGGACGTCGTCCAGGGTGGTTTCAGCGACAAACCGGGCCACCTGTGCCGTCACGCCAGGGTTGGCGTCCGCGACGTATTTTGTATACAACCCCACTCCCGATCAATAGTAGCGGGGGCGGCGGATCCCGTCAAAGGAGAGCGACGTCGCGAGAAGGAGCACGGCCGCCACCACGATCAGCCAGAGGATCGGGGTGAAGCTGCCCGTCAGATCGCGGATCGCGCCGAAGCCGCTGGGAGCGATCGCGGCCAGCGTGTAGCCGGCTCCCAGCATAACGCCCGAAATGGCGCCAACCTCATCCGGCTGCTCGCTGGCCTCAACCGGCAACGCGATGATCAGGGGAAAGAGCGCGCCATTTGCCAACCCCGCCAGGCCGGCCCACAGGAAGGCGAGGGCCGGCACCGCGGCGATGCCGAGGCTGGCCACCACCAGGGTCGCCGCCATCATGGCGCCGGTGCGGCTTCGCGAGGCGATGCGCCGGGCGAAGACCGGCAGCAGGACGCTTCCGACGAGCGAGCCGGCATTTACCACCGCCACCAGCCCAGCGGCCTGGGGGAGAGACCACCCACGCGCCACGTAGGCCGCTGTCAACCAGGCGCTCAGACCGTAATAGAAGATGCCGAACAGCGCGAACGCGAGCGCCAGCCGCCAGGCGATCGGGTTGTTGAAGGCAAAGCGCGGGCGCGCGTTCGCGGCTGCCTCTGTTGAGGCCGATCGGGTCAGTCCGACCCAAGCAATGGTCAAGGCTGCGGTGGCGAGCGAAAACGCGAGCAGGGCGCTGCGCCAGCCGCCCAGGGCGATGGCGAGTGGGACCGCGGCGGCGGCCGAGATTGTGGAGCCCAGCTGGATGCCGGATGCGTAAATCCCGCTGGTCCGCACCGACTGATCGGGGAACTGCTCCTTCACGGCGACGGGCAGTAGCGCGCCGCCCAGGCCGATCCCGGCGCCAACGCCAAAGGTCAAGAGAACGAGTACCAGCGCACCAGGCGTGAGGCTGCGCGTGAGTCCGAACAGGGCGATCAGCGCGAGACTGGCGGTGATCGCGGGCAAGGTGCGCAGGCGATGCCGAAGAAATGGAGCCAGCGGCGCGAACACGCCCATGCAGAGAACCGGCACGGTCCCGAGAAGGCCGACGACGGTATGCGGAAGGTGAAGGTCTTGCTGGATCAGTGGGAAGAGGGGGGCCACGCCAATGATCTGTGGGCGCAGGGTGAGGGCGCAGAGAAAGAGTGCACTCGACAGTGTGAGGGATCGGGAGAAACGCAAGCGGCGTATACAATATAATCCCGTGAAGCCACCCGCATTTGAATACGTGCGGCCATCCAGCCTCGATGAGGCCGTGCGGTTGCTGGCGGATCCTGCTAAGGAAAGTAAGGTGCTGGCCGGCGGCCAGAGCCTGATCCCGCTGCTGAACTTCCGGCTCGCCTACCCCCGGCGTCTGGTCGATATTAAAGGTATTGCAGAGCTCGCTTACATCCGCCGCGACGGCGACCGCCTGCGGATCGGAGCCACGACGCGGACCCGCGATATCGAAGAATCGGACGCGGTGGCGGCGGCGCTGCCGCTCTTGACGGAAGCCTGTCACTGGGTGGGCCACGTCCAGATTCGTAACCGCGGGACAATCGGCGGAAGCCTGGCGCACGCCGACCCCTCGGCCGAACTCCCAGCCGTTTGCGTATTGCTCGACGCGGAGCTGAAAGTTCGGGGCTCAGCCGGTACTCGAACCGCATCAGCGAACGGCTTCTTTCACGGATTTCTCAGCACCGACCTGGCCCCTGACGAGATCCTCGAGGAGGTGGCCTTCACAATCCCCGCGGCCGGAACACGCTGGGGCTTTCGCGAGTTTGCCCATCGGCGGGGTGACTTCGCGCTTGCGGGAGCGGCCTGCACCCTGCGGCTGAACCGCGATGGTGTGGTCGAGCAGGCGGTGGCGCTAGTGTTCGGCGCGACCCCCTCGCCGAGGCGGTCAGCGGCAGCGGCGGCAATGCTGCATGGAAACCGGGTCACGAACGAGGCCATCCGCGAGGCTGCGCAAATGACGCGCCGGGAGCTGGCCTCTGAGCCGGCCGGCGACTCGGAGCAGGCATATCGCCAGGAACTCTGTGAAGTGATGCTGGTCCGCGCCCTTACCGATGCCGTCAACGAGGGCGCAAGTCGAGGAGTTGCCGCGTGAGCGGGCTCGAAAGCCTGGCGGTGCCAGTTCGGTGCACGGTCAATGGCGTCGAGCAGACCGCAACGGTCGAACCCCGGTTGCTGCTCTCCGATTTCCTGCGCCACCAGCTGGGGCTCACTGGCACGCATGTCGGCTGCGAGCACGGCGTCTGCGGCGCCTGCACGGTGATGATCGACGGCAAGGCCGTGCGCTCCTGCTTGATGCTTGCGGTGGAGGCGAATGGGACAGCAATTGTCACCGTCGAGGGACTGGCCGCCGACGGCCAGCCGCTGACGCCGCTGCAGAAGGCGTTCCATGAGGAGCACGGACTGCAATGCGGCTTCTGCACGTCCGGGATCCTCATGTCGCTGACGGCGCTGATCGAGCATCAGCCCAGTCCGACGGAGGACGACATCGTGACCACCCTCGATGGGCACCTCTGCCGTTGCACCGGATACCGGAACATCGTGAGAGCGGCGCAGGCGGCGGTTAAAGCGGAGCAGCACCGCAGTCGCCCGGCCGTCGCCACCGCCGGCCGATGATCCGGCAGCCGGTGGACGGACATATCGGGCGAGCGATCGGCAGGGTCGAAGACGAGCGGCTGCTCCGCGGCAACGGCCGGTACCTTGACGACATCGATCTGCCCCATCAGTTGCATGCCGCCTTCGTTCGAAGTCAGCACGCCAACGCGCGGATTCGGTCGATCAATATCGACGCGGCGCGGGCGGCGCCGGGCGTCAAACTGGTCCTGAGCGGGGAGGATCTCGGCAAGCTCAACCGGCCCCTGCCTTTACTCGGCCCGAATCCAGCCCTCACGCATCCAAAGACGCAGCATCCATTCGCGGTTGACCGCGTCCACTATGTCGGCGAGACCATAGTCATGGTCGTCGCGGACGACCGTTATCGGGCCGAGGACGCCGCCGGGCTCGTCGAGATCGATTATGAGCCGCTGCCGGCTGTGGTGGAACTGTCCAGCGCGGACCGCGTGTCCCAGCGAGTCCATGACGATGTTCCCGGCAACCTGGCCGGTCAGATCCACGATGCGATCGGCGATGTCGAGGAAGCCTTCGCACAGGCGCCGTTCCGGGAGAAGCGGCGGCTGTCGATCGAGCGGAGTCTGGCGAGCCCCATTGAGCCGCGCGGGGTGCTCGCAGATTGGGACCGGAGAACGGAGCACTTGCAGGTCTGGGACTCGACACAGGCGCCAGTCGCCATCATGCACGGCCTCGCGAAGATGCTCGGCCTATCACAGGAGCAGGTCGATGTGGTCGCGCCCGATGTCGGCGGGGGTTTTGGCACCAAGATCATGCTGTTCTATCCCGAGGAGCTGGTAATCCCATACGCGGCCAAGCTGCTCGGCCGCCCGGTCAAGTGGCAGGAAGATCGCCTCGAGCACTTCATCAGCGCGAATCAGGAGCGCGGCCAGATTCACGAGGCCGAAGTCGCCTTCGATCAGCAGGGCCGGATCCTCGCCGTCCGCACCAGCTTCGTCCACGACACCGGCGCGTACATTCCGTACGGCATCGCGGTGCCGGCGAATACCTCTACCCACGTGCTTGGCCAGTACCGGATCAAGGCTTACGACGTCCAGGCGCGCATCCTCTATACGAACAAGCCACCGGTCAGCCCCTATCGCGGTGCCGGACGGCCGCACGCCGTCTTCGTCATGGAGCGGCTGATCTGCGCGGTTGCGCAGAGGCTGGGGCGGGCTTCGAGCTGGCGTTGCGGCATCTCGATCCGATGCGGTTTCGCCAGCAACAGGCCGAGGCGCGCAAGGAGGGGCGCTACCTGGGCATGGGGATGGGGACCTACGTCGAGGCCACCGGACCGGCCCCCTATGAGAGTTGTCGCGCCAAGCTCGAGGAGAGCGGACGCGTCATCTTCGACGTTGCCGTCGCCTCTCAAGGCCAGGGACATCAGACCTCCTTCGCGCAGATTGCGGCCGACACGCTTGGGGTGCAGTTCGATCAGGTGGTCGTCCGCGAAGGCGATGCGGCACGCGTCGAGGACGGAATCGGTACCTTCGGGAGCCGTTCACTCTTGCTGGCCGGCAACGCGGTCGCGGCGGCGGCGACGGAGCTCAAGCGGCAGATCGTGCAGTACGCCGCCGACCTGTTCGAGTGCAATTCTGCCGACGTCATCATCCAGGCTGGTCAGGTCCACGTCGCCGGTTCACCGGACCGTTCGGTTTCTCTTCGTGACGTGGCCATGATGGCGAACCCGATCGGCTATCCGGGAGAACGCGATGGGATGGTGGTCGGTCCCGCGTATGGCGATGCGCTGCTGCGTGCGAAAACGAAGCCTGCCCCGGCGCCGACCTTCGAGGCGCGTGGCTACTTCGGAGCCGGCCAGCAGCTCTATGGCAGCGGCGTGCACGCCGCAACGGTCGAGGTCGATCCGCAGACCGGCCGGGTCCAGATCCTCAAGTACATCGTCGTCCATGATTGCGGCCGCATTATCAACCCAGCGATCGTCGAAGGCCAAATCATGGGTGGGGTGGCCCAGGGCATCGGCGGCGCCCTCCTCGAGCGGTTGCGCTGGGACGAGACGGGTCAGCCACAGACGACCAGCTTCATGGATTTCCGCTTACCGACGGCGCCTTGGCGCCGTTTGGCATACGAATCACCGAGATGCCGATCTTCCCCGCCGATGTCCGCCGGCTGCTGCGCCAGGCGGTGGTTACCTAGTCGAGGCCGTCACCGACGGGTCTGGACTCTGCCTCGTGTGCGACATCGGCAAGATGCTGCATCAGCATGGCTCGGGCGCCATTGACGTGCTCGCGCATGACGCGCTCGGCTTCGGCCACGTTGCGCTTGATCAGGGCTGCATAGAGTTGCTCGTGCCCGTGTGAGGCTGCATCGGCCCGACCCGGCATGCGCAGCGTGAGATTGCGGAAGTGCATCACCTGGGCGTAGATCAGTTCGAGTTGTTTGGATAGACGCGGACTTCGTGCTCCGGCGTGAATCGCGTGGTGGAAGCGGTCGGCTCGGGCAACTGTCGCTGAAGCCGACCCATCGGGCCGGAGTGGACGGGCTTCCCGCTCTCCGATGCGCAGGATCCGGCCCAGCTCTTCGAGTTCTTGGGTGGTCATCCGCTCAGCCGCGAGCGCGGCTGCCACCCCTTCGAGGGCGGCGCGCAGCCGGTAGACATCTTCGACCTCATTCGCGGGCAGGCTGGCGACGTAGATGCCACTCCGAGGACGGACCTCCAGCAGGCCGTCCTGCTGGAGGCGGCGGACTGCCTCCCGGACCGGGTTTCGACTGACCGCGAGGAGCTGGGCGATCTCCGCTTCGAAGATTCGCTGACCAGGAAGGTACTGGCCTTCGAGCAGGGCTTCGCGAAGCGCCTGGTAGGTGCGCTCCTGGAGCGAGCGCTGGTCACTGAGTGGAGCCAGGCGGGGAGTCATAGCCAGAGTCTGCACCGGCGCCTTCAGTATTGACAATTGTCCGGCCGCCTGTATGAATAATACAATATACGCAGCAACACAGGGCTGCGGCGCATCGACACGGAGGGGGCTCAGACAACAGCCGGCAGGACCTCAAGAAGCGGAGGAGCGTCAACAATGGCAAGAACCCGACAAGCGTTATGCGTCGCAGCGATCATCGCCATGCTCGTGCTGGCCGGCTGCGGCTCGGCCAGCAATAACAGCAGCGGGCCGAAAAGGCCGACGATCGGCTTCGTGGTGCCCCTGATCTCGAACCC
>VBJI01000021.1 GCA_005880875.1 Chloroflexota bacterium
GCAGAGATTGAGGTGGTAGTAAAAGCAGGGACGGCCGAGCGCGAACTCGGAGTCCTTGCAGCTCCGGTACGGAATCACCCGCCGCACGGTTTTCAAGGTTGTCCGCAGCGCGATCGCGTGGGTGTAGGGGCCCCAGTATCGGGCGCCGTCGGTCCCGGGGCGGCGGACCAGGGTGATGCGTGGGAAGTCTTCGTTGAGGGGCAATTTGATGTACAGATAGTTCTTGTCATCCCGCAGACGGATGTTGAAGCGGGGACGATGCCGCTTGATCATGGTCTGCTCGAGCACCAGGGCCTCTTTCTCCGTTGCCGTGGTGATCACCTCGAAGTCGAAGACCCGGGCGACCATGGCGGCGATATGCTCGGGCAACACGCTGGAGGCCTGGAAATAGTTCGGCACCCGGTTGCGCAAGCTGAGCGCCTTGCCGGCATAGATGACGCGGGCCTGCGCATCGCGCATCAGGTAGACGCCGGGCGTTTCCGGCAGGGCCTTGAGCCGCTCGCGAAGATAATCGGGCCGCTCCGTGATCGGAGTGGCTCTGGTCGCCATCGACCTCAGGCTATCGCGAGTTCCGTATCGAGGACCCGCTTGAGATACTCACCCGTATACGAGCGGCGGTTCCGGACGATCTCCTCCGGCGTGCCGGCCGCCACCACCTGGCCGCCCTTGTCCCCGCCCTCCGGTCCCAGGTCGATGATGTGGTCGGCCGTCTTGAGCACGTCCAGGTTGTGCTCGATCACGACCACCGTGTTGCCGGCGTCGACCAGCCGGTGCAGCACGTTGAGCAGCCGCTCGATGTCGGCGAAGTGCAGACCGGTGGTCGGCTCGTCCAGGATATAGAACGTTTTTCCCGTATCGCGCCGGCTGAGCTCTTCCGTGAGCTTGACCCGCTGCGCCTCGCCCCCGGACAGCTGCGTCGCCGGCTGCCCCATCCGGATGTAGCCCAGGCCGACCTCACAGAGCGTCTGCAGCTTGCGCTTGATCCGCGGGATGCGGTCGAAAAATTCCGTGGCTTCCTCGACGCTCATATCGAGCACGTCCGCGATCGTCTTGCCCCGATAGGTGACCTCGAGGGCTTCCTTGTTGTAGCGCTTCCCCTTGCAGACCTCGCATGGCACGTAGACGTCCGGCAGGAAATGCATCTCGATCTTGATGATCCCGTCACCTTCGCAATTCTCGCAGCGGCCGCCCTTGACGTTGAAGCTGAACCGTCCCGGCTTGTAGCCGCGGACTCGCGCCTCGGGCATCTCGGCGAAAAGCTCCCGAATGTAGGTGAAGACACCGGTGTAGGTCGCCGGGTTCGACCGCGGGGTGCGGCCGATGGGCGACTGGTCGACGTTGATCACCTTGTCGATGAATCCCAGTCCAGAGACCTCGCGGGCGGCACCGGGCCGGTCTTTGGCTCGATAGAAGTGCTGCGCCATCCGCCGGTACAGGATGTCGCTCACCAGCGTGCTCTTGCCGGAGCCACTCACCCCGGAGACGCAGATCAATTTGCCCAGTGGGAAATAGACGTCGATGTTCTTCAGGTTGTTCTCGGTGGCGCCCCGGACCACGATCATCTGGCCGTTGCCCTTGCGGCGGCGCTGGGGCAACGGACCGATATCGACGATGAAGTCCGCGGTCCGCATGGTCTCTTCATCGTGCTCGATGACCACGACCGTGTTGCCGATGTCGCGCAGGGAGAGCAACGTGTTGATCAATTTCCGGTTGTCGCGCTGGTGCAAGCCGATCGACGGCTCATCCAGGATGTACAGCACCCCCATCAGCTTCGAGCCGATCTGGGTCGCCAGGCGAATCCGCTGCGCCTCGCCGCCGGAGAGCGAATCGGCCGAGCGGGCCATGTTCAGGTAATCGAGACCCACATCGACCAGGAACTGCAGCCGCTCCCGAATCTCTTTGAGGATGCCGCGGGCGATGAGCGTTTCCCGCTCGGGCAGCTCGAGGTTGGCGAACCACTGCTGGGCCACATCGATCGAGAGCTCACACACGTCCATGATCGACCGACCGTTGACCGTGACCGCGAGGTACTCGGGCTTGAGCCGTTTCCCCTTGCAGACCGGACAGGGCCGCGGTGTCATCAGCCGTTCGATCTCCGCGCGGATGAACTCCGACTCGGTCTCCCGATGGCGCCGCTCGAGGTTGGGAACGATACCCTCATATGAGGTCTCGTACCAACGCCGCTGTCCCTCGCTGTTGAAGTACTTCACCCGCAATGGATCGCCGTTGTTGCCATAGAGAATAATTTGCCGTTCTTTGAGAGTCAGCTTCCCGAACGGCTTGTCCATCGGGATCTTGTAGCGCCGGGCCACGGCCTCGACCAGGTCGTTATAGAAATACGACGACCGGCCCAGGGTGCGGATCGCGCCGTCGCTGAGCGGCCGATTCTTGTCTGGGATGACGAGGTCCGGATCGATCTCGAGCTTGCTGCCCAGCCCGGTGCAGGCGGGGCAGGCGCCGTGTGGATTGTTGAAAGAAAAATTTCGGGGGGCCAACTCTTCCATGGAGAAGCCGTCGTAGGGGCAGGCGAAATTCTGGCTGAAGAGCTGCTCCTCCCCTTTCCCGTCGGCGCGGACCACCAACACCAGGCCGGCGGCCATCTTCGCCGCCGTCTCGACGGATTCGCGCAGCCGGCTGATGCCCTGCGGCTCAATAACCAGACGATCGACGACGATCTCGACGTTGTGCTTCTTGTTCTTGTCCAGCTGGACGCGCTCAGTTAGTTCGTATAGGTTGCCATCGACCCGGGCGCGCACGAAGCCGGCCTTGCGCGCCTCCGCCAGCACCTCGTGGTGTTCGCCCTTGCGATCGCGGACGATGGGCGCCAGGATCATGACCCGGCTCCCGGCGGGAAATTCCATCACCTTGTCGGCGATCTGCTCGGTGGTCTGGCGGGTGATCTCGTGCCCGCTGATCGGGCAGTGGGGGTGGCCGATCCGCGCGTACATCAGCCGCAAATAGTCGTAGATCTCGGTCACGGTGCCCACCGTCGACCGCGGGTTGTGACTGGCCCCCTTCTGGTCGATCGAGATCGCCGGCGACAGCCCGTCGATCTGGTCGACGTCGGGCTTGTCCATCTGGCCCAGGAACTGGCGGGCGTATGAGGAGAGCGACTCGACGTAGCGGCGCTGCCCTTCCGCGTAGATCGTGTCGAAGGCAAGTGACGACTTGCCCGATCCCGACAGTCCGGTGAAGACCACCAGCTTGTCGCGCGGGATTGTGAGATCGATGTCTCTCAGGTTGTGCTCGCGCGCGCCGCGAATCACGATCTCGGTGTGCTGTCCGGCTGCCTTCTCGGGCTTAGCCATGGACCCGTGCCCTCATCCGGCTGGTCTTCGGCTTGCGCCACATCCCTGACTCGGCCGCGGCGGCGGGGGGCAGCGATTCGCGATACTCCATCGCGTCGCGCCGCAAGCCAACCAGCCGGTCGCGCAACTCCGCCGCGCGTTCGAACTGCAGGTCACGGGCTGCCACCTTCATCTTCCGTTCCAGGTCCTTGATCAGGCGCTCGATCTCATGGCGTGATCCCGTGCTCCTCGTTGTAGGCGGTCTGGATGCTGCGGCGCCGGTCGGTCTCGTCGATCGCGCGTTGCATCGAACCGGTGATGCTATCGGCGTACAGGATCACATGCCCGTCGACGTTGCGGGCGGTCCGGCCGATCGTCTGGATCAGCGAGCGCGCGTCACGCAGGTAGCTCTCCTTGTCGGCGTCCAGGATCGCGATGAACGCGACTTCCGGCAGGTCCAGCCCCTCCCGAAGCAGGTTGATCCCGACGAGCACGTCGAAGACCCCCAGCCGCAGGTCGCGCAAGATCTCGACTCGCTCCAGGGTGTCGACGTCGGAGTGCAGATAGTTCACCTTGATGCCCGTCTCGCGCAGGTAGTCCGTCAGGTCCTCCGCCATTTTCTTCGTCAGCACGGTGATCAGGGTGCGCTGCTGCCTGTCGACGCGTTTTTTGATTTCACCCAGCAGGTCATCGATCTGGCCCTTCGTCGGCCGGATCTCGACCGTTGGATCGACCAGCCCCGTCGGCCGGATGAGAACCTCGATCGTCTGCTGCGAGCGTTGCTCTTCGTAGGGGCCCGGCGTGGCCGACACGTAGACCACCTGTTGGACCTTGCGCTCCCACTCGGCAAACGTCAGCGGTCGGTTGTCGAGCGCCGACGGCAGACGGAAGCCGTAATCGACGAGCGGGATCTTCCGCGACCGGTCGCCGCCGTACATGCCGCCGACCTGGGGCACGCCGACGTGCGACTCGTCGACCACGACCAGGGTGTCCTCCGGCAGGAAATCCATCAGGGTGTAGGGCTCCTGGCCGGGCCGCCGGCCGGTGAGATGGCGGGAATAGTTCTCGATGCCGGCACAACTCCCGGTCTCGCGCATCATCTCCATGTCGAACATGGTTCGCTGGCGCAGCCGTTGCGCCTCCAGTAATTTGCCCTGGCTCTCGAACCACCCGACCCGCTCCTCGAGCTCCTCGTTGATAGCGTCGAGCGCGTGCAGCAGCTTCTGCCGTGGTGTCACATAGTGGGTGGCCGGGAAGACCTGGAACGTCTCCAGGTCGCCGATCAGCTCGCCGGTCAGCGGATCGATCTGGACGATCCGCTCGATCTCGTCGCCGTTGAACTGGACCCGGGTGGCGATCTGATCGTACGAGGGCTGGACGTCCACCGTGTCGCCACGAACCCGGAAGCGGGACCGTCCAAAGTCGACGTCGTTACGCTGAAACTGCAGGTTGGTGAGCTTGCGCAGGAAGATATCCCGGCGGAAGCCCTCGCCGGCGTGGATCTCGATCGACTCGCCCAGGTAATCCTCAGGCGAGCCGACGCCGTAGATGCAGGACACGCTGGCCACCACGATCACGTCGCGGCGGGTGAGCAGCGCCCGGGTGGCCGACTGGCGCAACCGGTCGATCTCGTCGTTGCGAGACGAATCTTTCTCAATGTACGTATCGGTCCGGGGGATGTAGGCCTCCGGCTGGTAGTAGTCGTAGTAGCTGACGAAGTACTCGACGGAGTTCTGGGGGAAAAACGACCGGAACTCGCTGCACAGCTGGGCGGCCAGGGTCTTGTTGGGCGACATGACGAGCGTGGGCCGCTGGATCTCCTGGATCATCTGGGCGACCACCATCGTCTTGCCGGAGCCGGTCACGCCGAGCAGGACCTGGTGTTTCAGGCCCTTGTCGACCCCCTCGGCCAGCTTTTGGATGGCCTCCGGCTGGCCGCCGGCGGGCGAGAAGCCAGCCGTGAACGCGAATCTTGGCATCCCTTCAATTGTAGGTTTGCCCCGCCAGAAACAAACATCCCCAGGGTGGCCTGGCCGGACACCCCGCCCGAGGAGATCGCCCTTCGCCAAGCCCCTTCATGACAGGTTCTTGCCCTCGTTTTGCAACCTGCCGAAATCGCGACAGACAGCTGTCGTAACCATGCCTCACGATGGAAGCATGGCCGCGTTAGCCGCCGCAGTCGGCAGACCGACCACTCGCCTCATGGCCATCAAGCACCACCTCAGCATGGCGGTGAGCCTAACTCGCGATTACATCGCGGAGGCTGACGGGTCCGACCTGGGCGAAGTCCTGATCCTGATCCGCGAAATGGGGATCGATCCGCTCGAGGCGGTCTTCGCGCAGGGGCTGCGGCGTTTCGACAAATCGAGCGAGTACACCGCGGACTCGCCCGCCGGAGCTCCGAGCGTGCCGGCCAGCGTGTCGAGGGTGGCCCGGATGATCAGCTGCGGACGCGGCCCGGCGCCGTCGGCTCGCCGGCTGCCCCTGCGACATACCTCGATCAGCGCGGTCGGCGGCCCGCTGCCCGGGCGTCCGGGTGCCGGTCTTCAGGGGCTTCAGGTAGGGATTCATCGCGGTCCGCAGGGTCGCGACCTGCTCGCCATCCAGCAGACCGTCAATCCGGGCGAGGCCGTCGACCGGCTCGCCGATGTGCAAGTAGCGCCGATCGTGCGCGCGGTTCGCCTCGGCCAGCGCCGCCTCGCCATCCACCCGGTGCTCGAGGTGCTTGACCACGCCGGTGAACTGGCCGGGATCCATCGTCCCGGCCGCCCGCAGGAGGGTGCCCTCTTCGTTGCGCACCGCCGCGGCGCCAACGTGTTCGGCCGTGCGCGCGAGCGCCGCCACGTGCTGATAGCCCAGCGCCCCGCTGGCAAAGGCCGCGCTGGTCTTGGGCAACTGGTCCACCTGGCGGGCGATGGTGACGCGTTCGATGGCCGCGCCGACGGTGAGGCGGCATTTCCAGCGGAGCCAGCCCACCAGGCCGACCGCGCCATCCGCGGTGTACTCTCCCGATTGGTCGAAACGCCGCAGCCCCTGCGCGAAGACCGCCTCGAGCGGATCGATCCCCACTTCCCGTAGGAGGATCAGCACCTCGCCCAGGTCTGACCCGTCGACCTCCTCGATGTATCCCCTCGCCAGGCTGATCGCGGCGTTGAGGTGGTGGGTGATCGCCGTCAGCCGAGCGTTTTTGGTCGCTACCTCTGCGCCAATCGCAGCCATGCTCCCATCGTGAACCATGGCTGCGACAGCTATATGTCGCGATCAGGACGACACAGAATTTTCTTTTTGCGCGTCGGGTCGTCGTGCCCCTGGGTGGACGAGGTGCCTAGTCCGCCAGGTCAGCGTGGTGGCCCGGATTGACCAGATAGACCACGCCGTAGCCGACGAAAAACATCACCAGGACCAGGATCGGACTGAGGCGTGAGCTGTCCCGGCCGAAGAGCTCCCAGCGCTCGGCCAGGTAGAGCACGAGGCCATAGACCAGGATGGCTCGCAGCACGTGGCCGCTGGGATAGGAGTACCGCCCGACGTTGTGGCTGAAGGTTGGCAGGATATCCGGGAATCGCTGAAATGCCTTTCCCGGCGCGACACTGGTGATGAGGTGCTTGCCCAGGATTTCCAGCGCGGAGCCGAGCAGGATGAAGGCCATCGGCAGCACGGCGAGCAGCCGCAGTCCACGGAACAAGGCCAGGCCGAGCAAGGCGGCAATCAGGAGTGTCACCTCGATGCTGCCCAGATACGAGAAGATGCCCAGCCCGAGATCCTGGCCGTAGCTGCCGCGATTCTGCAGATAGTGCGTCAGCCGCAGGTTGGCGCCATCGAAGACGCCGGCGATCACCAGCGCGGTGATGAGCACGAAGGCCCCAAGGAAGGCACCCGCGGTGATCATCAGGCGGCGGCTGAGGCGCGGCCAACGGGGCCGGGTCAGCGCTGGCACTTGCGGCAGTAAACGGTGCCGCGGCCGGCCAGCCGGGTGCCCTGCAATGGCGTCCCGCATCTCAGACAGGGCTCGCCGCTGCGTCCATAGACGAGCAGCCTCTCCTGGTTAGAGCCGCGCAGCCCAAAGGCGTCGACGTAATTGATGATCGACGAGCCTCGTGCCGCAATGCTGTTCTCGAGAACCTCCTGAATCGCCGAGTAGAGCGCCCGGCGTTCACGCACAGTGAGACGATGCGTCCATCGGCTAGGACGGATTCCCGCGCGAAAACATGCCTCGTCGGCGTAGATATTGCCCACCCCGGCGAGAAACGATTGATCCAATAGCGCCGATTTCACCGGCCGGCGGCGGGCCCGGATCAGCCTTTCGAACTCGGCCTCGGTCAGATCCCCGTGGATCGGCTCGGGGCCCAGGCGGGCGGGGAAGGCCCGGGCGGCGACCAGTTCGTCGTGCTGGCCGAGTAGCAGCCGTCCGAACTGGCGCTGATCGTCGTAGCGCAATTCCAGGCCACTATCGAGCAATGCTCGAAAGTGCGTGTGCTTGACGGTCGCCTCTTCAGGCTCCCAGACGCGTAAGTGGCCGGTCATCCCCAGGTGCACCACCAGCCGCTCGCCGTCCTGGTCGAGCGGCATGACGATGTACTTGCCCCGGCGCTCGACGGTCTTGATCGTCCGGCCGCGCAGCCGCCGAACGAACGTCGGCGGGCTCGGGTAGCGGATCAGACGGCCGCTGATCAGGGGATCGCGGGTCAGTTGCGCGGAAGCGATCTTTCGGCCACTCAACTGCGGCCGCAGGTCGCGAACCACAGTCTCGACTTCCGGAAGCTCCGGCATGGGTCTAGGCTTTTGCCGCCACCAGCCGGACCCGTTCCATGTCCTGCCAGTTAGGGCCCAGCTTGAGGTCCACCTGCACCGGGACGTTGAGTGGATACGCCGTCGCCATCAGGTCCGGGACGACCTCGATCAAGCGATCGCGCTCGCCCGGCGGGACTTCGAAGACCAGCTCATCGTGCACGGTGAGAATCATGCGACTGTCCAGGTTCTCGTCGTGCAGGTACCGCTGCAGCCTGATCATCGCCAGCTTCATGATGTCGGCCGCCGAACCCTGGACCGGCATGTTGATCGCGATCCGCTCGGCCGCTTGTCGCAACATCCGATTCGGTGAGCGGATGTCCTGGATGTAGCGGCGGCGCTGCAGCAGGGTCTCGACGTAGCCCTGCTCGCGGGCCTGGATCTTGATGCCTTCCAGGAACTCGCGCACCCGATTGTAAGCCCGAAAATACGCATCAATAAATATCCGCGCCTCCTCGGTCGACATGCCGGTGTCGCGCGCCAGGCCAAAGTCGCTGAGTCCGTAGAAGAGGCCGAAGTTCACCACCTTGGCGAGACGCCGTTGATTGGGAGTCACGTCAGTCTGGGCTATCCCAAAGACCTCGGCGGCGGTGCGCGCATGGATGTCCTCGCCGCGGGCAAAGGCGTCGACGAGAACCGGATCGTCCGTCATGTGCGCCAGCACGCGCAGCTCGATCTGCGAGTAGTCAGCCGAGAGCATGGCGTCACCGGAGCGGCCGGGAATGAAGGCCCGCCGCACCTTCTGGCCCACCTCGGTGCGGATCGGAATGTTCTGCAGGTTGGGATCGGACGAGGAGAGACGGCCGGTGGCCGCGACGGTCTGATTGAAGCTCGTGTGGACCCGATGCGTCCTGGCGTCGACCAGCAACGGCAGGGCGTCGACGTAAGTGCCCTTGAGCTTGCTGAGCTGGCGAAATTCCAGGATCTTCCCGACGACGGGATGCTGGTCGCGCAGCCCCTCGAGCACGTTCGCATCGGTCGAGTAGCCGCTTTTGGTTTTCCGGCCGCCTGGCAGATTCAGGTCCTCGAAGAGAAATCGGGCCAGCTGCTGCGGCGAATTGACATTGATCGGCCCGTGGGCGACGTCGGCGATCTCCTGGTCGAGACGCTGTAATTGCTCATAGAGCTCGCGCGAGACCTGTTGGAGATATTCCAGGTCGACCGACACCCCGGCGAGCTCCATCTCGGCGAGCACGGGAACCAGCGGCATCTCGAGATCACGAAACAGCGCCGCATTCTTGAGCCGCTCCAGCTCGGATTGCAGCCGCGGCGCCAGCTCCAGCATCACCCGCATCCGCTCCCCAAAGAACGCCGCGGCGCGCGCGATCTCCACCTGGTCACAGGTCATGGCGGTCTTGCCGCTACCAAAGAGCGCTTCGCGCCCCTCGATGGTGCGATGCAGCACGTCCGAGGCGAGCGCCTCCAGGCTGGGAGACCGAACGCCCGAGTTGAGCAAATAGGCGGCCACCAGCAGGTCCCAGTCGATGCCGCGCAGCTCGATCCCGTGCGCCCGCAGCGCCAGGTAATCCGCCTTCTGGTTGAACCCGAGCTTCGAGGGGCGAGCGCTCCGCAGACTGGGGGCGAAGCGGTTCAGCACATCGCGGAGCTCGAGGCAGCGCTCCTGCTCGTGCGCCAGCGGCACGTAGAAGACCTGGTCCGCGAGGCCGACGACTACCGCGGCGATCCGTCCGCGGCGCGGCACGTCATCGACCGTCACCACCTGGAACCCGGCGCGGTCGGCGGCGGCGAAGGCGACCACCAATCGTTCCAGGTCAGCCGGTTGGCGCACGATCGTGACCGCCTCGGCGGGCGCGCTCTCGAGGGCGAGGGTGGGTTGCACCGGCTGGCTGGGCCTGTCGCTGATCGGCGCGAAGATGGGCGGAGCCGACATCGTGCTGCCGTCGCGCCAGGTGGTGGGGACGCGGGCCGCCAGGCTGCGAAAGCCGAGGTCCGCGAGCATGGTCCGGGCCGCGTCCGGCCGGTAGTCCTGGGCGGAGCCATGCGTCAGGTCCAACGTGACGTCGATGCTGCGCACGATGGTGGCCATCTTCTTGCTGAGCAGCGCCTGGTCGCCGAATTCCTCCAGCAGCTTCTTGACCTTCGGCGGGGTGACGCGGGCCCGGCTCGCGACCAGGTTCTCGACCGAGCCGAACTCTTGAATCAACTTGATGGCGGTCTTCTCGCCGATCCCACGGATGCCCGGGATGTTGTCCGAGACGTCGCCCACCAGCCCCTTCAAATCGACCGTCTGGGCCGGCTCCAGCCCATAGCGCTGGCGAACCCGATCCGGTGTATAGAGCACCGTTTCCGACACGCCTCGCTTGCTGGTCAGCACGTCGACGTCCTCGTTCACCAACTGCAGCGCGTCAAGGTCGCCGGTCACGATCGTGCTGTGCAAGCCGCGCTCGCGCGCCTGCGTCACCAGCGTGCCGATGATGTCGTCGGCCTCCACCCCCTGCAGCTCGTAGATCGGGATCCCGAAGGCGCGCACGATCTCACGCGTGAGCGGAAACTGCGACGACAGCTCCGGCGGAGTGGGTCGCCGGGTCGCCTTGTACTGTTCCAGCTCTTCGTGTCTGAAGGTGCGGCCGCCCAGGTCGAAGGAGGCCAGCACGTAATCCGGATGCTCCTGCAGCGCCAGCAGGAGCATGGATGTAAATCCGTAGGCAGCATTGACCACGCGCCCGTCCCGGTCGGTCAGGGACGGTAGCGCGAAGAAGGCGCGATAGACCAGCGAGTGGCCATCGATCAGGACAAGCCGAAGCTTGGTTTGCGGCTCCGTCACCATCAAAGTTTAGACACGCGGGCCTGACAACAGATGGTGCGTCAGAAGCCGCACAGCGTGGTCAGTCTGTGAAAAATCCGATGGTAAGATAGGCTCGAATTCAGGATGGCAAAATTCGTCGAAATGCAGGTCGACTCCATCCGCGTGCATATGCCCAGCGGGCAGCATGTGGTGATCCTGAAGGAAAAAGAGACGGACCGCTATCTACCGATCTGGATCGGCATCTATGAAGCCAATGCGATCGCGCTGAAGATCACGGGGATCACGCCCGAACGCCCGATCACCCACGACCTGCTGGCCAACATCCTGCAGAGCGCCGAGATGCGGCTCAAGAAAATCCAGGTGACCTCCTTGACGAATGAAGTCTTCTTTGCCCGGCTGTTTCTCGCGGTCAATGGCAAAGAAGTCGAGATCGACTCCCGACCCAGCGACGCGATCGCGCTGGCCGTCCGGATGACGTGCCCCATCATGGTCTCCCAGGACGTGCTCGACAAGGCCGGCGTCTTCCCCGAGAAAGAGGAAGAAGAAGAAGACAAACTCTCCATCTTCAAAGAGCTGATCAACAGCATGGACCTGCCCGACCTGGAGGGCCCGCCCCCGCCGGAAAAGAGCTAATTCAGCGCGACGGGGATGGACGCCTGGAGCACGCGTCCCGAGCCGTCGGGAATCATCCAGGTCGCCTCCAGCCGGTAGTCGCCGGTGCCCGGCAGGCCCAAACCGCCCAGGTCATAGGTCCCACCGAACACCGGCGTGCCGTTGTTGCTGATGGCGCCGACCGGATCGAGCGCCACCCCCGTTCCGTTGCGGACCAGCGTCAGGGTGAGGCCCTGGTCGCCGCTGTTCGTGGATGTGGACGGTGAGCCCTGCAGCTCGATCGTGACCCGCATCTGCGCGGTTATCGAGTAGGAGGCGCGGTCGGTACCGACGATCATGCGATGGCGATTGGCCGGGTCCACTGCCGTCGCGACACTCGCGGATGCAGTGGCCGCCTGTCCATTGAACAGCTGATCGTTCGACGAGATGGCGGGCGCCGCCACGGGGGCGGCGGCCTTGTGGCTGAGCGTGGTTGGACCCTGCCCCAGGCCTCCGCTGATGGTGCCCGACGAACTGGACGTCGCGGCTGGGCCCGCCGGCAGGGGCAGATGCTGGATCCCGACGGCGATCAGGAGCAGCGCGACGGCCGCGCTGCCGATCCATC